>CANNRR010000006.1 GCA_947508055.1 Burkholderiales bacterium
AGCGGCGAAGTCAAGCTGGGCGGGCTTACGGTCAGTGGTGCCAACATGCACCTTCCTGCCGAGAAACGCCGAATCGGCATGGTGTTTCAGGATTATGCCCTCTTCCCCCATCTTGATGTGGGCCACAATGTGGCCTTTGGCATTCACGATTGGGCTGCAGCCGAACGCGACGCACAGGTTGCCGAGGTACTGGAATGGGTGGGCCTGCGCGGTGCCCAGAATCGCTATCCGCACGAACTCTCCGGTGGTCAACAGCAACGTGTGGCCCTGGCACGCGCGCTGGCACCCAGGCCTCAACTGCTGCTGCTCGACGAGCCTTTCTCCAATCTGGACGTGGACTTGCGCGAACGTCTGGCGCATGAAGTGCGGGGCATTCTGAAAGCCGCCGGCGCCACCGCGCTGTTCGTGACCCATGACCAACTCGAAGCCTTCGCCATCGGTGACATGATTGGTGTCATGCACGAAGGCGCGCTGCACCAGTGGGACGACGCCTATTCCCTCTACCACCGACCGGCCACGCGGTTTGTCGCGGAATTCATTGGTCATGGCGTGTTTGCTCCCGCCACACTGGTCGAAGTGGACGGTCAGACCGTGGTGCAAACGGTCTTGGGTGAACTGAACAATATGGCCGAATGCCCCTTGCCCTCGGCTTTTGCGTCAGGGCAATGCGACGTGCTACTGCGGGCCGATGACATCGTCCATGACGACGCGGCACCGGTCAAAGCCGAGATTATTCGCAAGGCGTTTCGCGGCTCCGAGTTTTTGTACACCCTGCGGCTGTCCGGCGGGCAAACCGTGCAAGCCCATGTACCCAGCCACCATGATCACCGGTTAGGGGAGTGGATCGGCATACGAGCCCAGGTGGACCACGTAGTGACCTTCAAGCGTGGGGGTTAACCCCTCAATTTTGTGATGGTTTCACGCAGATCGGCAGCCCAGGTTCGCCGGTCGCGCCCCTGCGCCAACTCGGGCGACCCAAACTGCACCACCGCCTGCACGTCGCAGGTACAAAGGGTGCGCCACAATGACTGCCACAGGGTGTCCGCGCCCACATAGCACGGTGCAAAACTGATCGCGCCGGTCCGGCCGTCCACGAATTGCAAGGCCACGGGCAGGATCGGGGCGTCGGCCGAGATGGCAGCCTGCAGCAAGTTGGCATGAAACGGCAACAAACTGGTGCCGTCACCCGTCGTCCCTTCCGGAAAAATCGCCAGCACGTCACCATCGTGCAGGCACTGCGCCATCTGGTGCACCACCCGCATGGCATCGCGGCGGGACTCGCGGGTGATGTACAGCGTGTCGGCCGCGTTGGCCAGTGTGGACACCAAGGGCCAGCGCCCAACTTCGTCTTTGGACACAAAGCGGCAATGCCGGGTTGCATGCATCACCACGATGTCAACCCAGGAAATGTGGTTGGCCGCCAGCAGCATCGGACCAGCCACTGGCGGACTACCTTTTACTATCAATTCAATAGCTATGCACGCAAGCATCTCAAGGGCCCAGACCTGAACCCGCTGATGCTTTTGTTCGGTAGCAAGGCGCGGAAAGACAGTGAGAATGGTCCACACTCCACCCAAAATGTGGAGCACCACGCGCAACAAGCGCCAGCAGGCACGAACCCGGTTCACGGCGAGGTGCCAGCTAACAACGCCATCGGCCTACTACCCTGCTCATGCCTGATAGGCAAGGTGCCCACCCACCAGTGTTGCGCGCACCCGCCCGGGTAACTCGTAGCCACCAAACGGAGTATGGTGACCCTGGCTGCGCAGGGCCGAGGCTTCGACCGTCCAGGCCGCGTATGGGTCAAAGATGCAGATATCGGCTGCACCACCCACCACCAACCGCCCGGCGCTATCGGCAAAGTTGCCCAGTGCGGCCCCGACCACCGCTGCTGGTCGATGGGTCACGACTCCCAGAGCCTGATTCAGGGCGATGCCACCGTCCTGCGCCCACTTGTACGCCAGGCTGAGTAGCAACTCCAGCCCGGTAGCGCCAGGTTCGCTTTCGGCAAACGGCAAAGCTTTGGCATCCTCATCCACCGGTGTGTGGTCAGAGACCAGCGCGTCAATCGTGCCGTCGGACAGACCGGCGCGCAAGGCGTCGCGGTCGGACTGCTGCCGCAAGGGTGGATTAAGACGCATGCGGCTGTCAAAGTAGCCAATGTCCAAATCGATCAGGTGCAGCGAGTTGATGCTCACATCGCAGGTAATGGGCAGGCTCTCATGCTTGGCTTGGCGCACCAGCGCCACACCCGCGGCGCTACTGATGCGGCACAGGTGGACGCGCGCCCGGGTGGCCCGGACCAACTCAAAAATCGTGTGCAGGGCAATGGTCTCGGCCGCTACCGGCACACCGGACAGCCCCAGTCGGGTGGCCAACGGACCGCTGGCCGCCACGCCCTTGCCCAGGTGCAATTCCTGCGGACGCAACCACACGGTGAGGCCGAAGGTGCTGGCATATTGCAAGGCGCGCAGCATAACCTGGGTGTTTGCCAGGGGCACTTCGGCCTGACTGAACCCAATGCACCCCGCCTGAGTCAGGTGCAACATCTCCGTGAGAACTTCGCCCTCCAGGTTGCGCGTCAACGCTCCCAGGGGGAACAGGCGCGCCTGTTTCAACTGCTCGGCACGGTGACGCAGCATTTCGACCAGACCGGCTTCGTCCAGCACCGGTTCGGTATCCGGTGGGCAGACCACGCTGGTCACGCCGCCCGCCACTGCTGCCGCCATCTCGGACGCCAGCATGCCTTCGTGCTCGTGGCCAGGTTCACGCAAGCGCACCGCCAGATCGACCAGACCGGGCATGACGATGCAGCCGGTGGCGTCGATGGTGGTATCCGGCATAAAATCAGACGCTATATTTTTAATAGCTGCCACCGCAGTATCCACGAGGGCTACATCGGCTTTTTCATCGTAGCCACTGGCCGGATCGATGACCCGACCGCCCTTGATTAATGTTTTCATCGCTTAGCACTCCGGGAATCGGCTTCATTGCCTGCAACGATGCTCATGACGGCCATGCGCACTGCAATGCCAAAGGTCACCTGCGGCAGGATCACGCTCTGACTGCCATCAACCACCGCCGAGTCAATCTCGACTCCGCGGTTGATTGGACCGGGGTGCATGACAATGGCATCCGCCTTGGCGAGTTGCAACTTCTCTGGCGTGAGCCCGTAGCTCTTGAAGAACTCATGCATGGAGGGTAACAACGCACCACTCATACGCTCGTTCTGCAGGCGCAGCATGATGATGACGTCGCAATCCTTGATGCCCTCCTCCAGCGTGTGACAGACCCGCACACCCATTTGCGCCATGTCCGACGGCACCAGCGTCTTGGGGCCGACCACGCGCACTTCGGCGCAGCCCAGGGTGGTGAGCGCATGGATGTCGGAACGTGCCACACGCGAGTGCAGCACGTCGCCAACAATGGCCACTGTGAGGTTGGAAAACTCGTTCTTGTAGTGCCGGATGGTGAACATATCCAGCAATCCCTGCGTGGGATGGGCATGGCGGCCGTCGCCGGCATTGATCACGTGGACATGGGGCGCCACGTGCTGCGCAATCAGGTAGGGTGCGCCGGATTCGCTGTGGCGCACCACAAACATGTCGGCCGCCATGGCGCTCAGGTTGGCAATGGTATCGAGCAGTGACTCACCCTTTGAGGCCGAAGAACGGGCAATGTCCAGATTGATCACGTCCGCCGAGAGGCGCTTGGCGGCGATCTCGAATGTGGTGCGGGTGCGGGTCGAGTTCTCGAAGAACAGGTTGAAAACGCTCTTGCCACGCAGCAGGGGCACTTTTTTCACTTCCCGGTCGTTAACCGAGACGAAGTTGGCTGCGGTGTCCAGAATATGCGTCAAGATGCCTTTTGGCAGTCCTTCGATGGACAGCAGGTGAACGAGTTCCCCGTGTTGATTGAGTTGTGGGTTGCGTTTGTAGAGCATGGTCATCGTGCCTTAACGTCAAAACTGAAAACACCAGCCTCGCTGCGGGCCAGAGCCAACGACTGATTGGGCGCGAGCGTCACGCGCGCCGCAGCAAAATCGGCCTGCACCGGCAGTTCGCGCCCGCCGCGGTCCACCAGCACCGCCAACTTCACACTGGCCGGTCGACCGTAGTCAAATAGCTCGTTGATGACGGCGCGCAGCGTGCGCCCGGTGAAGAGCACGTCGTCCAGAACCAGAATGTCGGCACCATTTACATCGAAAGGCAGCACGGTTTGCCCACCAGAAGCCAACCCTCGCTGTGCAAAGTCATCGCGGTGCATGGACGATGAAATCTTGCCGGCCTGGCCGGGCAGGTTCATGTCTTTTTGCAGGCGCTCGGCCAGCCAGGCACCACCGGAGGTGATACCCACCAAACGAGTGTTCACGCCACAAATCAGCTGCACACCCCGCAACAACTCACGGTACAGCGCCTCCGCATCGAGCAATAATGCCCCCACGCTCGCGCCTTGGGACGGCCCCGCGTCGCTCATAGATGGTCTCACGGCAAACTCCTTAAGAACTGTTCCAAAATAATGCAGGCCGATGCGGCATCGGCGTCGCGCGCGCCAGAAGCCAGCGCCTCGGTCGTGCTGTAGCGCTCGTCGACCTCAAACACCGGCAGTGAAAACCGTCCATGGAGCTGGCGGCCAAACTTTTTGGCGCGGGCGGTGTTTTCGTGGGCAGCACCGTCAGGGTGATACGGTACGCCGATGACAATGGCGTCAGGTTGCCACTCCTTCAGGTGCTTTTCAAGCAAGGTAAACCGTGCATCACCCTGCGCGTGCACCGTCCCAACCGACTGCGCCGAACGCATCAGGCGATTGCCAACCGCGACCCCCGTCCTTTTAAGGCCAAAATCAATCGCCAGAAATGTCGTCAGCGAAACGGGCACCAGCACCGCCTCAGATGCCAGTGGCGCCTGGCTCACGGGGTAGCCTTCGTGCAGCGCACTGCGGTACGAGCGCCTTCCTGCCGGGCGACGTTCATGCGTGGCCCACCTGCGATGAAATCATCCAGGCCTGCAAGCCCAGCAACGCCAAAGCTTTGTCGTAGCGCTGCTCCACGGGGGTGTCAAAAATAACGGTTTGGTCGGCGTCTACCGTAAGCCAGCTGTTTTCACTCAGTTCAGTCTCCAACTGTCCCTCACCCCAGGCCGAGTAGCCCAGCGACACCAGCACCCTGCGCGGCCCTGAACCGCTGGACAACGCTTCGAGCACGTCCTTGGAGGTGGTCATTTCAAGGCCACCCGGAATGGTCATGCTGGAGGCATAAAGGGGTTGCTCCGGTTTGTCGGCTTCGGCAAAAATCGATTCATGCAGGATAAACCCCCGTTCTATCTGCACCGGACCGCCCTGAAAAACCGGCGAGTCGGTCAAGTCAGTGCGCCGCAGGGGTAAATCCACTTTGCCAAACAAGGTAGCCATCGTGATGTCGGCCGGCTTGTTGATGACAAGTCCCAGTGCACCATGCGGTGTGTGCTCACAAACATAGACCACGCTTTTGGAGAATATCGCATCCTCCAGCCCGGGCATTGCAATCAGAAAGTGATTCGTGAGGTTGAGGAGTGCAGAATCGCCAGACATTTCCGAATTTTAGCGGTTGCAATGGAAAAAGAATTTGACACTGGCTTGGTATGGTTTCGCCGCGACTTGCGCACCAACGACAACCCGGCGCTGAGCGCTGCGTTACAGCGGTGCACCCGGGTACATTGTGTATTCGTATTCGACAGCGCCATCCTGGATGGACTGCCACGCGCCGACCGGCGTGTGGAGTTCATTCGCGAAAGCCTGGTTGAACTGGATACCAGCCTGCGGACCATGTCTGGCAAGCCAGAAGCCGGTTTGATCGTACAGCACGGTTTGGCTACACAAACCATTCCCGCGGTGGCGGTGGCGCTGGGTGCGCTGGCCGTTTTTGCCGCCCACGACTACGAGCCGCAGGCAATCATTCGCGATACGGTGGTGAGCAACACGCTGGCTGCGCAAAGCATTGAAATGCTGACGTTCAAAGACCATGTTATTTTTGAGCAACGCGAGGTGCTAACCCAGACTGGCAAGCCCTACGGCGTGTTTACACCCTATATGCGTGCCTGGCTCACACGCCTGGGTGATGCACCACCTGCGCAACATGCCATCGCGCCCCATGCCGAGGCACTCACAGCGCGGCCCCCGGCCTATGCCAAGCCCGTGCCCACGCTCGACACGCTTGGTTTTTCGCCAACCAACCTGAGCGCTCTGGGCATTCACCCGGGCGCTACCGGTGCCGCGAAATTGATCGAAGACTTCTGGGACCGCATCGACAACTATGACCAGACCCGAAATTTTCCATCGGTCAAAGGCCCGAGCTACCTCGGTGTACACCTGCGTTTTGGAACCGTGTCGATTCGTCAACTGGTCGGCTTGGCCCTGCATCGCAAGCTGGCGCGTAGCGCCGGGGCCAGCGTTTGGCTGGCCGAGTTGATTTGGCGGGACTTTTACTTCCAGGTGCTGTCCAACTTTCCCCGTGTGGCCCAAAACGCATTCAGACCTGAGTACGACCAGATTACCTGGGAACAGGGGACGCATGCCCAAACCCTGTTCAAAGCCTGGTGTCTGGGTGTTACCGGGTACCCGCTGGTGGATGCGGCCATGGCCCAGCTTAACCAGACCGGGTATATGCACAACCGTCTGCGCATGGTTGCGGGCAGCTTTTTGGTCAAGCACCTGGGGGTAGACTGGCGATGGGGAGAACGGTATTTTTCGGAAAAACTAAACGACTTTGATTTGTCAGCCAACAATGGGGGTTGGCAGTGGGTCAGTTCCAGTGGCTGCGACGCACAACCGTATTTCCGAATTTTCAACCCCATCGCCCAAAGCGAAAAATTTGACGCACAGGGCAAATTCATCAAGCGCTATATCCCGCAATTAGCTGGACTGAGTGCCAAATCCATCCATGCGCCGTGGCTGGCAAAGCCGGTTGAATTGGCAGCCGCTGGCTGTGTATTGGGCCGCGACTACCCTATGCCCATCGTAGACCACGCCGCGGCACGCGCCCTCACGCTGCAGCGCTACGAAGTCATCCGAAAAAGCCGTCAGACCTCAGCGGCGCTCGAGCAATAGCTGCGCACCAAGCCCATCAATTCGTCTTCCGAGTAAGGTTTGCCAAGATAGTGGTCAACACCCAGCTCTTTGGCATGCTCACGGTGCTTGCCCGCAATACGAGACGTGATCATGATGATAGGCAGGTCGCGCAGTTGCGCGTCGGCGCGGATATTGCGCGCCAGGTCGAAACCGTCCATGCGCGGCATTTCTATATCGGATAACACCAAGGTGGGCTTCTCTTCCTGCAACTTTTCCAGCGCATCCAGTCCGTCAGAAGCAAGCGCCACACGGTAGCCCTCCCGCTTGAGCAGGCGCTGCGTAACCCGGCGAACGGTGATCGAGTCATCAACCACCAAAATCAGAGGCACTTGGTTGACCACATTGACTGGAGTCGCCACGGTTGACGCATTGCCAGCCGAGTCCGCAGCGCCCTGCACCGCAAGCGTGCCCATCTGTCGCGCCTTATCTCCGTACACCGCCGCCAACGCCACCGGGTTGTAAATCAGGGCCACTGCCCCCGACGCCAGCACAGAGACCCCCGCCAAGCCTGGCAACTGCGCGAGTTGCGGGCCCAAATTCTTGACCACAACCTCTCGGTTGCCCAACACTTCATCCACATGCAGCGCAAGGCGCTGACCCGCGCTTCGGAACACGACCACTGACCGAGTCTTTCCCAGCGCTTCATTGCTGTGTGGGGAAACCTGCAACAAGGCACCTGCCCAGAAGAAGGGCACTATCTGGCCGCCCATGTCAAAACCGTCACGCTGATAGGCTTGCTCCAGCACCGCCACGGGCGTGCGCAAGACCGTCTCCACCAATCCAGAGGGGACCCCAATGGTGAAGTCGCCAATGCGCAACATCACGACCTGCGTGACCGCTGTTGTCAGCGGCAACACCACCTTGAAAGTGGTACCCAAACCCGGCACGGTCGATGTTTCAATGCGCCCGCCCAGAGAATTGACTTCGGTTCGGACAATGTCCATACCGATACCCCGTCCCGACAACTCGGTCACGTGATCGGCCGTCGAAAAGCCGGGCATAAATATCAAGTTGGCTGCATCGCTTTGACTCATCACCGCTTCAGCAGAAATGACGCCGTTGGCAATGGCTTTGGCACGGATTTTGTCAAGATGCAGTCCGCCACCGTCATCACTGAACGAAACCGAAACGTCGTTACTTTCCTGACTCACCTGAATGGTGATCGTACCCACCGGCGGCTTACTTGCGCCAACCCGCTCGGACGCACTCTCAATGCCGTGACCGACGCAATTGCGCAGCATATGTTCGAACGCGGGGCCCATGCGGTCCAGTATGCCGCGGTCCATTTCGATGGATCCACCGGAAATATCGAGTTTGACCAACTTGCCAGCGTCTTTTGCCGCCTGGCGAACCACCCCATACAGACGCTCGGAAATACTTTCAAACTCGACCATGCGCGTGCGCAACAGGTCGCGCTGCAGTTCCCGCGCCTGACGCCCTTGGGCAATCAGGTCGTCTTCCGCACCTTCAATCGACCGTTGCAGGTTGCGCTGCACGGTAGCCACGTCGTGCACAGATTCGGCCATCATGCGGGTCAGTTCCTGCACGCGCGTAAAACGGTCGAACTCGAGCGGATCAAAAGCCTGTGCGGAATCCTTGGTCTGGGCCAAACGTGACTGCATCTGTGATTCAGACTGCAGTTCCACATCGCGCAACTGTTGGCGCAAACGATCCAGATTTACGGTGAGGTCTCCCAATGAAGAACGCAGTTGGATCAGACGTGCTTCCAAACGGGCACGAGAAATCATGACCTCACCAGCCTGATTGACCAACCGGTCGAGCAACTGCGAACGCACGCGAACCGACTGGTTCGCTGACTGGCGCACTGGAGCAACTCCCAAACCGCGCGGCAGCACCTTGACCGGCACGGAAACCGCTTCTACATCCTTCGCCTGGGCCACTTCGGTGGTCAACTCATCGTGCGCAGGCTCCTTACCCAAAACATCGAACGTTGCCTGCAAGGTATCAAACCGCGTGAGCAACGGTTCCAACTGAACGGACTGCACCTGCTCGGTACCAATCTGCTCAATGCTGGACTCCAAGTGGTGGGACATTTCCCCAAGACGCATGGCTCCGGCCAGGCGTGCGCTGCCTTTGAGCGTGTGCAATACGCGCAACACTTCGGTACGCGCGCTCAAATTGTCGGGACGTGCCACCCATTGACGCAGAGCCGATCCCAACTGCGGAAGGAGCTCAATTGCTTCTTCCTCAAAAATCGGAAACAAATCCTCATCCAATTGATCGACCGCATCGATGTCCTCATCTTGCGCCTGCGCAATACTCAGCGGCGCGGCAACGATCGACAGTGGGGCAGCGCCGGGCAACTCTACCGGTATCACTGAGGGTGCGGGGTCAGGTGGTGGCGCGATCACCGCCAACTCTTCAATATAGTCGTCTTCTAACAGAGCGATGTCGTCGTCGAGAGCGTCCACAATCGAATCCATCGTGGGTGCAGGAAACTCAGTCTCAATAATGCGGTGCAGCGCCGCAAGAATGGACGGATCGGAGTCCTTCAAAAAGCCGGCGGCGAACTGATGCAACAGGCGGCGAATATCTTCTGCCGCATTGGTAAAGACCAGCGCTTGCTCACTCGTACCCTGGTGATGGAGTTGGATGTGCTGAAGAGCATGCTCAAGCGCTCGCGCCATGTCAGACAGTGCTACAAAACCAACAGTCGCCGAGCTACCCAACAGGGAATGCGCCAGCGTCACCAGCGAATCCGGCAATGGACGTTGCAATTCCAACGCCCATTCGCTGAGCTCGACCTGCAATCGCCGCGACCACTCATCGGCTTCATTCAAATAAACGTTGTATAGCGGGATGCTCAAGCGCAGGTGACCAATCACTTTCACCTGCTCTTCTACCTCTTCTACCTCTTCGCCAGCAACTGTCACCTCATCGGAAACGGAGACAAGGTCGGACTCCTGTTGCGCCACGGCTTCGGTCAGAACATCCCCATCAGGCTCAGGCAAGACTGCACTCTGCGGCTGGGCAACAATCTCGACCGGATGCTCCTCAAAATCGAAGTCACCAAATTCAACTTCCGTGAACTCAGGGTTGCTTTGGGCGACTGTTGTCGCTTTGCTGGCATCATCTGCCATGAAAGCTTTCGTTGCCTCGAAACCGAAGGTCTGCGTCGCGGCAAAGTCAGGATGCGCATCTTCAGTCTCCACGGACAAACCGTCAGCCAGCTTGGTCGTTTCGAACGTCAATTCGTCGCCCAATTGCGTCGAGGAATACTCCTCATTTTGTGGCAATAGCTCAATTTCTGGCAGCTCAGCCACGACCTGATCACGCACATCAGCGGCCACGTCCTGCGCCACTTCGACACCGCCAGATACGGTCGACCCGACGACGGGGGGCGACCCCGGTGTGCGCAGGGGAATCCACTGCCCTTGCAGACGCAGGGTATCTGCGGATTTTCGGAAGTCCTGCGCATTCCATGGCGCGTCGGACTGACCAGCAATATCCTCTACCCAGCGGCCAAAGGCATGCATGGCAGAACCCGAAGCCGTAATCAAGTCATCGCTGGCTGGGCGCTGCTCGGCAAGCCAGTTGTTCAGCACTTGCTCGAACGCCCATGCGGCCTCGCCAAACTCATTCAACCCGACCATTCGTGAACTACCCTTGAGTGTGTGAAAGGCACGACGCAGGGTTGTTTGTTCCGCCAAATTAGAGGGGTCTTGAGCCAGCGCTTTTGCGGCAACCAACCCGTTCTGGACAACCTCACGCGCCTCTTCCAGAAAAATATCGACCAGTTCGGCCTCGTCGTCTAAATCATCTTGTACAGGTGCTGGTGGCGGCACGGGCACGGGGCTGGCCGGCCGCTGTTCGAAATGCGGCAGATCGACTTCAGCAACTTGCGGCGCCAACGGTACGTCAACGGAGGTGTCCTCGACTAACGGCGCATCGACTTGGACTACTTCAGGCAATTGTGGCGCAACGCGCTCGCGTCCCATCAGCGGCTTGAACTCTCCCAACTCCTCATCGTAAACAAAAAGCTTCTTGGCCATTGCGCGCTGGTAGCTCAGCATATCAATCAGGAAACCCATCGCCCCCAAGCTGTTACCGAGTTTTTCGAAAATGACGCTACGTCCGCTCACCTCGTCAATATCGTCTACCAAAAACTGCTCTACGTTGCTGCGCATGCGCAAGGCGGCCAGTGACGGTTGATCCAGACCCAGCACCGAAAAAACGCCACGCATTTGTGCCAATTGGCTTGGCACTTCACGCAGCGGCGCCTTGTCCTGTGGATTTCTAAAAAACTGGTCCAGCGATTTTTCGACATCTGCCAGCGATGCACGCAACTCATCCACCACGCTCCCCATGGTCTGACGGTCACTCACACGCCGATACAACTCTTCCATCCATGCTTCAAGTGGCTCCGGTTCACCACCCGCGCTAACTTGCTGCAGGCGATGCGCGAGTCGCGCCCCGCGCTCGCCCATGGTGGACTCTGTCGGATCCAGATCGTCGTAAGCAGCCTCCAAATACAGTATGGAGGTGGCCACCTCCATGGCAACCGCAGCGGCCGGCGCACTGCCCGAACGGATGGTAGAGTCAACCGCACGCACCAGCGCACGACCAAGGTCTCCACTTTCAGGATGCAGCTTGACAATTGACTCTGCCACAGCGTCAAACTGATCCGCCACGACTTTTAGCCGATTGGTATCACCACCTGCCAGCGCCGACCAGGTCTCGGCCGCAGTGGCAATTCGTTTGCGCGCCAAAACCATCAAAGCGGGGTCAAATCGCCCAAACTGCTCGGTTTCATATTGAATCGGCTTGCTGCGCGCCAAGCCATAGGACACACGAACTGCGTTCAATGCATTCGCAACGTCTTCAGGGCCTGGAACTGCAACTGAACAGAAAAAAACCAGATCATGCGCGAGGCGTTCCGAAATGTTCAGATCGCCCCCGGCCAGCGACGCAAACTGGCGCAAAACCCGAGAAGCTGCTCGCTTGATGTAAACGTCAACCGGACATACGCCAAGAGCGATGCCCTGAAAAAATCCGGCGCAAATCATCCAGAATGCACGTGACTCCAATGCTGTCTGACCGGCTGCAAGACCGGCACATTGTCCGCTTAACCGCTTGGCCGATTTAGCGTCGCCGGTGCGCATCACCCGTAAGACTTCTTGATCCAGTTGAGCACGCAAGGCCGGCGTGTAGAACAAAGGGACTACGTCGGGTGGCATCGGCACATCCATCCAGCGCCACTCTACGGGCCAAAGATCTGCCGGGTGGACACTTTCCCCGCCCGCCAGTTCCGCCACTGCGCGGTATTGGGGAAATAGCGCCACGGATGAAGCCGTCTTTCCTTTGAGCACGCCTTCCAGATACTCGGTCAGGGCGAAACTTGCGCGTTCAACCCGGGTAGCGGCATCCTCACTGCACAGCTCTGGACGTTGCACAAATTTTTGCGCCAACGCTTCCATCGCGCGCAACATTTTTGCTGGCGCACCAAGCCCCACCATTTCCAGTGCCCCCACCGCCTGGTGCAACTGCTGGCGTGCAATGCGAAGGTGGCTCGCATCCAGTTCTGCCAGATTGGAGCCTCTGGCCAACTCGGCATCGCGGACAAACCGCCTAAGTGCCTTGGTTGCACCATCCAGGGATTTGCGCAACTCATCCAGCACCCAAGCCAATGGGCCAAGATCACTGGCCGCCAGTTCATTGTCGACCGCAGTGGCTGGATTCGATGACATGGGTTGTGGCTCTCCTGATATCATTGTTCTGATAGGACGGAAAAAGGTCCGGTATCAACTGATTTTGAAACGCGAAACCGACTGACGCAACTCTTCAGCCATGCGGGACAACTCGCGCACTTGGGTCGCCGTAACGCGCGTACCCTCACCTGTTTGCTCGGTCACCGCAAAAATGTGCTGAATGTTGCCAGCCATTACATTGGCCAAACCAGCTTCACGCGACGCAGAGCTTGAAATCTGCTCAATCAGGTCTGCTACCTGACGGGATACACGGTCAATCTCGGTCAGTGCGGTACCCGCGTTATCTGACAGTTTTGCCCCTGCGACCACGCCCTGCGTGGATCGCTCCATAGCGCCAATGGCATCCTGCGTGTCGGTCTGAATGGCTTTCACCAGCGCAGAAATCTGGCGCGTGGCGTCAGCAGAGCGTTCGGCCAACCGCTGCACCTCTTCTGCAACCACGGAGAAGCCACGACCCGCTTCGCCAGCCGACGCGGCCTGGATGGCAGCGTTCAAAGCCAGTACGTTGGTCTGCTCGGTAATGTCCGAAATCAGCTCGGTAATTTCGCCGATTTCCTGCGAAGACTCACCCAATCGCTTAATGCGTTTGGAAGTTTCCTGGATCTGGTCCCGAATGGAATTCATACCGCCGATGGCGTCCTGCACGGCTTTCAAACCAGACTCCGCAGCCAGCAATGACTGGCGCGCCACCGTGGCCGATTCTTGCGCCTGGACAGACACTTCATTAATGCGCCCCGCCATATCCAAAACGGATCGCCCGGTTTCGCGAATTTCGTGCAGTTGCTCATTGGATGCCGCCAGCAACTCTGTGGACGTGGCATCCACATCGGCCGTTGTCTGCGCAACGCGGGCCGCTGTGTTCTGCACGTTGGACACCAGTGAGCGCAACTCTTCCACTGTGTAATTCACCGAGTCGGCAATGGCGCCCGTAATATCTTCAGTCACAGTAGCTTCCTGGGTCAAATCCCCTTCAGCAACGGTCTGCAACTCATTCATCAAACGCAAAATCGCTGCCTGGTTCGCGTCATTAACGCGTTTTGCTTCGTGCTGCTGGTGCTCGGCTTCAACTCGCTGGTCTTCGGCTACTACTTGACGACGGCGGCTGTCCTGCAATTGAACATAAGACAAGCCACCTGCACAGATCAATGCAAAAACTGCTGCCAGCACAAGTATGGCCAATGTCCCGCCGCCAATACCAGTTTGAGCGGAAAGCTCGGTCTGCACCTCTTCAAGGTTGCGACGCAATGGCTCGCTGTCCGCAACGATGGCATCGCGCGCCTCGCGTGCAGACACCAGCCCCTGTAAATTGCCCAAAATTGCGCTCGCCTGCAAACGGGTCTCTTCATACATCTTGATCAGCGCATCAAGCTGTTCGCGCGTTCCAGCGTCCTTGGACGCTGCCAAACGCAGATCCTGGTTACCGGTCAAAAGCCCCTGGGAAATTTCCTTAAAAGTATTCAAGTCCTTGCCCAACAAGAAAACTGCCTCGGGGCTAACGCCTTCTGGGGTCAGGAACTCGTTGGACGACTTACCAATGCGCTGGGTCAACATGACCAGCTGGCCCACAGCGGAAATCTCAACCGATGGGGCATTCTGCTGCAGCTTCATAGCCAGAATGGCCTCCGCAATTTCAAGTAAATCAGACGACTGCCGGTTGATAAGCCGCAAAGCCGAACCAATTTGCGTCAAAATTTTCTGTTGCCCCATAACGGCCTTGGCGCTCTTCTCTGCGCGGTCCACCAACGGAATAATTTTTTCCAGTTCGTGGGCGTAACCATCGCCCAGCGCTTTCAGCTTTAGTTCATCGTCACCGCCTTGCAAGCCACGCGTGGTCTTGGACAAAACGCCAGCACTGTCAGATACGTCAGGAAACGCCTGCGCACTACCCACAACTGCCTGCGACACCGACTTCGCCAGGCGCTGTGACTGCATAAGCGCCTGACCCGTTGCTCCCAACTGCTGAGCCACTTTGTCAGATTGACTGAGCGTATAAAAGGTAACGCCTGCCAGCAGCACCAGAGCCGCACTCAGCAGCATAAACAAGATACGCTGTTGTTGACCCACGGTCCGACTGCCCAAGCCCGGTATGGACACATGATCACCCACCGGGGGTCTCGGCGCGTCAGCACCCGCGCCCTTGGGGATGGCACCGCGTTGCGCCATCGCAGCCTCTTCCTGCACGGTTTCACCTGCCATCGCATTGAACGACTCGTCCGGCATGGCAAGACTGAGCCGCGAATTCAATTCGGAATCCGGCTGCTTTTTGGAAAAAATATTCTTCAACTGATCAACGACGGACATAGTGAGGCCTTACGGAGGATCTAAGCGCTGATGCTCAAAAATTGAGGGGTTTGGGACAAGATACGCAGATCGATTTCTTGCCACAACTCCCCGGCAGTATCCCGGAACTGGTTTCCAAAATAGGCTGGCGCGCCTGGCTCGGACGGTGCCGAAGATACAAACGCGTCCGCACCCCGCAAACCCAACAAGCCGTCGACCTGCAACGCGGTATTCACTTCCAGCGCGATGTTCAAGGTGACGACAGTCAACTCCTGTGCTGGTGGCTCTCCCCGCTCGCTCCCGGTATCAGCAGCAATGAATCCAGCCAGATCAACAACTCCATACAAGCCGCCGCGGATGTTGAGGACCCCACGAAACCACTCCCGCGCATAGGGAACGGGTTGCAAACTGGCAAGCGGAAAAATCTCACCAGACTGCCCCAATGGAAACAGAAGATTCTTGCCCCCTACACGCAAAGCCAGCCATGCAACGGACATACCCTCCGAGCGGGCAGCCTGCAAGCGACTGGCGAGCCGGACCTGAAGTTCTCTGAGTGCTTCGCGATTAGCCATGGATCAGTTGATCAGCCCAGCGCTTTGATCTTGGCCAAAAGCTCAGCAGCATCCACTGGCTTGGTAATGTAGTCCTTGGCGCCCTGGCGCATGCCCCAGACACGGTCTGTCTCCAGGCTTTTGCTGGTACAAATGAAAATCGGGATGTTGGCGTACTCGGGCGTACGATTGATCGAGCGTGTCAGTTGAAAACCGTTTTGACCAGGCATCACAACGTCCATGAGAATCAGGTCAGGCTTGTCTTCGGTCAGGCGCTTAAAGGCTTCATCCGCATTCTCGGCAGAGCGAACTACAAAACCGTTTTTCTTAAGCAGGTCCGTCAAAAACATGATTTCGGTTTTGGAATCGTCAACGATAAGCACTTTGCGGACTGGCATCACTTCGCTCCTTGCGTAACTGCCCCGAATTGCCGCACGGCTTGCAGCAACTGGTCTTTGGTAAAGGGTTTGGTCAAATAGTCTTGCGCGCCAACCATGCGACCACGAGCCTTGTCAAACACACCATCTTTGGAAGATAGCATCACCACCGGCACACTGGAGTACTTGGCATTGCGCTTGATGATGGCGCAAGTCTGGTAGCCGTCCAGACGGGGCATCAGGATGTCGCAGAAGATGAGTTGGGGCTGGTAGTCATTCACCTTGGCCAAGGCATCAAACCCGTCCTCGGCCAGCATCACATCGTGGCCGCCCTGTTTGAGGAAAATTTCTGCACTGCGGCGAATGGTGTTGCTGTCGTCTATGACCAGAACTCTGACAGTAGTTTCGGCGGTACTCAAAAAGCGTTGCTCCTGATCAGGTGTGGAAGTTACCGACAGACTGCCATGCAATAGCACAGCACTTTTAAATTTGAACCATCTCGAAATCTTCTTTGCGTGCCCCGCACTCCGGGCATGTCCAGTTCATCGGTACATCGGCCCAGCGGGTACCCGGTGGAATTCCATGATCAGAGTCCCCCATCGCCTCGTCATAAATCCAACCGCAAATCAGGCACATCCACGTTTTAGTATCGTTCACAGCTTAAAGGGCCTTCGAATAGAATGCAAGGATTGTATAGAAGCAGTACTTGCAAATCGCCCCTTGCCAGCCCCAACCTTGCCATTCTGTCTGATGACAAACCCTAAGACAGGCCACCTTCATGACGGCAATTTCCAGCACCAGTTTGGACACCGAAGACGATGACGACGGCCCCAGTGCCTGTGTCATGGTGTTCAACGCCAACGACCCCAGCGGCTCGGGTGGAATCACGGCCGACATCCAGGCCATAGCCTCGGTCGGTGCCCACGCGCTACCTGTGATCACCGGCACTTATACGCGCGACACCACAGAGGTATATGACCACTATTGCATGGACGACGAGGCAGTAACCGAGCAGGCCCGCGCGATCCTGGAAGACGTACCGGTGTTGGTATTCAAGGTGGGGTTTGTGGGCTCGCCGGAAAATCTCAGCGCCGTGGCCGAGCTCGCATCGGACTACGCCGATATCCCGCTGCTGGCCTATATGCCTGACCTGTCCTGGTGGCAGGAGGACAAGGTCGATGTGTATCTGGACGCCTACAACGAGTTGCTGCTACCCCTGGCCACACTGTTGGTCGGAAACCACAGCACCCTGTCGCGCTGGCTGTTACCCGACTGGAGTGCTGAGCGCAACCCCACAGCGCGTGACATCGCCCGAGCGGCCAACGAATTCGGCGTGCCCTACACCCTGGTCACCGGCATCCCCTTGCCTGACCAGTTCATCGACAACGTACTGTGCACGCCCACAGCGGTGTTGTGCAGCAACAAGTTCGAGCGCTTCGATGCGGCGTTCGCCGGCGCGGGCGACACCCTGTCTGCCGCACTGGCCGCCTTGATTGCCAGTGGCACCGAGCTATCCGAGTCGGTGACCGAGGCCCTGAGCTACCTGGACCGCTGCCTGGAGAGCGGCTTCAGACCGGGCATGGGCAATGTGCTGCCGGATCGCCTTTTTTGGGCGCACCCCGAAACCGACGACGAAGAACCCCAAGAATCCTCTTTTGAAATTTCGCCCAATGACACTCGACACTGACCACAACCTGCAACTATTCCAACGCGCCCAAAAAGTCATCCCTGGCGGCGTCAACTCCCCGGTTCGCGCCTTCAAGGCCGTGGGCGGAACGCCCCGCTTTGTGTCGCGCGCACAGGGTGCCTATTTTTGGGATGCCAATGGCAAGCGCCACATCGACTACATAGGCTCCTGGGGTCCCATGATCCTGGGCCATGGCCACCCCGCGGTGGTGGAAGCCGTGCAAAAAGCCATTCTCCAAGGCTTTTCCTTCGGTGCCCCGACCGAACGCGAAGTGGAACTGGCCGAAGAAATCCTGAGCCTGGTGCCCAGCATGGACATGGTCCGATTGGTGAGCAGTGGCACCGAGGCTGGCATGAGCGCCATCCGCCTGGCGCGCGGCGCCACCGGGCGCAGCAAGTTCCTCAAGTTTGAGGGCTGCTACCACGGCCATGCCGATGCGCTGCTGGTTAAAGCCGGCTCAGGTCTGGCCACTTTCGGCAACCCCACCAGCGCCGGTGTGCCGGCCGAAGTGGTGCAGCACACCTTGGTGCTGGAGTACAACAACATTGAGCAACTGGAAGACGCCTTTGCCTTGCACGGGAAGGAATTGGCCTGCCTGATAATTGAGCCCATTGCTGGCAACATGAACTTTGTGCGGGCCTCGGTCCCCTTCATGCAGCGCTGTCGCGAGCTTTGCACGCAGTACGGAGCCCTGTTTGTGTTTGACGAAGTCATGACCGGATTCCGGGTCGCCTTGGGCAGCGCCCAGGCCATCTACGCCAAGTCCATCCCCGGGTTTGAGCCTGACATCACCGTCATGGGCAAGGTCATTGGTGGTGGCATGCCCCTAGCGGCCTTTGGCGGCAAGCGCGCGGTGATGGAGCAACTCGCCCCGCTAGGCCCGGTCTACCAGGCCGGCACTCTGTCGGGCAACCCGGTCGCCACCGCCTGTGGTCTGGCCACGTTGCGCGAGGTTCGCAAACCCGGTTTCTACGAAGCACTGGGCGCCAAGACCCAAAAACTGATGGCCGGCCTGCAAGGTGCGGCCGATCAGGTCGGCGTGCCCTTCAGCGTGGACAGCGAAGGCGGCATGTTCGGCTTCTTCCTGTTCGACGCCCTGCCGCAGAACTACGCGAAGGTGATGACCACCGACAACAAGCGCTTCAACGCCCTCTTCCATGGCATGCTGGACCGCGGCGTCTATTTTGCACCCGCGCTGTATGAGGCAGGTTTCATGAGCGCGGCACATACTGATGCGGATATCGTAGAGACCGTTGCTGCGGCTACTGAAGTTCTCAAGTTGCTATAAATTCAGTAGCTGTTTGCGCAGTATTGGCGTCGGCTATAGACCAATTTCATTCTAAGACTGACCTCTTTGGAAAGACGATGCACGTTCTACTAATTGATGATCACGCGCTGTTCAGAGCAGGCATGTCGCTGTTATTCCAGCGTATGGATCCTGAAGTTCAGGTCATTGAAGCCAATAGCTTGGAAGATGCTCTTACGCAGGACATCGCCGAAGCCAATCCATTTGACCTGATTCTGCTCGATTTGACCTTGCAAGGGATGAGCGGGCTCGATGGACTGCGTCCACTTCAAAAGAAGTTTGCAAATGTGCCAGTTGTGGTGGTTTCGGGTAGCGCAGAGCATGACGCGATGAGCGAGGCGCGCGCAAAAGGCGTGAAGGGTTATCTCATCAAAACCACCGCGGCGGACACCATGGTGCAAGCCTTCCAAGCCGTGCTCCAAGGCCATTCTCATTTCCCGGCGGACCTGGAACCGGATTTGGCCAATGCGAATATGACCACGCGACAGCGAGAGGTGCTGGTTCTATTGTGCCAGGGCAACGTAAATAAAGAGATAGCGTCGATCCTGGGAATGAGCTGCTTCACGGTGCAAAGTCATTTGAAAACGATATTTCGCATCCTGAAAGTACATACACGCACAGAAGCGGTTTTGGCGGCCCGACGGTTAGGCCTTGACTGACCATGCTTGCTTTGGCGCAACGCCGCCCCGTATCTCGGGTCCTAAGGTATGCGGCAGTTGCAACGGCAGTCGCCACTGGCCTTGCTACGTGCCTTGGTTACGTGCTGGTTGCCGGCGATGCACCATCGGGTGCGGAGTCAATTTTGTGGGTAGGATTGGCTTCCCTGTTGCTCGAGCTTGGAGTCGCGGTATGGTGCATTCGTACGGTTGAAAAACTAGAGGAGCGTCAAGAAAGGGAGCAAATGCATTTCTTTGCGACTGCTGTTCACGATTTACGACAGCCCTTGCAGGCAGCCACACTATTCATTGACAACTTACTCCACGCATCGATGAGTCCGCAGTCGATGAAGGCAGCCCAGTGCCTGGATCAATCGATACAGTCGGTTCGCCACATTGTGGACGACCTCCTGGACATTTCAAGTCTCGATGCTGGTTCGGCCTATGCAAAGCAAAGGACATTCAACCTCATCGCGCTGCTGCACGACCTTGAAACAGAGTTCGCGCCACAAACCGTTTCCAAAAATCTGCGCTTTTGTTTCTACTGCCCACCAACAGACGTTAACGTAAATAGTGACCCTCATTGGGTTCAGATGATTTTGCGCAAACTACTCATCAACGCAATTGCCGAAACGCACCAAGGGGGCATTTTGTTAGGCCTGCGCCAGCGTGGAAGCCAAGTGCTCATACAAGTATGGGATACCCGCACAAGCATTCCACCGGACCGTGGCAAGAGTTCAGAGCGTTACCTGGTTATTGCGAGCAGGGTTGCAAAGTTGATTCGATCCCCGCTCATTTTCGAGACGAGAATGGGCCGAGGGGCTGTTTGCACATTGACGCTTTCGCGCAGCAATACGTCACCAGCACCACATTGATAGAAAGTTCAACGTTATGTTCAAGAATATGTACCTCGTCAGTGGACCCGGCTGCCCCAAATCCGTTTCAAAGTTAGCGTACTTCAGTGTGCCCATGTTTGGGATGGCGCTGTTGGGCCTTCTTCGGGTGGCGCATGCGCAAAATGTGTCACTGCTTTCAGAAGGCGAATTTCTAAATGAGGTCCCCATCGTGCTGTCCGTCTCGCGTATGCCACAGCGTTTGGATGAAACACCCGGGGCCGTGACGATACTGGACCGCGCCCTGATTCGTAGCACCGGCGCTCGCGATGTGGCCGATTTGCTGCGCTACGTGCCCGGATTTCAAGTCAGCAGTTCGTTTGAAACCAATTCCCCCCAGGCCAGCTACCACGTCAACTTAAAAGAGTACGCCAACCGGATACAAGTCATGGTCGATGGGCGTTCTGTTTACTCGCCATTTTTTTGGGGCAGCACCGGCCCGGGTCTGCAGGCAGTGGCCATTGATGACATTGAGCGCATCGAGGTGATTCGGGGCACCAATGCGGCGGCCTACGGCGCGCGGGCCTTCCTGGGCATGATCAACATCATCACGCGTGACAGCCTTGACACCATGGGCACAACCGCCAGCATGGCAGTGGGCGACAACGGCATTCAGGACGCCCTGGTGCGTCTGGGCTGGGGCGATAACCAGGCACGTTTTCGGCTCACGGCAGACCAGCGCGAGGACTCCGGCCTGCTCGGCGCAGGGGGACGGGACCGCGTCAAGCGGTTCAACTTTCGGGGCACTTTGCAGGCCACTGGCAGTGACCGCATGGATATGCGCGCCGGGCAATCCGTTATTAACGCGGGCGTTGGCACTGCAGGCAGCGATGGTGCGGGTTTGCGTGATTTCCTGATTGACACCTCTTTTGTCCAATTCGACTGGAGCCGCATCCTGAGTACGAATGAGGACCTTGCCGTCCAATATTCGCACATGGAAGAATCCGTCAAAAATCAGGTCCCGAACACAAATTTTTCGGACATTTTGATGAACATGGGGGGGCGCTCCGGCAGCGATGCGTTGATGGCGCAATACACCGTGCGCATGAACCAGAATTTGCGCTCGATTTGGGGGGCAGAACTGCGCCAGGAGCGTAACATCTCACGCGTCCTATATGACACGGATGCGGTCCTAGAAACCAATTTCTACCGGCTGTTTTTCAACGCGGAATGGCGTATCGTGCCCAGCCTGGTGCTCAATGCCGGTAGCATGCTGGAGAGCAACTCGGTATCCGGCAATACCCTCTCTCCGCGAACCATGCTGAACTGGCACCTTGTTCCTGGACAAACGCTGCGCTTTGGCAGCTCCAAGGCCTATCGTCCGCCCAGCACGTTCGAAAACTTCAGCCACCAAGTGTACCGTTCAGCATCTCTAGCGGCTGCCGGTTTGCCGGACGGAGAGTACGTGAATTACAAAGCCCGTGGGGGCTTGGTACCAGAATCCGTTGCGAGCAGTGAAATCGGTTATCTGGGCACATTCGATAGCTTGCAGTTGGATGTAGATGTGCGCATCTTCGATGAAACCAGCACCAACATCATTGCGGAGAAAAAAGAGGCGAATGGCTATACCAAGTACTACACCAATATACCGGGGGGCAACTTGGATGATCTCACCGCGCCGCGCAAAACCCATGGAGCGGAGTTCCAGCTCAAGTGGCGGCCCTGGCAGGACGGACGGTGGGCGATTGGACATCTGTGGATCGACAACGGCCAGCTCCACCCCCGCAAGCCTTCCACCAGTTCCTCGCTCATGTTCACCCAGCGGTTTCCTCAGGGTATTCACTTCAGCCTGATGCGCAGCCACACCGACGCTGTGCCCGAGATGCCTAATAACGGCGTGCCAGGCCCGGCCGTGGACCGCACCGACCTGCGCATTGCCAAAGAACTGCGTTGGGGCCCACGCAAAGGCGAATTGTCTTTGGTGGTGCAAAACTTCGGACCTGCGTATCCAGACTTCGATCCCAACTTTCAATTCGTGAGACAAGCCTATGTGATGTTGAGGCTGGAGAACTAAACACATGTTTTGCCAAAGCCTAGCGTTCAGGCTTGCATTTTTGTGCTTGTGGCTTGGATGCGGTTTACCGCTCTGGGTGCATGCAGCACAAGTTTCAGTACTGATCGTCAGTGCTGAGCGCAATGCTGCCTTTGCGGAGGCTGCCGAAGTTTTCATGGGCGAGCTTGAACGCGGTGGTGTTTCGCGTAGCAAAGTTCAGTACCTGACTCTGGCAGAGGCCCGCACCTCTGCTACGCGAGCCGATCAGTTTGTGCTGGCTTTGGGCGTAGTTGCCGCAAACGAAATGGCACGCAGTGAGACACGGGTACCTGTGTTGTGCGTTTTTGTACCAAATCAGAGTTTTGAAATGATTGTGCGGAACACCCAGCGCAGACCCGCCAGCCAGTTTTCAGCGATTTACCTCAACCAGGCTTTGGGTCGCCAGCTGGATTTAATCAAGCTCGCATTGCCCCAGCACCAACGCATCGGTGTTTTACTAGGGAGCCAAAGCAGTGCACAAGTCCCGCTGCTGGAGGACGAGCGACGTAAACGATCAATGGAGTTGATCCAAACCAAAATCGATGTAAATGAGTCGATGTTTGCTAAATTACAGGTGCTTCTCGACGAAAGCCAGGTACTGCTTGCCCTGCCTGATCCACAGGTCTATAACAGCGCAACCTTGCAGAATATTCTGTTGTCCACCTTGCGTGCGGGGGTGCCCATGGTGAGTTTTTCGCCCTCCTATGTAAAAGCGGGCGCCCTGATGGCGATTTACTCCACACCGGCCCAAGTAGGACAACAGGCAGCACAACTCACACGCGCGGTGATGCAGGGTAAAGAACTGGGGCCGCCCCAATATCCGAACGATTTTTTGATCGATGTGAATGTGCCGCTTGCACGCTCAATGAACCTGGACCTTGATGCGCAGAATTTGACCGAGCGACTCAAGCGCTTAGAGCTCAAGAAATGAAATGGTCCGACATCCGCACGCGGGTTATGCTGGCTGCATTGCTGCCGGTGTTAGTGGTCGGAATTGGGTTGTCGGTGGCGTTTTTGCTGAGTCGCTCAAGTGACCTAAACGAGTCATACCAACAACGCTCACGTGCCTTGGCGCGGCAATTGGCCAGCGCCAGTGAGTACGGCATTTTCTCTGCCAACGAGGTGCAACTTCATTTGATCGGTTTGGGTGCGGCGAAGGAGCCGGATGTACGCTCGGTGGATATATTCGACCGTCAGGGTAATCTCATCACGCGAGTGGGCCAGCCTTTGTTTCCCCACCCGGTGATGGGCATGCAGGAGAGCAGTGCCCTCGACACGTCCAACGACCTCGATGTTCTGGTTCAACCCGTGCTTGGCAGCCAAATTAGTCTGGATGATGTTTTTGAAATGCAGGGGCAATCACTGCCACAACCGGCCCAACTGCTAGGACATGTGGTGTTGGTCATGAGTCGCCAATCGCTGGCAGAACTTGAGCGCGGCATGCTGTTGCTCGGGGTTTCCATTACGTTGGGTGGACTGTTACTGGGTGCATTGGTGGCATTCTTGATTTCGCGTGGGGTGCTACGGCCGATACAGCGGGTTTCTCGCCAGATTGAACGTCTCGAAAATAGTGAGTTGGGGTTCCGGGCTTTGGTGCACCCAAACGATCCATTTGCCAACTTGCAGCGCGGCCTCAATAGCATGGCCAAAACTTTGCAGGACAGTCACCTACTCCTGGAGTACCGTGTTGAAAAGGCCACCCAGGATCTGCGCGCCCAGAAAGAAACTGCAGAAGAAGCAACGCGATCAAAGTCCCAGTTTCTGGCAGCTGCAAGCCATGACTTGCGTCAACCTGCGCACGCGTTAGGCATGTTTTTAGAGCGGCTGGTGCAATTTCCTCATGGAGACGAGGAAACGAAGGTGCTTGACCACCTAGCGGCTTCAGTGCGGGCACAGCAGGATTTGCTCGATTCCCTGCTGGACATCGCACAACTAGAAACGCAATCGGTGAAAACATCGATTCGCGCTCTTTCTGTGAGGGAATTTTTTGCACCGTTAGTCTCTGGCTTGCATGCGCAGGCCAATGCCAAGCAGCTGGATTTTCGGATTCGCCCGAGTCCGTTGTGGGTACTGAGTGATTCAGCACTGCTCACCCGCATGCTTTTGAACTTGATACATAACGCATTGCGATATACCGAGCACGGCGGAGTTCTGTTGGCTTGCAGACCGGTGCAGGGCGGCGGCCTTGCGCGCATCGAGGTATGGGACACAGGGGTGGGTATTGCGCCACAACATCAAAGGGAAATATTCAAAGAGTTCTTTCAGGTAAACAACAGCGAACGCAACCGCAGCTTGGGGCTGGGCTTGGGCTTAGGTATTGTGGACCGTGCAGCCCGCCTACTGGGGCACACAGTGCGCGTCAAGTCCGTACTGGGCCGGGGCAGTTGCTTCAGCATTGAGCTTCCACTCGCTTTGAGTCCCCGCCCACAAAGCATCGTGGAGGCCCGAGACCCGATTCCGACGAACGACTTACAAGGGTTTCGCCTGCTGGTGATTGACGATGATGTGTTGGTCGCAGAGGGGATGCACATGATGTTGTCATCCTGGGGCTGTGATGTGGTGGTAGCAAGCGGTATTGATGAGGCGTTAGTGCAACTGCGGGCAGGCCAAAGCCCACAGCTGATTTTGAGCGACTACCGCTTGCGCGCAGGCGAGAACGGACTTGACGCGGTCCGATTGATACGTGCCGCGGCCAAATTTTGCATCCCGGCCTGTCTCATGAGTGGGGATATCGGGGAAAACCTGTCGAACTTGTGCCGCGACGCCGAAGTGCAATTCCTGCAAAAACCGGTCAGGCCAGCCATCGTGCGCAATTTGATTCTCCAGTTAGTGCGTTGATGGGGGCAACCGCTATTGAAGTACATTCGTCAGAATGCTACAAAATCAATAGCTTCTCACGCATACTCGGCGGGGGCTATCGGCACATTTACATCAATGACGGAAGTGACGCACCGCGCTGAACACCATGGCCACGCCGCGCTCATCCGCGGCGGCGATCACCTCGTCGTCGCGCATGGAGCCGCCGGGCTGAATGACACAGGTAGCGCCTGCATCCGCCACCACGTCGAGTCCGTCACGGAAAGGAAAAAAGGCATCGCTTGCCACCGCAGTGCCGGCCAATGACAGGTTGGCGTGGCCGGCCTTGATGCTGGCAATGCGGGCCGAGTCCAGGCGGCTCATCTGGCCTGCGCCCACGCCCACGGTCATACCGCCCTTGCAGAACACGATCGCATTGGACTTGACGTACTTGGCCACGGTCCAGGCAAACAGCAGGTCTTGCAGTTGTTCGGCCGTGGGCTGCACGGTGGTGACCACTTTCAGGTCCGACAAATGCAGGATGTGGTTGTCAGATTCCTGCACCAGCAGACCGCCACTCACACGTTTGAATTCCAGACTGTTGCGACCGGCGTTGAGAATGTCTGCACGGTTTTCAGGCAAGGCAATGCGCAGCAGACGCACATTGGCTTTGGCTTTGAACACATCCAGCGCTTCCTGCGTGAAGGCGGGGGCCATCAAAACTTCCACAAACTGTTTGGCAACGATCTGTGCCGCTGCACCATCGACCGCGCAATTGAAGGCGATGATGCCACCAAATGCCGAGGTCGGGTCCGTCTGGAAAGCCTTGCTGTAGGCCTCCAACGCCGTCGCACCCACTGCCACGCCGCAAGGGTTGGCGTGCTTGACGATGACGCATGCCGAGGACTCGAAACTCTTGACGCATTCCCAAGCCGCATCGGCGTCGGCAATGTTGTTGTAGCTCAACTCCTTGCCCTGCAACTGCACCCCCGTTGACAGCGCGCCCAGCGCCGGGTCGGCATTGCGGTAGAAGGAGGCCTGCTGGTGCGGGTTCTCGCCATAGCGCATATCCTGCACCTTGGTGTACTGCGCGTTGAACTGGGCTGGGAAGCGGCTCAGGGCGGGCGCTGCATCACCGGCGGGCACGTCATCACCGAGTTGGACGGAGCTCAGGTAGTCGCTGATGGCGCCGTCGTACTGACTGATGCGGTTGAATGCTGCCACCGACAAGGCAAACTTGGTCTTGTCAGAAACCTTCCCGGCGGACTTCAACTCGGCAATCACGGTCGCGTATTGCGATGCATCAGTCAGCACGGCCACATCTTTCCAGTTCTTGGCCGCGCTGCGCACCATGGCGGGGCCACCAATGTCGATGTTCTCGATAGCATCTTCCAGCGTGCAACCAAGTTTGGCCACGGTCGCTTCAAAGGGATACAGGTTAACCACCAGCACGTCAATGGTGTCGATCTTGTGTTCGGCCAACGCAGCCATGTGCGCGGGCACATCGCGGCGGGCCAGCAGGCCGCCGTGCACGCGGGGGTGCAGCGTCTTGACGCGGCCATCCAGCATTTCGGGGAAACCGGTCATGTCGGCCACTTCGGTGACCGGCAGACCTTCTTCGGCCAGCAGTTTGGCAGTACCGCCGGTGGACAGCAACTTGAGGCCCTGCGCGTGCAGGGCCCGTGCGAGTTCGACGATACCGGTTTTATCAGAAACAGAAAGGAGTGCGTTCATGGTGGTGCATGCGAAGTTAAAAATGGGGGCAATCAGTCGATCAATCGGTGTTCCAGCAATTTCTTGCGCAGGGTGTTGCGGTTCAGGCCCAGCCACTGCGCGGCCTTGGACTGGTTTTGATCCGCCTGCGCCATCACCACTTCCAGCAGGGGTTTTTCAACTGCCCGCACCAGCATGTCATGCATGCCACCGGGCTCGGTGCCACGCAGGTCGCGAAAGTAGCCTTCAAGGCTGGTGCGCACACTGTCTTCGAGGAGCTTCTTGCTCATAAAACACATTCCGTCATGTCTCGTCCTATTGTGTTGGCCACACCGCCGTACGTCGGGATGCGGTCCATCTTTTCGTTCAAACCATCGAAAAATTGCTCCACCGCAGCCACCTGGGCCACGCTGCTCTGCAGTGCATTCATCCCGGCGCGAAAGGCCTCACCTCCGGGGAGACCCCGCACATACCAGCCAATGTGTTTGCGCGCCGAGCGCACACCGATGAATTCATCGTACAGGCCGTAGTGGTCGTACAAATGCTCGACCAATAAACGTTTGACCTCGCTCACCAGCGGTGGCGCCAGGTGGGTACCGGTGGCCAGGAAGTGGGCAACTTCGCGGAAGATCCAGGGCCTGCCCTGTGCGGCTCGGCCAATCATGATGGCGTCGGCACCCGTGGCCTGCAGCACGGCTAATGCCTTCTCGGGCGTTTTGATGTCACCATTGGCCACCACCGGAACCTGCACCGCAGCCTTTACCGCCGCTATGGTGTCGTACTCGGCCTCGCCCCGGTAGCCCTGCTCGCGCGTTCGGCCGTGCACAGCCAGCATTTGCACGCCCGCGCTCTCAAAAGCCCGCGCCAGCGTGACCGCATTCTTGTGCGCCTGGCACCAGCCGGTGCGCATCTTCAGCGTCACGGGCACGTTGCGCGGAGCACAGGCCGCCACCACGGCTTCCACAATAGACAGGGCCAGCGCTTCATCCTGCATCAGGGCCGAACCCGCCCATTTGTTGCAGACCTTTTTTGCAGGGCAGCCCATGTTGATGTCGATGATTTGCGCACCTCGCTCAATGTTGTACACGGCAGCATCGGCCATCATCTGCGCCTCTGTGCCAGCAATCTGTACGGCAATGGGGCCGGGCTCGCCTTCGTGATTGGCGCGGCGCGAGGTTTTCAATGTGTCCCACAGGTCACGCCGCGAGGTCACCATTTCGCTCACCGCATAGCCAGCGCCGAGGCGCTTGCACAACTGGCGGAACGGTCGGTCCGTCACACCCGCCATAGGCGCAACAAACAGGGGATTCGCCATAGCGAAGTGGCCGATGTGCATGCGGACGTCTGAGGGGATTGGGGTGGGTTTGGAAAGCGATGACGCGGGTCGGACTCCATTCTAGCTGCCCAAAATTTCAGCAATTGAAATAAACTGCACCCATGCCCGAATGGATCAACCAATTGCTCGTCCTGCTGTCATTGCCACAGTACAGTCTGAGCACAGTATTCGTCGTCTCGTTTATCTCGGCCACACTGCTGCCGCTGGGTTCGGAGCCAGTCGTCTTCGGCCTGGTACAACTGAACCCCGAGCAGTTTTGGCCCGTGGTGCTGGTGGCGACTGCGGGCAACACATTGGGTGGCGCGGTGGACTGGTGGATGGGCTACGGCGCGCATCAGGTGGCGGACAAATATCGCCATTCATCAACGCACTCCAAGGCGCTGGCCTGGCTTGAAAAACTGGGCCCCAAAGCCTGCCTGCTGGGCTGGCTACCCGGCGTGGGCGACCCCCTGTGTGCGGTGGCGGGCTGGCTCAAGCTGCCATTCTGGCCTTGCCTGGTTTACATGGCCGTAGGTAAATTTGCCCGCTACGTGACGATGACTGCTGCGCTCACGGGCCTGGTCAAACTCTGGTGATTTTGCCTGACCTGACCTCAGCGCACCAAGCGAATGTGAGCACCCGTGCCGCGGTCAAAGCTGACCGCAGTGCTGCCATCAAAGAAATCAACCAACCACGCGTAACTTGCATTGGTCTCATAGGGTGAGGCGGTCCAGTACACGTAAGCCGGGGTATTTGAAAACCAGAGACCATCGATGTTTGCCCCGGTGGGCGATGCCTTGGGTTCGACCAATCCCTTGAGTTCATCGCGCGAGGGCAATCGCCAGTCGGTATAGCCACACAGGGCCAATGCGTTGACCGCCTTCTTATAGCCAACTGCATTGGTTGTCGCATCCAGTTGCGCTTGTGTGGCAGTTGCATATGCCGCGTTTGCCAGCACTTGCGGTACAGCCGTGCTGTCGTAGTTGGTGTAGGTCAAGCCGCCCGCGCGCAGGCCACTGCCAGCCTTGCCCTCCCACATCAGGCCGGAGGCATTGTCTTTGAGACATTCTGTGATGGGGTAGCTTCCCACGGCTCCATATTTGACGGACGCTACGGGTTGTTGCTGCGCGCCACCACCGCCTCCACAGCCCACTGCAAGGCTCAATGCCACTGCACCAAGCAGTCCGATCGTCTGTTGCATTGATCGGTGTCGATAATGAATTGACAGAACCATACTGTGCGCGGCTTTGATCTTCTTCTGCGACTTAAAAGTCGATCAGGAACTGAACAGGAAATTCATCACATCGCCATCCTTGACAACATAGTCCTTACCCTCGGCGCGCATCTTGCCTGCGTCCTTGGCACCCTGCTCGCCCTTGAAAGCGATGAAATCGTCAAACGCAATGGTCTGGGCGCGGATGTATCCCTTCTCGAAGTCGGTGTGGATCACGCCAGCAGCCTGCGGTCCGGTGTCGCCCACATGAATGGTCCAGGCGCGCACCTCCTTCACACCAGCCGTGAAATAGGTTTGCAGACCCAGCAGTTTGTACGCCGAGCGGATCAGGCGGTTCAGGCCAGGCTCGGTCTGGCCCAACTCTTCCAGAAACATCTGGCGGTCGTCGTCGTTCATCTCCGACATTTCGGCTTCGAGCTTCGCGCTAATAGCCACGACTGGTGAATTTTGAGCCGCGGCATAGGTGGTCAGACGGTCCAGCATCGGGTTATTCAGAAAACCGTCTTCAGCAACATTGGCCACAAACATGGCGGGCTTGGCGGTGATCAGAAAGAACTGTTGCAGCAACGGCAATTCTTCCTTGCTGAAATCCAGTGTGCGTACGGGCTTAGCTTCGTTCAGCGCAGTCTGACATTTCTCCAGGATAGCGGCGAGCTTGATGGACTCCTTATCACCAGAGCGCGCCGTCTTGGTGACCCGGTGCAGAGCCTTTTCGACCGCCGACAAGTCGGCCAGACACAACTCTGTCTGAATCACTTCAATGTCAGAGATTGGGTCCACCTTGCCAGAGACGTGGATGACGTTGTCATCTTCAAAGCAGCGCACCACATTGATGGTGGCATCGGTCTCGCGGATATGGGCCAGAAACTTGTTACCCAGACCTTCTCCCGTACTGGCACCAGCCACCAGGCCAGCAATGTCCACGAACTCCACCACCGCGGGCACCATGCGCTCGGGTTTGACGATATGCGCCAACTGCGCCATGCGGGCATCAGGCACTTCAACGATGCCCACATTGGGTTCAATCGTGCAAAAGGGGTAGTTCTCCGCAGCAATGCCCGCCTTGGTCAACGCATTGAACAAAGTGCTCTTACCGACATTGGGCAAACCAACGATGCCACATTTCAAACTCATGAAAATATCCTTAGGAAACAACCCCCTCTTGCACCATCGAGCCCAACGTGGACGCCGTCGATGTGCCCGACCCGCGCATGGCAAGACCGGACAGCAAAAATGCAAACCGGGTACGGATACGTCGATTTATCGAGGATTTTGTCCTCGTTTTGCCTAGGGGAAACTGATGCCAATTGTACTTATTAGCGAATCCTTGCTCCGGCGCAGCACCTTTACTGACGGGCGCATCCTGCGTGACCGGGTGCTTTGCGGGTTCTGCGTCCGCATGAACCCCAGAAAGCGCACCTTCAGAATTGCGGTGCATGGGTTGTCGTTGGAATCTCCCTTCAACAAGCTGGCTGCTGCTGGGTTGATGCCGGAACACTCCCAGCCCCGAGCGCGGGTGTTGCAGATTAGTGAGTTACCGGCCTGGAAGACAGCGGTTGACCAACTGGGCGAGAAGCAACGCGACTTCTTGCTCCTGACGCTCTTCACGGGCTTGCGGCGCAATGAATGCAAGGAGTTGACCCTCAAACAGATTGACCTCTCTGGCGGCGTCCTGAGCATTCCTATGACCAAGAACGGGAAGCCCCATTCGTTGCCTGTGACTCCGATGATGCGGGAGATTCTGGAGCGTCGGTGTTTGGGGTTGGCTGGTGATGATCAACTGTTCAAAGGGGTCAGTGCTGAACACATTCATTCAATGGCTATGCGGCTGGGTTCCCCACGGTTCATGTTGCATGACTTGCGGAAACTGGTTGCACCTGTGGGTGAGAAGCTGGGGTTGGGGGATGCTGTGGTTCGCAGGATTCTTAACCATACTGCACCGAAGACTGATGTGCTACATCGGCACTATATTGGGCTGAATGACGGGGATGCAGCTGGGGCGTTGGGGAGGATTCAAACGGAGTTGAACTGCCTAATGCGGAATGCTTGCCAAGCCCTCTAGGCTTGCGTCTGGCAGCCTTGGCCGCGACTTTGATGGGTGTGTAGCTTAGGCTAGAAGGATGGCTCTGCCGTCGAATGCCAAAGCGCAATAAGCCACACTCGAAAAATCAGTCCTCCATTACGGCGCAATTTCTGCCACTACTCTTGGCACGGTACAAACGGGCGTCGGCCAGACGAAAAAGACTCACCAATTCGCCCTCAGCCACGTCCATATACGCCCCACCGACTGAAATAGTCACTATCCCCCATTCTGCGTTCAATTCGTGTGGAATCGACAACAACCGAACCCGCTCCACAATGGTGGTGGCAAGTGCTTGCACGGCCTGCCGGGATGCTGCGGGAACAATGACTGCAAACTCCTCCCCGCCATAACGAGCGGCAAATGCATCCTTGGTCTGTCCGGTGGCGTTGGACTCAAGGGTGGTCGCCTCTATTGAGTGAGCTACCCTGCGCAGGCAGACGTCGCCCGACTGATGCCCATAGTGATCGTTGTACTTTTTGAAATTATCAATATCAAGCATGAGTAACGAAAACGCAGTCTTGGCAGGAATCGACTCGAACCAAAGCAAGTCCAGTTTGGTGTCCATGCTTCTGCGATTGACTAACCCTGTCAATCCGTCGTGATCGGCCAGGTTCTGGAGTTTTTCATTTGCAACTGACAAGCGTTGACGCAAAGTCGCTATACGCCCCATCGCCATCATCTTTGCGTGCAGCACAGGCTCTGGCACAAACTTCGACATAAAGTCGTCCCCACCGGCTTCAATGGCCGTCACCAAGTTTTGAACAGTGTCAGACGAAGTCAGAAAAATGATTGGGGTCCATGCCCATTGTTCTTGTGCTTCCAATGCGCGAATTCGACTTGCCGATTCAAAACCATTCATGACGGGCATCTCAATGTCCATCAGAACCAAATCCGGTGAGGTTTCGCTAAACCGATCCACCGCGACTTTGCCATTTTCCGCGTAGACAACTTCGTAACCGTAACTCACCAGACGAAAAGTCATAACCTGAACCACGGAGCGAGCGTCGTCAACCAACAAAATCTTCATGGCAATTTGTGTAAATTTGACCATGCGTTCGTGGTCTTCATGTGCTCCGATGAGTATAGATTATGGTAAGGCACTTGCCCGAGTGCTCCATTGCTTGAATGATGGACAAAAAAAACCCCAGCACAAGGCCAGGCTACAGATGGGCGCATCCTGCGTGACCGGGTGCTTTGCGGGTTCTGCGTCCGCATGAACCCCAGAAAGCGCACCTTCAGAATTGCGACCAGTGTGGCAAGTAAGCAGTTCCGGATGACCCTGGGCTACTGGTCCTTGATGAGCGTGGACGAACTTAGAATCTCACTGACAGCCATTCCGACATAATTGCCCAGAATCAAATCAATGGTTGAAAGATGGATGTATGACATTACTTTGGCGTAGTCAGTTCAGCGTGGGCAATGACCTGATTGATTCGGATCATCAGTATTTGCTCGAAATCATCAATCGTGCTGAGGTTTGCCTGAAGTCCGTCGATTCAGTGGAGCTCACTTCGGTTCTCAACGAACTGGCCAACTACGGCAAGTCCCATTTTGAGCGCGAAGAACTTGTGGCCAAAGCCGTCGGCTATCCGAAGACAGACCTGCTCCATGAGTCGCACACGCGTTTAGCGGAACACTTGACGAAATTCCGTGAGGGGATGGAATCAAACAGGGCGAAAACCAGCGCAGATGAAGTCACCGCGTTTTTGCGTGACTGGCTGATTCAACACGTCATAAAGGAAGATATGTTGATGAAACCTTGGCTAACCAAATACTCCCCTCGTTTTGACCCCAGGCAATAGTAAATACTGGCCGCCACGGTCGGCGTGAAAGATCAAACCAGGCCCCAGCCTGGCGGCATCCTGTGTATTGTTGTGCCCATGAATGGAACGCCAGAAAACGTTGCTGGGCTGATGCGGGTTGCTTCCACAAGGTCGTTGGCTGGCTCAAGATGCGATACTCGGTTTCACTTGGTTGAGTAACCCATTCATTTCCCGCAAGAACGCCCTATGAGCATTGAATTGCCACCTGACGCGAAAGTTCGTTTCACGCATGAACGCTTGTCCATCTTGACCCCACGCGATAGGCAGGGTCTAGCAGGACGCATCGGTGTAGTTCAAACTGATAGCAGATTTGTTGGCAAACCTACGGTCTATTTTCCAGTCAGCGGCGACAAGCCGGAGCTTCGCCTCTTTCGTGTGGACCCGCGCCACCTTGAACTGGTTGAAAGTCCACCCACTGCCATGATCACTCCCAGTCTCAACGGTGGCGAAAATCATTCCGGTCTCACAGGCGGCAGTAGTGATGCACAGCCCACTTCCCCCCAAAACGAGGAAAAACTCTCCCAGAGTGACCTAGACAATTTTTTTGATTGAGCCCGGTATTTACGGGAAACCTGATGGCGGCGGTGGATAAGAAACCAAGGCTTTGGGTGCGCTTGATGGTTTGGTGAGGATTCCGTTGAGCTGCGCCAACCTTAGCGTCACGCAGCCATTTCAAGTACAAAGGTATCGGCCAGCTTCGCGTGGTCTATTACGATTTGGATCAGCCGGGACAGGCGAAATGGTTTGACCATGTACGCATTTGCACCAACACGCCTAGCCTCATCAAAATCTTTCTTGTCGTTCAGACCTGAAAGCAAGACCACAAAGGTATTCTTCAACTCGACGTCTGCCTTGATCCATTCACAGACCTGAAATCCATTGAGTGACCCGGGCATTACGATGTCAAGCAGCACAACGATCGGCCTGTGGTCTTTGACGGCTTTCAGGGCGGCAAGCCCATTGGCGGCCTCCACAATTTTGTGTGTCGGCCGCCTTAACGCGATGGAAAGCATCTTCCGAGCGTCATCTTGATCGTCAACTATCAGAATTTTCTTCATTGGCTAATATACGCGAATCTGTTACGTTGGAGCCAAGGTAATCGACCTTGAAACAGATCTTCCATCAGAAATCCTTGAGGAAGTCGGTACTGACTACATTTCGGAAATTTCTTAGACACGATACCGGTCAGATGTGCTACCCAGCCTTCCCAACAGCGCTCCGGCTATGTCCAACAACGGCAAAACTTCGTCTGCCGCGCCATGAAGAATGGCTTCTCGCGGCATTCCAAACACAATGCAGCTCGCCTCATCTTGGACATAGTTATAGCTGCCTGCGTCCTTCATCTCCTTCATCGCTTTTGCACCGTCGCTCCCCATTCCCGTGAGCATGACCCCGAAGGCATTGCCGCCCACTACGCGGGCGGCTGACTTAAACAGCACTTCAACCGATGGTCTGTGTCTATTGACCAGTTCACCATCTTCAACGACGCACAAATAGTTCGCCCCGCTTTTGTCCACACGAAACTGTTTTCCTCCAGGAGCAATATACGCATGCCCGGGGAGTATTCGCTCGCCGTGCACCGCCTCACCCACTTTGATCTGACATATGCTATTCAGGCGTGCAGCAAAACTTGTTGTGAATCCAGGTGGCATGTGCTGTGTAATAGCAATTCCAGGAGCGTCAGCTGGCATGCGCATCAAAATTTCTTTTATGGCCTCGGTTCCACCAGTCGACGCGCCTATAAAAATAAGTTTCTCAGTGGACAACCGCCCCATAGTCCCGATCCCAGGTTTTTTAAACCCTGCCTGCTGATTTGCGGTTGTTGCTTCAGGTACCTGACCCGGCGGGAGGACCCTACGAATATGGGCTGCTGCAGCAATACGGACTTTTTCAACGATTTGGTCAGCGAGTTCTGCAATCCCATCCGCTATACCCATTCTGGGTTTGGCAACAAAATCGACTGCACCGAGCTCCAACGCTCGCATAGTGACTTCAGCACCCCGCTCGGTCAAAGTTGAAATCATGACTACCGGCATTGGGCGAAGTCGCATCAGCCTGGAAAGGAAGTCGATTCCATCCATTTTTGGCATTTCGATGTCCAAGGTAATGACATCGGGGTTGAGCTCGCGAATCATTTCCCTGGCAATCAGTGGGTCATTCGCAGCACCAACGCACTCCATGTCATTTTGACGATTGATGATTTCTGCAAGCAAACCCCGAACAAGGGCGGAATCATCAACTACCACAACACGAATTTTCTTCAAGCTCACCTCTCAAAAAAGGTCGACCGAACCACCGGCAGTCGACTTCGCAACGGACGCAGCATTTCCCCGTCGCTCCTCTACAGCCAAGGTTTCCGGATGAGAGTGCGCCAACCTCTTTACTAGCGCCTTGCCTGTTACCGGGAAAAAGCACACTTTCCGGGGATGAATGTCCAGGACGTCTTGGGAAACTACCGGTATCCGTTCGGTAGACAAATAATCCAGAACAAATTGCGTGTTCCGTTCCCCGACATTCATTGTCGTGAAACCAGCCATGACCTGCGCGCCTCCAAATATTTTGGCCTGCATGGTCTCTCTGCGAGCACCGAGCTTGAACATCTCATTGATCAAGAGTTCCATCGCATATGAACCATAGCGACCCGAACCATCTATGCCATCGCCATCCGGCAGCATGAAATGGTTCATTCCACCCGTACGCACCTTGCCATCCCAAATGCATGCCGCTATGCACGAGCCCAGGACTGTCATGACGACCAGATCTTCATTCGACACGTAGTACTCACCTGGCAAAACTTTAACGGCGTCATACTGGAAGTGATGATCTGCATAGAAAAAGGAGGCTTCCCCAGGTTTACGTGGTTGCGCCTTGAGTTGATCAACTCGGGAAACTCTTCCACTTGCCAAGATTTTGACTGCAGGTACGCCGCCCCCGGCGCCGACTTTGTTTGCGGAAACTCCAACACCGTGCTGGGGGAAATTCATGTGCGCCTTGCAACAAATGAGGTAATCACACCATTCGGGGCCAAACTTAGCGACTTACTGCCGTTCATAAACAGTTTTTCCTTTAAGAACAAACAGATCCCGAGAGTCGCTGAAATTTTCAGCATGCCCGACAAACAGCGTTGCGCCCGGCTTCATAACCTTAAAAATGCGCTCAAGTACTTTTCGCTGCGTTTGCGCATCAAAATAGATCATCACATTTCGACAAAATACCACATCGAAAGGCTCTTTAAAAGGCCAATCGTTGTGAACTAAATTTACCATCCGAAAGTCAATCGCCCGCGAAAGTTCTGGCTTTACCCTCACCATGCCGTCATTTCCTGCTTTGCCGCGCAAAAAGAACCGCTGCATTCGATGCGCATCGATTCCTTTCATTCCATCAAGCCTATAAACGCCTTGCTGAGCGGACGCCAAAACCTTCGAGTCAATATCACTTGCGGTCAACGAGAACTGAGAGCTCGGGCCGAGTACCTCAAAAGCAGTGATCGCAATGGAGTAGGGTTCCTCCCCAGTCGAAGCTGCGCTACACCAAACACGACAGGGTGACCCAGTGGGTCTCGATTTCAACAGACTTGCGAATATTTCGAAGTGGTGGTTTTCTCGAAAGAAAGAAGTTAGATTGGTAGTCAGCGCATTGACAAACTCTTGCCACTCGGGAATATCTGCCGACTCCAGCCATCCCAAATATTCGTGAAAACTTTGGTATCCAGTCTCGCGAAGCCTGCGAGACAGTCGGCTGTAAACCATGGCATGCTTGCCGTCGTGAAGACTAATCCCGGCACGCTTGTAAATCATCGACTGAACACGATCAAAATCTGCATCGGTCCACGCGAACTCCCGCCCCTGCATTCCATCAGAAGCGGCTTGCATCGGTCTGCCTTCCTGCAAGGTCTTCATTTCAGCCAATCCAACGCGTTCTGTCCACCGACTTGCGCATCGACTGCCTCAATCAGACGCACTGACAAGGCCCATGTCAGGAGCGGACATCAGGCGTTCAATATCAAGAAGTATCAACATACGATCGCCCAGCGAGCCCAAGCCCAAAACTGCACCGCTATCGATGACGCTGTCGATTTCTGGAGCGGACTTAATGCTCTCTGCCGGCAGTTCCATCACGTCACTGACTGAATCAACCACAACTCCAACAATTCTGCTTCTCAAATTAAGAATGATGACGACTGTGAAGGAGTTGTATTCAGCTTTTGAGCAATTGAACTTCAGTCGCATATCCACGATAGGTACGATCGTTCCTCGCAGATTCACGACTCCCTTTATGAAATCTGGCGCATTTGCCACACGCGTTGGCGGTTCATATCCACGAATTTCCTGAACCTTGAGGATATCTATCCCGTACTCCTCCTGGTCCAGTCGAAAGGTCAAATACTCTCTGGCTTCAGAAGACGTCATTTCATCGAGTTTTTCCATCTTACCCATACTGCCTCCTTCAATGCGTAGTCATCAGTGCCGTGAACGCCGAACTAGTGCGCCGGTGTCCAAAATAAGTGCAACCTTGCCGTCACCCAAAATAGTCGCTCCAGATACATTTGGTACCTTGCGATAGTTCGACTCCAAGTTCTTCACAACTACCTGCTGTTGGCCCAACAATTCGTCTACCAGCAGTGCGACACGACTGCCGTCTGCCTCGACAACGACCATGATGTCACATGACTTCTCGAAATCAAACCGCGGAATTTGAAAAATCTTCTCAAGCTCAATGACCGGCATGTACTCATCGCGAACTTTTACCAGCTGAGATCCCTGCCCAACCGTACTGACAGCATCCGCTTTGACCTGGAACGACTCAACTACAGATGACAGTGGGAGGATGTAGACCTCTCCACCAACACCGACGGACATGCCATCCATAATTGCGAGCGTTAGCGGCAGACGCACAGACACCTTCATCCCGTAGCCTTCTGCCGAGTCGATTTCCACTGTCCCGTTCAACGCCGCGATATTTCTCTTCACGACATCCATACCTACCCCACGACCCGAAACGTCAGTAACGACTTCCGCAGTGGAGAATCCTGGCGCGAAAATCAGTTGCCAAACCTCTCCATCCGACATCTGATCCGATACATCTAAACCGCGCTCCCTCGCTTTGTTCAGGATTTTTTGACGGGACATCCCCTTCCCATCGTCACGCACCTCAATCACAATCGACCCGCCTTGGTGGGAAGCAGACAGCGTGATCGTTCCTGTTTCTGATTTTCCAGCGGCCAAACGCTCAGCGGGAGACTCAACTCCGTGATCACAACTGTTGCGAACCAAGTGCGTCAAGGGGTCTGTAATTTTCTCTACCAAACCTTTGTCCAGTTCAGTGGCCTCTCCCTGAGTGACAAAATCCACTTTCTTGCCCAGCTTGCTTGCAAGGTCTCGCAACATACGAGGAAACCGACTGAACACAATAGACATAGGGATCATGCGTATAGACATCACCGATTCCTGTAGGTCCCGCGTGTTCCGATCCAAATCCGCCAACCCCGAAAGCAATTGCTGATAAACCGCGGGGTCCAACGCCCTGCTATTTTGAGCAAGCATTGCCTGCGTAATCACTAGTTCCCCAACCAGGTTTATCAATTGATCAACCTTGCTGATTGCTACGCGAATGGTCGCAGCTTCCGGCTGTGCTGCAGCATTCGGCGGCGCAGTTTTAACGGGCACTTTCAATACTTTGGCTTCACTCGCCGAACTCTCAACGGCAGGCATCGGTGCTCCGGGTGCACCATCAAAAAACCCGTACCCAGGCAGCGGCGCTAACGGAGCGCCAGGTTGCGCGTCGTCGGCCGACAAATGCGTGCCACCTGCACCGCTACTAACGGCATTGGCATGGGAACTGTCGACATCGTCGGTACTGACGACGTGCTCGGTAATCTTGATATATTCCCGAGACACGTGGAACGCAAACAAGTCAAGAAGATCTTCGTCACTCGACTCCGTTTTGACAGTGAAAAGTCTCGTACTAGCTGTCGCATTTGGCAACACCGAGATCTCACCCAGGCCAGGGATGTCTCGAAACAACTCCTGAACCGCATCTGCTTGCTCTATCCTCTCAAGCGGGCCAATGCAAATCTCAAGTGACCGCACCTGTTTAGTTTGGATTTTGGACGCAACCGAAGGCATTGGAACGGCGACCGGGGCAATCACAGCTGGAGCCTGCATTACCGCCGGCGCAGGTGTATGCCCAGCCGCCAACGCGCTGATCCGACGAACCAAGTCTGCTGTCGGCGTCACATCCCCTTCACCACCCGCCTGATGCCTTGCAAGCAAACTTCGGGACGCATCCGCGGATTCCAGAAGAACGTCCACCATCTCTGCATTCGGCTGCAACTCATGACGACGCAGCTTGTCCAAAAGAGACTCCATCTGGTGCGTGAGTTCGGCAACGTCAGAAAAACCAAACGTCGCGGCCCCCCCCTTTACAGAATGGGCACACCGGAAAATGCCATTTAACGCTTCATCATCAGCCGTTTCCAAATTCAAATTGAGCAACATTTGCTCCATGAGATCCAGATTCTCCCCTGCTTCTTCAAAAAAAATCTGATAAAACTGGGTGAGATCGAAATCTCCATTGCCGCCACTGTCCTGATGCGTCTCAGACATACCAAACTCCTACTTTGTAATGATTAGTTCGCCATCCGGTCAATCAGCGAATCACTTTTTTAATCACATCCAGCAACCGCGCTGGGTCAAATGGCTTTACCAACCACCCCGTGGCTCCCGCAGCACGGCCAGCCTGCTTCATCAAATCACTTGATTCTGTAGTCAGCACCAATATTGGAACCGTCTTGAATTGGGGGTGGTCACGCAATTTGCGTGTCAACCCCAGGCCATCCAAGCGAGGCATGTTTTGGTCAGTCAACACCAAGTCAAAGGATTGCGACTGCGCTTTCTCGTAAGCATCTTGGCCATCAACCGCCTCAACAACCTGGTAACCAGCACCGGTTAGAGTAAATGACACCATCTTGCGCATGGATGGCGAATCGTCAACGGCGAGAATTAAAGGCATTTGTAACTCCGACTATTTCAATTTTTTAACGTGATCAGTGCATTAAACACTCAGAAAAGCTCTATTGAGCCCGCGTCCATCTCGTCTTGCGTAACCGGGTTGGGACGTTCCGGCACCTCCTCCACGAATGGAACAGCTTCACCATCTTCGGCGCCCATGGACTCGGATGCCAAACGGTAAGCGCAACCTTGCAAAATTTTCGACGTATGAACGATTAACTGGGATGCCATATCCTGAAATTGCAACTCTGTAACGGCTGCTCGCAACGTGCTGCGAACATCGTCGAGTTCCTTGGAATGCATCAGTGCCGGATTAGCCAAATTCGCGCTTGCGCTGGTAAACCGCTCCATCAAGTTTTCCATAGTGTGCGCCAACAAGCCGTCAAGCCTTGTCAAGTCATGCACAACCACCAACAGGGAGTCCTGAACTTCCGCTACCAGCATGATCGGCATTTGCACGGCTGGGACAGTTGGTGTGGTCAAGGATGGCTGCATCGTTATAAGTCCTAGAAAAGGCCTTTCCTGGGCGGCCTCGTCAGTTTCGTAACACCCGAGTATTACATGTTAATAGGTTAGCAGGAATCAGTACGCTTGGGGAACTTTTGAACGATATGCCCTTGGCAATGGAGCCCCGTTTGGGGGGCAGTTGCAATTCCTCTGATACCATAATCTGGCCCATAATTGGCGTAGCGCATGGACACAACACCTTCATTTGAGCCGATAAGCATTCTTCACTTGGAAGATTCCGTTGCCGATCACCGAATGGTCTGTCGGGCGCTTGACCGATCTGGCCTTCAATACGCCATCTCCCGCGTAGAGACGCTTAAAGAGTTCGCCGAAATGGCAACCTCCGGTTCCGTCAACGTGATTCTGGCGGACTATCGACTTCCCGGTTTTACCGCAATAGACGCCTGGTCTGAGCTCAAAAACAGCAGCATGCGTCCGCCCTTCATCTTGCTGTCAGGTGCAATCGGAGAATCTGCGGCAGTGTCGGCGATACATTTGGGCATCAGTGATTACTTGCACAAAGATGACCTTGTTCGACTGCCGCGGGTCATTTTGAGAACCCTTGAAGTACACAATGCACGACTGGCAAGTGAGGTGGCTGCGCGGGAACTAGCCATATCAGAGAAGAGGCTGTCAGAGTTCGCAGGCCACCTTCAAGCTGCCATCGAGCGGGAACGCGCCGCCATTGCCCGAGAAATTCATGACGACATTGGAGGCTCCCTGGCAGCGGTAAGGCTCGACCTGGCCTGGCTCTCCAGGCACACCAGCAGCCCCGAATCGCAATCCCACATTCAAGCCGCAACTGACACGCTACAACAGGCCCTAGGTGCGAGTCAGAGAATTATGATGAACTTGCGGCCATCCATCCTCGACCAGGGGCTTGTTGCTGCAGTTCAGTGGTTGGCCGTTAGCTTTGAAAAACGAACAGGAATCAAAACGCAACTGCGGACCAGCAGCGAAAGTTTGCACCCCCCTTTGGCGGTTCAGTTAGCGGCCTATAGAACCGCGCAAGAGGCACTTACAAATGCATCCAAGTACGCCAAGTGCAATTTGGTTCAAATCGATATTTCAGACGCCGAGGATTTTTTGACTCTGGAAATTAGCGACGATGGAGTCGGAATTTCTGACCAAGACTTGGCAAAAGCTGACGCTTTTGGCATTCGGGGTTTGCACGAACGGGCCAGAACAATTGGTGGTTGGCTTGATATCAGCACACGACAGGGATTGGGAACTTCGGTGATCCTTTCGGTCCCACTTGCTGAAAATGCTGAACATTCACAAATGGGACAGTTCACGTGATACGAGTCGTTCTTTGCGATGACCATGCCATGGTGCGTCGCGGCATTAGGGACACGATTACCGATGCCGCTGATATCGAGGTTATTGGGGAGGCTGGCAGTTACTCCGAAGTTCGCGAGGTCCTTAGAAATGTCCACTGCGATGTACTTCTGCTCGACCTGAACTTGCCCGGTCGCGGAGGGCTTGAGGTACTCGCAAGCCTGCGTGAGCAACATTCTGCTATCAAAGTTTTGATTGTCTCGATGTTTGCTGAAGACCAATACGCATTGCGTTGCTTGCGTGCCGGAGCGGATGGCTATTTAAACAAGGCGGGTGACCCAGCCGAGCTGATACCCGCGGTGCGTGCCTTGGCGAGCGGACGCAAGTATGTCACAGCGGAAATATCGGAAATGCTGGTCGCAAACCTTGCCACACCAAATGCCGAGTCACTGCATTCCACTCTATCGGAACGCGAGCTACAGACCTTGCTCAAGATCGCCTCGGGCAAACGCCTTTCTGACATTGCCGAGGACCTCATGCTCAGTCCAAAAACGGTCAGCGTCTATCGCGCGCGTTTGCTGGAAAAATTGAAACTATCCAACAACGCAGAGTTGACCGTATATGCCATCAGGAACAATTTGGTTTGATTGACCGCATTTAGGTTCCAGAAAAAACACCGATTGATCGCTCCATCAGGGCCATGAATGGCTGATCCAACATCGGCAAAGTAACAGCGATGCAGATCAACCCAACAACCAGGGTAATCGGGAAGCCTACGGCAAAAATATTGATTTGTGGTGCCACCCTGGACACGATACCCAATGCCAAATTCACAAACATCAGCATCCCGACCATTGGAAGTGCTATCCACAACGCACTTGCAAACAGGTCCGCTCCAAGTTTGTGGAGTTTCATTCGCATCAAGGAATCCAAAAAACCCCTGTCAACCGGGAAGGCCTTGAAGCTTTGAATGATGGCCAAGAGCACCATGATGTGTCCATTCATCACAAGAAAAAGCAAGGATGTCATTTGTCCGAAAAATCGGGCCACGGCGCTCGACTGTGCGCCTATGGTCGGATCAAAAAATGCAGCAAAATTCAGGCCCATTTGGAATCCCACCACCTCACCGGCAAGCTCCATTGCAGCAAAAACCACCCTTACCGCAAAACCAATAGCCAAGCCGACACCGATTTGCTGAAACACGACCGCTAAAACCTGCGGATCGTCAAAGCCGATTACAGGCATATCCGAAAAGCTCGCCTGTGAGGCCAAGGCAACAAAAAACGCCAAAGCAATTTTGGCTCTGATCGGAATCGCCCGGGAAGAAAAAACAGGCGCTGCTGTAAACAGCGCCAACACACGCAGAAATGGCCAAAAAATGGGTGATATCCAGGCAGCAAGTTGTGCTTCAGTGATCGTGATCACGGCAAATCCTTACTCAGGCCACAGACCCGGGAATCGCTTCAATTGTTCGACGAATGTACTCCACCAACATCGTTAGCATCCATGGACCTGCAATGGCGAAAACCGCAATAACAGCAATCAGCTTGGGGACAAATGCAAGTGTCGCTTCGTGAATTTGAGTAACTGCCTGAAAAAGACTGACCAGCAGTCCAACAATCAGCGCCACCCCTAAAACTGGTGACGAGACCATCAGAAGCATCAAAAGTGCCTCTTGCCCGATCGTCAGAACTGTTTGTGCATTCATGGTGTTGGCATCCCGTCAAACTACAAAACTGGCTGCAAGTGACCCCACAAGCAAATTCCAGCCATCGGCCAAAACAAACAGCATCAATTTAAAAGGCAATGCCACCAAAACCGGGGACAACATCATCATTCCCAAAGACATCAGCACGCTGGCGACAACAATATCAATCACCAGGAAAGGAATAAAAATCATGAATCCAATCTGAAACGCCGACTTCAGTTCACTGATAACAAATGCTGGCACCAAAACACGAATCGGTGCCGTATCCGCTTTTACATCGGGAGCGAGTTTGGCAAGCTTGGCAAACAATGAAAAATCAGATTGACGGGTTTGCTTCACCATAAAACTCCGAACAGGAACCTCCGCTTTCTCCAATGCCTGTTCGAACGTCATGCCATTCTTGGTGTACGGCACATACGCATCGGCATAAACCCGGTCCAGAGTCGGCCCCATGACAAAAAAAGTCAAAAACAGAGAGAGTCCGACAATAACTTGATTGGGTGGGGACGATTGGGTGCCAAGTGCCTGGCGCAAAAGTGAAAGCACGATCACAATGCGCGTAAACCCGGTCATCATCAGCAAAACGGCCGGCAAGAACGACAGAGCCGTAAAAAACAGTAACGTCTGAACAGGAACAGAGAAACTCTGGCTCGTCCCACCAGTTGCAACCAGTAAAGGCAGTTGCCCGTTGGTTTGTGCCATCACAAGCCCGTGCGCGGCGACCGCGCAGAAGCCCAGCAACAGCTTCCAATAGAAACCGACTCGCGTCGCCAACGTCCAGTTCAATTCAAATCCTTCGCTTCCGATGGCGCAACTTCCTCTTGCACACCGCCAGGCAGGCTCGGCGTGACATTCACACAATGCAAACAAGAAATTCCCTGCGCCGTGACCCCAAGTGTCAACCACACGCGTTGCCCCTCTGGGCCCACTTCCACCGTTACCACCCTTTGATGCGGGCCTACCGCCAAAGCAGAGACAAACCTAGTTTGTGCGCTGCCCTGACCGCTTGCACCTGGGGTACGCTGCTTGATCCATTTGAGCGCAAACGGCAGACATCCGAGCAGCAACAAAAAGATACCCACCGGAACCAGCGACTCGGCCATGGCAAGTCATCACCCTTTGCTGACGCGGCGCAGGCGCTCGGACGGCGTGACCACGTCAGTCAAACGGATACCGAATTTGTCGTTGACCACAACCACTTCACCCTGGGCGATCAAATACCCATTGACCAGCACATCCATGGGCTCACCTGCCAACGCATCCAGCTCCACAACCGACCCCTGTCCCAACTGCAAAATGTGCTTGATCGGAACCTTGGTTCGACCCAACTCAACAGAGAGCTGTACCGGAATGTCAAGCACCATATTGATGTCATGAATTGGTGCGTCCCCACCGGACGGCATGGACGAAAAAGGCTTGGGCGCTTCGCCAGCCAGCACTCCGCCATGCCCATCCCCCGGCTCCGTAGCCTTTTGCTCTAGCAAGGCCTCAGCCCAATCAGCCATGCCATCGTCGGCAGCTGCCTCGTCGGGTTTATCTTCAGATGCCATTTCTTTCTCCTAACCAATTTTGGTCGTTGCCTCGCAGGGCTTTGTCTATGCGAATGGCGTATTTGGCATTATGCGTGCCGTACTGACACTCAAAAATAGGAACACCGTCAACGGTGGCCTGAATTGTGGGCTCTCGGTCGAGCTCAATGAAGTCACCTTTCTTCATTTTCAGCAATTGTTCAACAGTTGCATCAGCCCGTGCCAACTCCGCAACCAGGGTAATCTCTGCCGCCTGAATCTCACGGGTCAGCACATTGACCCATCTCCGGTCCACCTCGATGGAGTCACCCTGGGTTGACGAGTAGAGAACGTCCCGAATAGGTTCCAGAGTGGAATACGGAAAGCAGAAATGAATGGCCCCCGTGATATCGCCAATTTCCAGCTGAAACGACGTAGAAATCACGATCTCACTGGGCGTCGCAATATTCGCAAACTGCGGCTGCATCTCAGAGCGCTGGTATTCCAACTCAAGCGGATAAATGCCCTTCCAGGCCTTCTTGTACTCTGCCGTAATGACGTCAACCAGGCGATTGATGACTCGTTGCTCAGTGGCAGAGAAGTCGCGGCCTTCAATCCGTGTTTGAAATTTTCCGATGCCACCGTACAGCGTATCGATCACACCGAACACCAACGCCGGTTCACACACGATCAGGCCACTACCGCGCAGCGGCCTGATAGCCACAATATTGAAATTGGTTGGCACAGCCAACTCACGTAAAAACGCGCTATAGCGCTGAACCGTGACTGGTCCAACCGATATCTCAGGGCTGCGCCGGATGAAGTTGAACAGGCCCACGCGCAGGTTACGGGTAAACCGCTCATTGACGATTTCCATCGTGGGCATGCGCCCGCGGACAATTCGCTCCTGGCTGGAAATGTTGTAGGAGCGAACCTCCCCATGCTCGGCAGCTTCCTCGACAGTCTTCTGGCTTTCGCCGGTGACCCCCTCAAGAAGAGCGTCTACCTCTTCCTGAGAAAGAAACGACTCACTCATGCTGTGCAACCTGTAAATGCGTCATTGGACAATGAAGCTTGAAAACAACACCCCAACCACTGGCAGGTCCCCATGGCCTGACTTGGCGTCACTTTTTTTCTTCTTGGCAGGTGCGGCGCCCTCGCCATGCCCTTCGGCATCTCCGCCACCAAAGGGCAACGAGGCCTCCCGCAATATATCTTTTGCCAACTTTTGCTTACCCTCCTGGGTCAGCAACTCCTCAGCCGTGCGCTGCGAAATCAGCATCAAAATGCCGCTTCTGATAGTGGGCAAAAATCCTTTAACTGTGTCGACTGCGTGCGCATCCAAAACTTCCAAAGTAATCCCGACTTGAGCGACCCGCTCCCCCCCTGGGTCAGACAGGTTAACCACCATGTTATCCAGCGGCAAATATGCCGGCGCAGCCTTGGGTCCGGCATGCGAAGCCGCCTTGGCTGACGCGGCATCATCGCCCTCTTCTGCTGCCGCGGCGCGTTGCTTGCTAATATAGAAAAACGCGCCGCCACCAGCCAGGGCCAAGACCAAAACGACCGCCAAACCAATGATCAGCATTTTCTTGCTTTTGGCAGGCTTTGGTGCATCGCCAGCTTCGGCGGCTTCAGGTTTCGCAGACACATTCACTCCTTGTTTAGGAAAAATCGGGCTCTTAGCCGATTACATTTATTTTGCTACACAGCAAGATCAATTCGCACAAGACCCACAACTTAACATCGTTAACAACACATTCCCGCCCGTCAGACAAAAAGATCGAGTGTTCCGCCGGAAACACGGCCGCCTACCGCACCACGGTCGACACGGACCGGGGTAAGCGCTGCGATGTTGGCTTTGCGACCGCCCTGCCGGGATTGCCCTTCTCTGGCGCCCGAGTCTCCAGCACCGGCTGTGCCAACTGAGACCCCTGTCAGCACCAGCCCTTCCCGCTGCAACAACTCTTTCAAATGGGTACCTGCATTCTCCAGAGCGGCCCGGGCCTGCAATTCATCAGTCCGAAATGCGACGTGCGCTTCGTTGCCATGCATTCGAATGCTCACCTCTACCGTGTCCAAACCAATGCCATCCAACTTCATTTCAGCATTCTGCACGTCATTTGATATCCAGTAGGCCACCTTTTCTGCAATATACACATCAGGCGACATCTGCATCTCTGGAGTGTACTGAACCGCCGTACTGGCCGTTGGCGACATAAACGATTGACCCAACGCGGAAACCTCGGTGACGTTTGATCGAAAAACAGAACGCTCCCGTGACGGGTCTTCGCGCCTCGCAGGCATCATGTTGCTGGGTGCTGCGAGCGTCACAGCAAACGGGACGATAGTTTGATCGGCCAATTTCGCGGCAAGCGGCAAAGAGCGGCTTTCAGGCAGGCCCGCAGACTGCGACGGCGCCGTCAACAAATCTGTGGACAGCGCATGTTTGGCCACAGTGTCGCGCTGCAGCTTGCCAGACTTCGCCAGCGCTTCCACAGGTGCGTCCAATGCCAAGCTGGGAACTGCCGCCGCGCCTTCTGACTTAACCGCGGGGCGGGGCAGTGTGACTGCGGGTGCTGGCAACTGCGCAACGCCCGAGACAAGATTTTGACCCTCTGGCAGACTAACCGCGGACGGCGTGGTCAACCATTGCGAGGCTTGTGCCAGCAATGCCACCGCATCCAAGGGAGCAGGGGTTGGTACCGCGACAGCATCTGGCACCGACGCAGCATCTGGCACTGGCACTGGCACTGGCACTGGTAACGCTACCGCAGCCAACGCTTCCACGGGCTCCTTGGGTAGCAATTTTTTGCTGTCACCCACGTCGATTGACCCATCCAAGCTCCCCATACCCAATCCGTCTACACCTTTGCCCAACCTGCGCGTTGACGATGCATCTGGTGGGTCCGCGTCTTTTGCTAAAGGATCAAAAACAGCCTTTACCCCGGCAGTTAAACCCTTGGCCAAGCTGGTACTTGTGGGGGGCGTGACGACCGGGTCAGTACCTGACTGCCCCGCAGTCTCTGATGGCTCCAACGATGCCAGGATGGCACCAAAGCCACCCCCAGCCCCATCGGCTGTCGTTGACTTGTTTTTTTGATTCCTGTTATCCGCCGCCGCGACTCGGACTCCATTTGGCTTAGGTCCTGCTTCAATAGTCATGTTTTTCTCCACTCATTGGCATCGCCCGGTTACGGGCGTGCTGCATCGCTGCAAATTCATCCATCTGACGCTGCTCTCGCAGTTGTTGAACCCGCATCAGTGCCGCCTTGCGCGTCTTCAAAATCTGGTTCAATCCGGACAGGCGAAATTCGGCCTGCAACAAATTCACCTTGGCCAGATCAAGTTGCTGTACCACACCCGCAATGACGCCGGTCTGCAAAACAATGGCCTGCTGCAGTCGATCCATAAACTGGTATTGGTGGCAAATAATTTGTGCCGAAATCTCCCGCGCGGCGGACCCAATCCAGCGTGCGTCTGTGTCTGCTGCATAGCCCTCCAACTGCGCTAGCTGTTGATGCGCAAATTGCAGGTTCCGCTCAACCCCGACGGCAGCCTGGGCCAACTCGTCGCGGTGAATCGTTGCGTGCTCGATAGCCAGAAGAACACTTCTCAGCTGAGCCATGGTGCATCCTCGGTGGTGTGCAGGGTCATGTCACACCCGCATTTAGTTCGGTTGCAGCTGTCATTTCGTACAAGACTGACGCCATAGTGGCCGACTCATACATATCCTGCTGCAAAAACCGGCTCATGCCGTCATGCAAAACGATAGCCTCGTCCAATGCCCTGTCCGACCCTTGGGCGTATGCGCCAATTTGCACCAGATCGCGACCACGCTCGTACTTGGAATAAATCGCCCTAAATCGCCGTGCCAGTTCAAAGTGTTCACGCGAAACCACGTTGTGCATGACGCGTGAAGCCGACTGCTCCACATCAATTGCCGGATAGTGGCCCGACTCGGCCAAACTGCGTGACAGCACAATATGCCCATCCAGAATGGCCCGCGCCGCATCTGCAATCGGGTCCTGCTGATCGTCTCCCTCGGTCAGTACCGTATAAAAGGCCGTAATCGACCCAACCCCGTTCAAACCGTTTCCGCTACGTTCCACTAGCTGGGGCAGTTTAGCGAAACAAGATGGCGGATAACCTTTGGTAGCCGGTGGCTCACCAATGGCCAAAGCAATCTCCCGTTGCGCCATGGCGTAGCGGGTGAGCGAGTCCATGAGCAGTAACACATGCTTGCCTTGATCGCGAAAGCTCTCCGCAATGGCGGTTGCATACGACGCGCCCTGCAAGCGCAACAGTGGCGGCGAATCCGCTGGCGCGGCCACGACCACCGAGCGCGCCCGCCCCTCGGCACCCAGAATATCCTCAATAAATTCTTTCACCTCACGGCCACGCTCGCCGATCAGGCCCACCACAATGACATCAGCCTCGGTATAGCGCGCCATCATGCCCAGCAATACGCTTTTTCCCACGCCAGAACCTGCAAACAAACCAATGCGTTGACCGCGACCCACAGTCAGCAGCGCGTTAATCGCCCGTACCCCCGTGTCAAGCGGTTGGCGCACCGGTGCCCGGTCCATCGCGTTGATCGGTTTGCGGTCCAGGGGTCGGGAAACAATATCGGCGATGGGGCCCATGCGGTCCATGGGCTGGCCCTGCGCATCTACCACACGGCCCAGCAAGCCGTCTCCCAGCGGCAAGCGCAGCAAGCCCGCATCACCCTGTGCAGCAAAAGCAGCCGGCTCACCCAACCGTGGCACCGGAACATAAGCCGCCGCAGGTGCGACCCCGGCACCACTGGACAAACCATGCACATCGCCCGCCGGCATCAAAAATGCCCGGTCACCGGCGAAACC
>CANNRR010000007.1 GCA_947508055.1 Burkholderiales bacterium
ATTGCGGGACAGACCTTCAGCTCTGTCCTCAACTGATTAGATGACTGCATCCGCTGGTTGGCGTTGCAACATGGCCAAAGTGCTGGCCACGGTTTTGCGCAGTTCGCGGCGGTCGCAGATCAGGTCGATGGCACCCTTGGTTTGCAGGAATTCTGAGCGCTGGAAGCCGTCGGGCAGGGTGACCCGCACCGTTGACTCAATGACGCGTGGACCGGCAAAGCCGATCAGCGCCTTGGGCTCGGCCATGACCACATCACCCAGAAAAGCAAAACCGGCACTGACCCCGCCCATAGTCGGGTCGGTCAGCACGCTGATGTAGGGCAGGTTCTTCTTGGCCAGGCGGGTGAGCGCGGCATTGGTTTTGGCCATTTGCATCAGTGAGAGCAGGCCTTCCTGCATGCGGGCACCACCGGTGGCTGTAAAGCATAGGAAGGGGATTTTTTGCTCGATGGCCGATTCCACGCCGCGCACAAAGCGCTCGCCTACTACCGATCCCATGCTGCCGCCCATGAAGTCGAATTCAAAGCAGGCAGCCACCAGGCTGATGCCGTGCACCGCGCCACCCATGACCACCAGTGCATCGGTCTCGCCGGTGTTTTCCAGGGCTTCTTTCAGACGTTCGGGGTACTTGCGGCTGTCCTTGAACTTGAGTGGGTCCACGGGCAGCACTTCCTGCCCGATTTCGAAACGCCCTTCGTTGTCCAGGAACAGGTTGAGCCGGGCGCGCGCGCCGATGCGGTGGTGGTGGCTGCAACTCGGGCAGACGTTCTGGTTCTGCTCCAGATCGGTCTTGTACAGCACCGTTTCGCAACTCGGGCACTTGATCCACAAGCCCTCAGGGACGCTGCGGCGATCGGCCGGATCGGTCTGTTGAATTTTTGGGGGTAGCAGTTTTTCAAGCCAGCTCATAGTCACCTTTCAATGTGTTGGGGACAGAGCTGGCTCGCTTTGCGTAGCGGCGGTCTGTCCCACAAGGTTTCAGGATGCGATTATGAATCCAAAGCGGTCCGGATTTCTTGCAGGAAGTTCTGGGCTGTTCTGGCCACCTGTTCCCGGCTCTGATTTTCAATCAACTGGATGATCTTGCTGCCAATCACGACGGCATCGGCGACCTTTGAAATGGTCTTGGCAGTCTCCGCATCGCGGATGCCAAAACCCACACCCACCGGTACGCTGATGTGCTGGCGGATGCGCGGCAGCATGGCTTCCACGGCACCGGTATCCAGTGACCCAGACCCCGTCACCCCCTTGAGCGACACGTAGTACACATAACCGCTGGCCACGCGCGCCACCTGCTCCATGCGCGCCTCGGTGCTGGTGGGGGCCAGCAGGAAGATCAGGTCCATGTTGTGGGCGCGCAGGTCGGCTGCGAACACTTCACATTCTTCAGGCGGGTAGTCGACGATCAGCACACCATCCACGCCAGCCGCCGCCGCATCCTGGACGAATGCGCTGGCGACACCCGGCGCTGCGTGCTTCTGGTCGTAACGCTCGACCGGGTTGGCGTAGCCCATCAGTACCACCGGGGTGCTATCGTTCTTGGAGCGGAACACGCGCACCATGTCTAGCACCTGGGCCAATCCGATACCAAAAGACAAGGCCTTGTCACCGGCTTTCTGGATGACCGGGCCGTCGGCGCTGGGGTCGGAAAAAGGCACGCCCAACTCGATCACGTCAGCGCCACCGGCCACCATGGCGTGCATGAGTTCGGGCGTGACGTCAGCAAACGGGTAGCCTGCCGTCACGAAGGGGATGAGAGCCTTGCGCCCTTGGGCAGCAAGGGTTTGAAAGGTGGTGTCGATTCGACTCATGCTATTACTTTCGTAGCTGCTTACGCACGTTTCACGGGGGCTGCGACTATATTTCCCTTAACCGATTGTCCGGTGCAACTGGGTCGGCAGAAAAACTCGCCGTTGCTGAGGTCGGCCACGGTACCAATATCCTTGTCGCCGCGCCCCGACAGGTTCACCAGGATGGATTGGTCGGGTCGCATGTTCTTGGCCAGTTGCATTGCGTAGGCCACGGCGTGGCTCGATTCCAGCGCCGGGATGATGCCCTCGGTGCGGCACAGGTAGTGGAAAGCGTCCAGCGCTTCCTTGTCGGTGATGCCGACGTACTCGGCGCGGCCCATGTCGTGCAGAAACGCGTGCTCCGGGCCGACGCCGGGGTAGTCCAGCCCGGCGCTGATGCTGTGGGTCTCGGTGACCTGGCCGTTGTCGTCCTGTAGCACATAGGTGCGGTTGCCATGCAGCACGCCGGGGCTGCCGCGCTGAATGCTGGCCGAGTGTTTGCCGCTGTCCATGCCTTCGCCGGCTGCCTCCACGCCGATCAGGCGGGTTTTTTCGTGCGGGATGTAGGGGTGGAAGATGCCCATTGCGTTCGAGCCGCCACCGACGCAGGCAATCACCGCATCGGGCTGTTCCGTCTTGCAGCCAGCCACCTTCAGCATCTCAGGCATTTGCACCAGGCATTCTTCACCGATCACGCTCTGGAAGTCGCGCACCATCATCGGGTAGGGGTGGGGGCCGGCTACGGTGCCGATGATGTAGAAGGTGTTGTCCACATTGGCGACCCAGTCGCGCATGGCCTCATTCAGCGCGTCTTTGAGCGTTTTGCTGCCACTGGTCACCGGCACCACCGTGGCACCTAGCAGTTTCATGCGGTAGACATTGGGGCTTTGACGCTTCACGTCTTCGCTGCCCATGTAGACCACGCATTCAAGCCCATAGCGGGCACAGATGGTGGCGGTGGCGACACCGTGCTGGCCGGCGCCGGTTTCGGCAATCACACGCGGCTTACCCATGCGCTTGGCGAGCATGGCCTGGCCGATGGTGTTGTTGATCTTGTGGGCACCGGTGTGGTTCAGGTCTTCGCGCTTCAAAAATATCTGCGCTCCACCCATTTCGCGGCTCATGCGGGCGGCGTGGTAGACCGGGGAAGGGCGGCCGACGAAATGGGCCAACTCCGACTTGAATTCGGCGATGAAGGGCGGATCAAACTGGTACTTGGCGTAAGCGTCTTTCAGCTCGTTGATAGCGTGGGTCAAGGTCTCGGAGACAAAGCTGCCGCCGTATTTGCCAAAGTGTCCGGAGGCGTCCGGTTGTTGGTAGTCGTACATAAGGTGCTGCGGTCTGTCCCGCAAGGGTTTTAGTTAGTTTCAGTAGGGGCTATCCGCTGCGCGCACGACGGCAACGAACTGGGAAATTTTCTCGGGATCTTTGATGCCCTTGAGGGGCTTTCCCTGAGCGTCTACGGCTTCCACGCCGGAGCTCACGTCCACGGCCAGCGATCTACAGCGTGGCCGTACCTGTGCGATTGCGTCGCCCACGTTTGCAGGTGTGAGTCCACCACTCAAGACGAGGTGAGCGTTGACGTTTGGAGGAAGCAGTGACCAATTGAATGTTTTCCCACCGCCGCCAAACCCGTCGACATGGGCGTCGAGCAGGATGGCCTGGGCGTTTGAATAATCTTGGGCAAATTGTACGAGGTCAAAGTCCCGAGCGCCTTCGTCCAGGGGAATACGGGCGGCGCGCAGCCAGGCTCGGCTGTTGTTCAGAGTTGCAGTAGCGCACTCCTGGGCCGTTTCATCACCATGAAATTGGACGGCAGCCCCCGGAATCATTGCGCAGGCAGCTATGATTTCAGTAGCGGGTGCGTTGACAAACAACAGCACCGGGGTGATGAAGGGCGGTAGGCGCCTGGCGAGTTCGGCCGCGCGCTCAACTCTGACAGCGCGTTCGCTTGGGGCATACAACACAAAGCCGATTGCATCCACGCCTGCCGCGACCGCCGCGTCAACGTCCTGTTCGCGGGTCAGTCCGCAGATTTTGATTCGGGTCCGCGCAAGCGTGGGGGTAGTCAATCCGCCGCCGGGCCGCCCCAAGGCGGATTGGGCCCCCTCGGGGGGCAGCGCAGCAGACGAAGTCGCAAGCGTGGGGGCAATATCTTTCATGGAAGGGCATCATACGCAGGCGTGCGCTCTGGCATGCCCCAGTGGGCGTCGTAGCGGGGCCCCAGAAAATACAGACCATCGGGTGCGAAGGTGGGGGCAGCGGTCTTGCGGTCGCGGGTGGTAAGCACTTCCAGTATCCATTCGGGTGACTTCTTGCCCTGACCGATTTGGATCAGGCAGCCCATGATGTTGCGGATCATGTGGTGCAAAAAGGCATTTGCCTCGAATTCGATGCGCCAGTAGGCGCCGCGCTTGTGCAGGTCAATTGCAAGCATGTTTTTGATGGGACTTAACGCTTGGCACTGGGACGCGCGGAACGAGGTGAAATCGTGTTCGCCCAATAGGTAGTTGGCGGCTTGCCGCATGGCCGCTTCATCGAGCGGTCGAAACGACCAACCGACTCGCCCAGCGTCGATGCTGGGCCGCACGGGAGCCTCCAGCAGCACATAAGCGTAGCGCCGTGATGTGGCGCAGGCACGGCAGTGAAAGGCGTCGGGAGTGTTGATGGCCCACTGGACCGCGATGTCCCGTGGCAGACAGGCGTTGGTACCGCGAACCCAGGAGTGCGTGTCGCGTTCGCGATCAGTGTCAAAGTGGACCACTTGCATCAGGGCGTGCACCCCGGAGTCGGTGCGCCCGGCACACAGTGTGGAGACGCGCTGGGCGGTGAATTGGGTCAGTGCCTTTTCGAGCTTGTCCTGAACCGTCAGACCCGAGCTCTGGCTCTGCCAGCCCTGGTAGGCTTGCCCGTTGTAGCTCAGGCCAAGTGCAATCCTCACTTCGCTGTCAAGCCTGCATCAACGCCAAACGCACCGGCGCTCGCGTTTAGCTGAGGTTGGCCAGTGCGCGTTGTGCCTTGGCGCGCAGGTCGCCAGTGGACTCGGCCACGACTTCCTCGATAAGCGCCCGGGCACCATCTTCGTCACCGATCGAGACAAACTCTTCGGCCAGTGAGAGCTTGGTTTCGAGTGGGTCTTCGCCGATGCTGTCGGGTGCTTCGGTGGGTTTCTCCACCGGCGGCTCCAAATCCAGGGACAAGGAACCCAAGTCAAACTCAAGCATGCCAGAGTCGTGCACGGGTGCAGGTGACCCTGTCGCCTCTATTGGCATGGTTGCATCGGCGTCGAAGTCAGGCAGATCATGCAGGCCGCCGTCGTCAAGCTTGAGGCCGTCCATCGAGAGGGAAACATCGGGCGCAGAGGCAGGCTCTTCAGGTGCAGGGGTGGGACCTGGCGCGGACACTTCGTCCGGAAGATCAAAGTCCATGTCCAAGGGACTGTTTAGGTCGATCGTTGAGGCTTGGACAGGCTGTTCAGCTGCCGGGGTGCTGATCAGCGGCTCGCTGATCGCACTGGCCGGTTCTTCGTCGAGGGAAAAGTCCAAATCCAGATCGAGATCAACGCCCGAGACGGATTCACCCAACTCTGCACTGGCGGATTGTGCAACCGTGCTGCCAAAGTCGGGGGCGGGCACGGCCGCAGTCGGTTGGGTTCCAAGGCTTGATGGCGAACCGCCAGCTTGGTACAACGGATTGTTTGGGTCAAAGGCAATACCCATTTCGCATATGCGGGTCCAGTCGGGGCTGCTATTACCGGTCAGCGCGTAAGCCTGTATGGCCGTGGCTTCGAAATTCTTGGCATCGCGTCGCTTTGCGAATATTTCCAGTAGTTTGGTGTGAATGGCCAGGCGTCCTGGGTTTGTTTGAACCGCTTCGCGCAGAATTTCCTCCGCCTGCAGATCGCGTCCGTAGGCCAGGTAGACATCTGCCTCCGCAACCGGGTCGACATCATCCGCTGCGTCGAGCTGACTTGCCGAATAAACCATGGAAGAACCAGTGGCCGGGCTCTCGTTGTTGGTGTCGACCCGTTGGCCGCCACTTGCGCCAAAGAATGAATCGGGCTGAAGTCGACTTTCCAGGAAAGAACTGTCCATGTGAGACTGATTCTTTTTATTCTGGCGGTTGCGCCAGAAAGCAAACCCGGCCAATAGCGCTAGCAAGCCACCGGCACCAGCCGGCAACAACGGGTCTTCAAGCAATTCGTCAATAAACCCGGGTGGCTCGACAGGCTCTGGTACCGGTAACGCTGCAACTTTGGGTTTGACAGGGGTGGAAGCCGCTGTGGATGCCGGCATTGTCGGCGCAGACGTTGCAGATACCGGGGGTAATACCGGTTTCAATGGTGCTGCGGGCGCAACAGTAACAGGTACTGCGAGTATGGCGGCTGATGCCGGTTTCTGCTGTGATGCGGCTATGGCGGGGGCGGGCGGGGGCGCTGCAACCGAAGTTGTCCCCAATTTTTTCAAGTCACTGATGTTCTTGGCAATCTCGGCGGCGCGGCTCGCTGCGTCCTTGTCGGCACGTTCCTTGGCGATCTTGGCATCACCTGCCGAGGACTGAATGGAACCCTTGGAAAGCGTCAGCTTGTCAGGGGCGACAGTGGCAGACTTTTTGTCTTCTACCTTGGTGTCAATTGCACCGGTCGTTTTTCGACTGGCAGGGCCGACGGTAGCAACCGGCGCGTTCGAGGCCAGATTGCGACGGAATTCATTGAAATCCTTGCTCTGTGCGATTACCGTTTGTGTCGCCTCCGCAGTTGACAGGGTCTTGGCTTGCTCTGCGGTCGGCACATCCAGTACCGCGCCAGCCCGAATCCGATTGATGTTGTTGTGGATAAAGGCATCCGGGTTGGCACGAATCAGAGCGACCAGCATTTGATCCAGTGACACACCAGAGGCTTTGGTGTTAGCAGCGATTTTGCTGGCAGTGTCACCTGTTTTGACGACCACACGGTTGGCATCGCTCGGTTGGACGGCTGGTGGCACTTTGGCTGGTGCGGAGGGCTTTCCCGCAACTGCTGGTTTGAGCGGTGTTGCCGCCCGTGGCGGTTCTGTTGTTGTAGCGGTAGCAGGTGTTTTGGCTATCGTGTTTGTAGCAGGAGTCGGCGCAACATTGATTTGTGCCAGCGTAGGCGCAGTCGGTGCTGACTTGCGCAACACTGGCGGGTCAAACAACATGGTGTAGTCGCGCAGGATCCGACCAGACGACCAACTGGCTTCGATAATCATGTCGACAAATGGGTCGTTGATCGCGCGGTCGCTGCTCAGGCGAATATAGGCCCGACCGTCGGGGCGTCGCAGTAGTGTGGCCTGCAAGCTTGACATGGCGGGGTTGTATTCCAGCCCAGCCGCAGCGAAAGCATCCGCGGTGGCGGTGTTGGCTTTCAGCGATGCGGCCTCTTCGGCATTGATTTCCGGGACGTCGATTTCGGCGCGCAGTGGTTCGCCCAGTGCCGATTGGACCGTGATACGGCCCAAAGACAAGGCCAAAGCCGCAGTTGTGGATAGGCCCAGAAGCGCAACGGCAGCAGCAGCTACAGCAGTCTTCTGCCAGCGATGTGACTTAGCAATCAATTTATATGCCTCCGGTGCTGCTCACGCGAGCGGCAATTACTATGCTTTTTGCGGGTAGAAACCCCGACCTTCAAAATCTAAAAAGTACCATAACATCAATGTCTTAGCCTGACAAGCTAAGAAAGCGCTTAACTTTGTAAGCAATTCCCGCCGCCCACCATCTTGCCCTTGATTTGTTGCCTGTCGACAACGACATGGGAGTGTAATCGGCTCGAAGCTCCGAAGGTATTCTTAATTAAGCTGCTAGCAAAATCCGTAGCATCCGGCGCAATGGCTCCGCGGCTCCCCAGAGCAATTGATCGCCAATTGTGAAGGCTCCCACATACTGCGGACCCATTGCCAGTTTGCGTACCCTGCCGACCGGAATCGTCATGGTTCCGGTCACCGCCACCGGTGTCAGGTCGCGAATTGTGGCCTCGCGGGTGTTCGAGACAACCTTGACCCACTGGTTGTCGGCGGCGATCATGGCTTCCAGGTCGGCCACCGGCACATCCTTGTTCAGCTTGAAGGTCAATGCCTGGCTGTGGCAGCGCATCGCGCCTACACGGACGCAGAAACCATCCACAGGAATCGCGGGAGCACTGAAGCCTTCGCCCATACCCATAATCTTATTGGTTTCCGCCATGCCCTTCCACTCTTCCTTGGACATGCCATTGCCCAAGTCCTTGTCGATCCAGGGAATCAGCGAGCCACCTAAAGGTACACCGAAGTTCGCGGTTTCCACACTGGTCAGGGCACGTTGCTTGGCGATGACCTTGCGGTCGATTTCGAGGATCGCGCTCTTGGGGTCGTCCAACAGGGCCTTTACTTCCGCGTTGAGCGTGCCGTACTGGGTCAGAAGCTCGCGCATGTGCTGCGCGCCGCCGCCTGAGGCTGCCTGATAGGTTTGGGTGCTCATCCACTCCACCAGACCGGCCTTGTACAGCGCGCCCACGCCCATCAGCATGCAACTCACGGTGCAGTTTCCACCAATCCAGTTCTTACCACCCTTGGACAGCGCATTCTGGATGACTGGCATGTTGACCGGGTCCAGGATGATAACTGCGTTTTTTTCCATTCGCAGCGTGGAGGCGGCGTCGATCCAGTGGCCGCTCCAACCGGCGGCCCGCAGTTTGGGGAACACGTCAGTGGTGTAGTCGCCACCCTGGCAACTGATGATGATGTCGCAGCGCTTGAGCGCGTCGATGTTGAACGCATCCTGCAAGGTGGTTTCGTTCTTGGCTTGTGCGGGGGCCTTTCCGCCGGAGTTGGAGGTAGAGAAGAAAACAGGCTCGATCAGAGCGAAGTCGCCTTCGGTTTCCATGCGGTCCATCAGAACCGATCCGACCATGCCGCGCCAACCGACGAGGCCTACGAGATTACCTACCTTCATGACATTGCCCTTTCAGAAAAATTCAACAAACAAGAATTTGATCTGCCCGGCTCGTCTAGCCGGAAGGGGCGCGAACGAGACGGGCTCAGTTAGCCTTTAATGGTTGTCGTCTTGGTGGTCGAAGGCATCGCCGACGACACACTGGCCCACGCGCCTGTGCCACCGCAGAAGGGCAGCATCAGAGAAACGGAGCGTTTGATTTGCATGGCCTGATTGTAAGCGCGACGCTTACAGGACCTTGACGACGGCGTCGCCCATCTCGCGCGTGCTGACACGGGTGGTCCCATCACTGTAGATGTCGGCGGTCCGCAGTCCCTGTGCCAGCACTTTTTGCACGGCGGCTTCGATGCGTAAGGCAGAGGCCTCCTGGTTCAGGCTGAAGCGCAGCATCATCGCGGCACTCAGAATGGTCGCCAGCGGGTTGGCGATGCCCTTGCCGGCAATATCGGGCGCGCTGCCATGGCTGGGCTCGTACAGACCCTGGTTGCTCGCATTCAGGCTGGCGGATGGGAGCATGCCAATGGAGCCGGTCAGCATGGAGGCTTCGTCCGACAGAATGTCGCCGAACATGTTGCCAGTCACGACTACGTCAAAACGCTTGGGCGCCTTGACCAGTTGCATGGCCGCGTTGTCGACGTACATGTGGTCCAGTTCCACGTCGGGGTACTGCAGTCCGACCTCGGTTACTACGTCCTTCCAGAACTGGAAGGTTTCCAGCACATTGGCCTTGTCCACGCTGGTTACGCGTTTGCTGCGCTTTCGGGCAGCCTGAAAAGCTACATGGGCAATGCGCTCGATCTCGGGACGGCTGTAGCGCATGGTGTCGAAGGCTTCCTCGGCGCCAGGGAAGTGACCGTCGGTGGCAGTGCGGCGGCCACGCGGCTGGCCAAAGTAGATGTCGCCTGTCAGTTCACGGATGATCAGGATATCCAGGCCCGAGATCAACTCGGGTTTGAGGCTGGAGGCGCCCACCAGTTGCTCATAGCAAATGGCAGGGCGAAAGTTGGCGAACAACCCCAGGTTTTTGCGCAGACCCAGTATGGCCTGCTCGGGACGCAGGGGTCGGTCCAACTTGTCGTATTTCCAGTCGCCTACGGCACCGAACAGTATCGCGTCGGACTCTTTGGCCAGTTTGAGCGTGGCTTCCGGCAGCGGGTGTCCGTACGCCTCGTAGGCGGCACCACCGACTAGGGCAGTTTCCATTTCCAGGGGCAGACCCAGCACATTCAAGACCTTGACGGCCTCGGCCACAATTTCGGTTCCGATGCCGTCACCTGGCAGTACTGCGATTTTCATTTCAGATTTCCATAATCAGTTGGGGTCAGAACACACCGCTTGCGCGAGTGGTCTGACCGCCAAGGCTTCACTATTTGCTTACGCAATCATTTCGTGGGCTAACCACGGCTTTTGTGCAAGGCGATGGACTTCGTAGGCCTTGATTTTGTCGGCGTGGCGCAGGGTCAATCCGATGTCATCCAAACCATTGAGCAGGCAGTACTTGCGAAACGCCTGCACTTCAAAGGGAATTTCCTCTCCTTGCGACTTGACAACGACCTGTCGCTCCAGGTCGATGGTCAACGCGTAACCGGGGAAGGCCAGGGACTCGCTGAATAGCTGGTCGACCTGTGTTTCGGTCAACACAATTGGCAGAATGCCATTCTTGAAGCTGTTGTTGAAGAAGATGTCGGCATAGCTGGGCGCGATCAGTGTCCGAAAGCCGTACTGTTCCAGAGCCCATGGTGCATGTTCGCGTGACGAGCCGCAGCCGAAATTCTTGCGTGCCAGCAGGATGGATGCACCCTGATAGCGCGGCTGGTTCAGCACAAAGTCTGGGTTGGAGCGCCGACTGGCCGGGTCTTGGCCGGGGAATCCCGCATCCAGGTAACGCCATTCGTCGAACAGGTTTTGACCGAAACCGGTGCGTCTGATCGATTTGAGAAACTGTTTGGGGATGATGGCATCTGTGTCCACGTTTTCCCGGTCCATGGGCGCCACCAAGCCTTGGTGGATGGTGAACTTATTCATTTTTTGGCGGCACCTTCGATTTTTTCACCGGCCTTTTGGATGTCTTGCCCCATGCCTTTGACGGTGTTGCAGGCGGTGAGCAGGAATGCGGTGGACAGAACCAACAGGGTAATCAGATATTTCATGAATTTTCTTTCTGGACGCTGGGTGTTAACTGAATTTGCGCACATCAACAAAGTGGCCGTGAATGGCCGCCGCAGCAGCCATCGCAGGGCTCACCAAATGGGTACGCCCGCCGGCTCCCTGGCGCCCTTCAAAGTTGCGGTTGCTGGTGGAGGCACATCGTTCGCCGGGTTCCAGACGGTCGGCATTCATGGCAAGACACATGGAGCAGCCAGGCTCCCGCCATTCAAAGCCGGCGGCCTTGAAAATTTCGTGCAGACCTTCTTTTTCTGCCTGGGTCTTGACCAGACCGGAGCCTGGTACCACCAGGGCCAGCCTGATATTGCTGGCAACTTTCCGACCGAGCCCTTTTACAATGGCCGCCGCTTCGCGTATGTCTTCGATGCGGCTGTTGGTGCACGAGCCAATGAATACTTTATCGACGAACAGATCGTTCAGTGCTTTGCCCGGTTCGAGTCCCATGTAGACCAGCGCGCGTTCGATGGCACCCCGCTTGTTAATGTCTTTCTCCTTGTCCGGGTCAGGCACACATGCGTCAATGCCCAAGACCATTTCGGGTGAAGTGCCCCAAGTCACTTGTGGCACGATCTGGCTGGCATCGAGCTCCACCGTTGCGTCGAAATGGGCGTTGGCATCGGAGTGTAGCGTGCGCCAGTAGGCCACCGCCTGATCCCACTCTACAGACGCGGCGTCGCCGCTCACGGCACTGTGTCCGGGTGCCAGCGGACGACCACGGACATATTCAATTGTTTTCTCGTCTACAGCCACCAGACCCGCGCGGGCGCCGGCTTCAATGGCCATGTTGCAGACCGTCATGCGACCTTCCATGGACAGCGCACGGATGGCGGAGCCAGCGAACTCGATGGTGTAACCGGTGCCGCCAGCGGTACCGATCGTGCCGATGATGGCCAGCACAATGTCTTTCGCGGTCACGCCGCGCGCAGCAACACCCTCAACTTTGACAAGGAGGTTTTTTGCCTTTTTAGCCAACAGTGTTTGGGTCGCCATGACGTGCTCGACTTCGCTGGTGCCGATGCCCTGCGCCAATGCACCAAAGGCACCATGGGTTGATGTGTGGGAATCCCCGCACACCACCGTCATGCCAGGAAGTGTGGCACCGTTCTCGGGTCCGATAACGTGAACGATGCCCTGGCGCTTGGATAGGAAGGGAAAGTATGCAGCAGAACCGAACTCGGCGATATTGCTGTCCAGCGTAGTCACCTGTTCCTTGCTGGTCGGATCGGTGATGCCATCGTAGCCACGCTCCCAGTCAGTAGTGGGCGTGTTGTGATCGGCGGTTGCCACGATCGAGCTGACCCGCCATACCTTGCGTCCGGCCTGGCGCAACCCTTCAAAGGCCTGGGGGCTGGTGACTTCGTGCACCAGATGGCGATCAATGTAGAGAACGGCTGTTCCATCTTCTTCGGTGTGGACGACGTGTTCGTCCCAGAGTTTGTCGTACAGGGTGCGTGCCATGTGGTGTCTTTCAGTCAAGCCTTCGATTTTATACGCTGGGGAATAATTGGATGGCCCAAAAAAAGGCCCGCTGGAAGCGGGCCTTTTACTGAATCAAAAGTTTTATCGCTGTGCAATTGGCAACACATCACGGCGAACGGAACCGGTGAATAACTGGCGTGGTCGACCGATCTTGTATTCGGGGTCGCCAATCATTTCATTCAACTGCGCAATCCAGCCCACCGTGCGTGCCAGCGCGAAGACTGCGGTGAACAATCCAACCGGGATGCCAATGGCGCGTTGAACGATGCCAGAGTAAAAGTCGACGTTGGGGTAGAGTTTGCGTGAAACAAAGTATTCGTCTTCCAGAGCGATTTTCTCCAGTGCCATGGCCAGCTTGAACAGTGGATCGTTTTCCAGACCCAGCGAGGCAAGAACTTCCTTGCAAGTCTCCTGCATGAGCTTGGCGCGCGGATCGTAGTTCTTGTAAACCCGGTGACCAAAACCCATGAGCTTGACGCCGGAGTTCTTGTCCTTGACTTGTTCCATGAACTGGCCGACCTTGGAAATGCCACCCATCTTCTGAATGTCTTCAAGCATGTTCAGGCATGCTTCATTTGCACCACCGTGGGCAGGACCCCACAGGCAAGCAACGCCTGCGGCAATGGCCGCGAACGGGTTGGTGCCGGAGCTTCCGCACAGCCGCACGGTTGACGTTGATGCGTTTTGCTCGTGGTCGGCGTGGAGTACAAAGATGCGATCCAAGGCGCGCTCGATCACCGGGTTGACCACGTAGTCTTCACAAGGTGTCGCAAACATCATGTGCAAAAAGTTCCCCGCATAGCTCAGGTTGTTCTTGGGGTACATGTAGGGTTGCCCGGCGCTGTACTTGTATGCCATGGCGACCAGCGTAGGCATCTTTGCAATCAGTCGAATGGCCGAGATGTCGCGGTGCTCCGGATTGTTGATGTCGGTGCTGTCGTGGTAAAAGGCAGAAAGGGCACCGACCAGACCCGTCATGATGGCCATGGGGTGGGCATCACGGCGAAAGCCACGCAGGAAAAACTGCATCTGCTCGTTGATCATGGTGTGGTGGGTTACGCGCTTTGTGAAGTCGGCCTTGTCAGCAGCATCGGGCAGATTGCCGTACAACAAAAGGTGACAGGTTTCCATGAAATCGCAGTTGGTTGCCAACTGTTCAATCGGGTAGCCGCGGTACAGCAGTTCACCCTTGTCTCCGTCGATATAAGTGATCGCCGATTGGCACGACGCGGTGGACAGAAAGCCCGGATCGTAGGTAAACATACCGGTTTGCGCGTATAGCTTGCGAATGTCTACAACATCCGGTCCGACGCTGCCCTGGTATACGGGCAATTCAACACTCGGGCTGCCATTGCTGAATGACAGGGTGGCTTTGTTTTCCGATAGTTTCATTTTCGACCTTTCAACAGTTTTTTCTTAACATACTCAAAACTTCTTGCACATCTTGACGATCCAGCGGAGCAGCCACCTGGGCGAGTGATTTTCGCGCTAAATGGACATCCAGTAAATCGTTGTCGCTCAGGTCCATCAGCAACTCCAGCGCTGTAGCTTGGCGAACCGTTAACGTATCACTGAATCGTTTGAAAAAACGCTCAATAAAGAGATCGTTTTCCAGCAGCCCACGGCGACACCGCCATTTCAGCTTGCTCAGACCTCGTTCGTCGACGACCGCAGAGCACTTTTCCGAGGGGCCGCCCATAGGGAAATTAGCCTCCATCGGGGGCAGCTCAGTACACACAGGGGCAGGCGTGGGGGCCATATTTTTAGATAGCGCGCATTACCATCATTTCCTTGATCTTGCCAATCGCCTTGGTGGGGTTCAACCCCTTGGGGCACACGTCCACACAGTTCATGATGGTGTGGCACCGGAAAAGGCGGTAAGGGTCTTCCAGATTGTCCAACCGTTCAGCCGTGGCTTGGTCGCGGCTGTCGGCCAGGAATCGGTATGCCTGTAGCAATCCGGCTGGACCCACGAACTTGTCGGGATTCCACCAGAAGCTGGGGCAACTGGTGGAGCAACTTGCGCACAAAATGCATTCATACAAGCCATTGAGCTCATCGCGCTCTTCGGGGCTTTGTAGACGTTCTTTTTCGGGCGGCACAGAGTCGTTGATCAAATAGGGCCTGATCGAGTTGTACTGCTTGAAAAACTGCGTCATGTCCACGATCAGGTCCCGGATCACTGGCAGGCCTGGCAGGGGTTTCAATACAATGGTTCCCGGCAGCGTCAGCATATTGGTCAGGCAGGCCAGACCGTTCTTGCCATTGATGTTCATCGCATCCGAGCCACAGACCCCTTCGCGGCACGAGCGGCGAAATGAAATGGTGGGGTCCAGTGCCTTGAGTTTCATCAGGGCGTCAAGCAACATCCGCTCGGTGCCGTCCAGCTCGACCTCGATCGACTGCATGTAAGGCTTGGCGTCCTTGTCCGGATCGTAGCGGTAGATGGAGAAAGTGCGTTTGGTCATAAATTTCCCTATTCAGTTGAGTACAGAGCTAAAGGTCTGTCCCGCAATGTCTCAGAATGTCCTAACTTTCAGGGGCACGGATTCCACTGTCAAGGGCTTCATTTGCACCGGCTTGTAGCTGAGCGAATTGCTTTGGCTGTGCCACAGCGTGTGCTTGTGCCATTCGGTATCGTTGCGGCCATTCGGGTGCTCTGGCGTATCGTTGTAGTCATCGACGGTATGGGCGCCACGGCTTTCATGACGAGCCGCCGCCGAGACGATGGTGGCCTGGGCTGCTTCAATCAGGTTGTCCACTTCAAGGGCCTCAATGCGTGCAGTGTTGAACACCCTCGACTTGTCCTTGAGGGTAATGGCATTCACGCGATTGCGCAATTCGGCGATCTTGATAACGCCTTGGTCCATGCTGGCCTGGGTGCGGAACACACCCGCGTGCAGTTGCATGCTGGCACGCAGGTCATCGGCCACGTTTTGTGCGTATTCACCGCTAGCTGAGTTGTCCAGGCGCGACAGGCGAGCTATGGTGCGGTCAGCCGCATCGGACGGTAGTGGCTTGTGGGCCTTGGTTTTGCTGGCGAAATCAACAATGTGGTTGCCCGCTGCACGGCCGAACACCAGTAAGTCCAGTAGTGAGTTGGTGCCCAGGCGGTTGGCACCGTGCACACTGACGCAGGAGCACTCGCCCACGGCATACAGACCGTTGACGACGGCGTTGTGCACATCGCCATTAGGCACCACAACCTGGCCGTTCACATTGGTAGGAATACCGCCCATCTGGTAATGGATAGTGGGAACGACGGGGATGGGTTCGCGGGTGATGTCCACGTTGGCGAAATTGACGCCAATCTCGTAGACCGATGGCAGGCGCTTGTGGATGGTTTCTGCGCCCAGGTGGTCGAGCTTGAGCAGCACGTAGTCCTTGTTGGGGCCGCAGCCGCGTCCTTCCTTGATTTCCTGGTCCATGGAACGGGATACAAAGTCGCGCGGAGCCAGGTCTTTCAATGTGGGGGCGTAGCGCTCCATGAAGCGTTCACCGTTGCTGTTGAGCAAAATAGCGCCTTCACCGCGGCAGCCTTCGGTCAACAAAACGCCGGCGCCGGCTACACCGGTGGGGTGGAACTGCCAGAACTCCATGTCTTCCAGCGGGATGCCAGCGCGTGCCGCCATGCCCAAGCCGTCACCAGTATTAATGAAAGCATTGGTCGAGGCTGCAAAAATACGGCCTGCACCGCCGGTGGCCAGCAGCACAGTCTTGGCGTGCAGAACATGCAGATCACCGGTTTCCATTTCCAGTGCGGTGACCCCTACGACATCACCTTCGCCGTCGCGGATCAGGTCCAGTGCCATCCATTCGACGAAGAAGCTGGTTTTTGCTTCGACATTTTTCTGGTACAGCGTGTGCAACATGGCGTGACCCGTACGGTCGGCCGCAGCGCAGGCGCGTTCGACGGCCTTCTCGCCGTAGTTGGCTGTGTGCCCACCAAAGGGGCGCTGGTAAATGGTGCCATCCGGGTTGCGGTCAAAAGGCATGCCCATGTGCTCGAGGTCATAGACGACCTTGGGCGCTTCGCGGCACATGAATTCAATGGCGTCCTGATCACCCAGCCAGTCCGAGCCCTTGATGGTGTCGTAGAAATGGTAGTGCCAGTTGTCGTCGTTCATGTTGCCCAGCGAGGCACCAATGCCCCCCTGCGCAGCCACGGTGTGTGATCGGGTGGGAAATACTTTGCTCAGGACGGCAACGTTCAGGCCCGCACGGGCCAACTGCAACGAAGCGCGCATACCCGAGCCACCGGCACCGACGATAACGACATCAAATTTTCTTGTTGTAACGGAATAGGTCATGAAATCAGCCTTAAGTATTCAGTGGGATCAAAGGCGCCACAAGACCTGGATGCCCCAGCCCGCGCAGCCTACGAGCCAGACAATGGCGAAAACCTGTAGCGCAAGGCGCAAATAAACAGGTTTGATGTAGTCCATGAAGATTTCGCGCATGCCCACCCAGACGTGATACAGCAGCGTAATGATGATGCAGAAGGTCAGGGACTTCATCCACTGGGTCGAAAAAATTCCTGCCCATTTATCGTAGCCGATGGGGCCCTTGGTGAAGAGAACCTGAGCCAGGACGATGGCAGTGAAAAGCGCCATCAGCAGACCGGTGACGCGTTGCGCCAGCCAGTCGCGCAGACCGTAGTGCGCACCAACGACGATGCGCTTGGAGCCGTAGTTAACAGACATAATGGGTTCCTGGATTGATAAATCGGAGATGATTGAACTAGGCTGGTGCTTGATCAGTACAAGCCGAACAACTTGGCACCCAGCACTGCGGTCAGACCGAAGCTCAAAATTACGGTCAACTGAGCGGTTTTTTTACCCGCTTCTTTGGTAACCGTATGGAACAAGTCCATGCGGATGTGGCGCATGCCGGCAAAAAAGTGGTGCAAGTAAGCCCAGATCAGCGCTAAAGCGACCAGCTTAATCAAGATGCCTGGTAAGAAACCGATGCCGTTGTTGAATGCGGACGTAAAGCGCGCAAACGAAATTTCGGAGCTGACCGATGTGTCAAACATCCAGATGATGAATGGCATCAACAGGAACATCATCAGGCCGCTGGCGCGGTGCATGCCAGACACAATGGAGGCCAATGGCCAACGGTAACCCGGCAAGTCATTGAACGCATTGATGTTGCGGAATTCGGGCCGTTTGGCTCGGGGTGCTGGATTAAGCTCAGACATGGGCGGGCTTTCTGGGTGTAACCATATGTAATTATTGCTGCTCTGACCAAAATTCTATTGCACTGCAACAGGCTGACGCTGGACTTGCATCAACAATCTATTCAATTCAGAGCATTCCGATAGTAATGCTTGTTCGTGAGGTACAGGCCACGTCGCATTTCCATGGGAATATCGTTATAAGTGTATGCGGTGCGTTCCACGCTCAGCAGTGGCGATCGGGCGCTGATTTTCAACAGTGCACACTGTTCGAGATCTGGGAGCACTGCCCTTATTTTTTCTTCTGCCCGTACCATTCGCACGTCAAACTCGGTCTCAAACAGAGCGTACATGGGGCCGTCGTAGTCCCGCAGGCGCTCGGCCGTCAAGCCTTTAAATGGTGCTGCGGGCAGCCACAGATCCTCCAAAATGGTGGGTGTTGATGCGAACGACAACACGCGGCGCACTTGCAGCACGGCATCCCCCTGCCGAATAGCAAGCGCGCGTGCGACCTCTACCGATGCACGCGAACGCTTGCAGTCGATGATTTGCCGCTGCGCGGGGCCTTCACTGCTGGGGTCGCCGTTGTCCGGGATTAGTTTGAGAAACCGGTATTGAATTTGGCGCTCGGCGTGGGTGGCAACAAAGGTGCCTTTGCCCTGGCGGCGCAGTAGCAAATTTTCAGATGCGAGTTCGTCGATGGCCTTGCGCACCGTGCCCTGGCTGACCTTGAAACGAACTGCCAGTTCTACTTCGCTGGGAATGGCGGTGCTGGGTTTCCATTCACCAACCTGCAGGCTTTGCAGGATAAGAACCTTGATTTGCTGGTACAGGGGGCTGAAAGCCGGCGTTTGCTGCGACGCGGCTGACGTAGTGCTCACATCCTGGCTTGGTGCGGCAGTGCTTTCGGGGTAAGGAGTGGGCGTTGCGGGCATGGAAAATGGCAAAAAAAGTCAGCTTTGAGTCAGTCTCGAATTCGTGTTGAATCATATCTTATATAAGATATAAGACAAGTTGACTTTTCCGCAATTTCGGGGGTAAACTCCAAGACATTCTGAAGGATTCAACCTTTGGCTTGGGTCCCCGAACAGTCGCCGTTTTTTCAACACTTCCTGGAGTTAACACCATGAGCAAAAAGCCCGTTCGCGTAGCAGTCACCGGAGCCGCCGGTCAAATTGGATACGCCATTCTGTTTCGTATCGCCTCGGGCGAAATGTTGGGTAAGGACCAGCCTGTTGTGCTGAGTCTGCTGGAAGTTCCGGTTGAAAAAGCCCAGCAAGCCTTGCAGGGTGTGATGATGGAACTGCAAGACTGCGCATTTCCCTTGTTGGTTGGTATGGAAGCCCATAGTGACCCCTTGACCGCGTTCAAGGATGTTGATTACGCATTGTTGATTGGTTCGCGCCCCCGTGGCCCTGGCATGGAGCGCGCCGAACTGCTCGCCGTCAACGCCGAAATCTTCACGGCACAAGGCAAGGCCCTAAATGCTGTGGCTAGTCGCGATGTGCGTGTGCTGGTGGTCGGCAACCCTGCCAATACCAATGCCTACATTGCCATGAAGAGTGCGCCTGACCTGCCACGCAAAAATTTCACCGCCATGCTGCGCCTGGACCACAACCGCGCGTTGAGCCAGTTGGCCTCCAAGACAGGCAAGGCCGTAGCCGATATCGAAAAAATGACCGTGTGGGGCAACCACTCGCCAACCATGTACGCCGACTACCGTTTTGCCACTATCGATGGCCAAAGCGTCAAGGACATGATCAATGATCATGATTGGAATGCCAACACTTTTCTGCCCACCGTTGGCAAGCGTGGCGCAGCCATCATCGCAGCGCGCGGCGTATCTTCCGCTGCGTCGGCCGCCAATGCCGCCATCGACCATATGCGCGATTGGGCTCTGGGCACCAACGGCAAGTGGGTCACCATGGGTATCCCCTCCGATGGCCAATATGGCGTCCCGAAGGACACCGTGTTTGGCTTTGCTGTGACCTGCGAAGGCGGTGAATACAAACTGGTTGAAGGCCTGGCAGTGGATGCGTTCAGCCAGGAGTGCATCAACAAAACCCTGAAAGAGTTGCAAGACGAGCAAGCTGGCGTTGCCCACCTGCTGTAAGTCGGTACAACCGTGCGCAGCGAAGGGCCGCCCCAAGCAAGCACAGCCCCCCTGGGGGGCAGCGTAGTACACGCAGTGGCAAGAGTGGGGGCCACGTTTGTGCGCAGCGAAGGGCCGCCCCAAGCAAGCACAGCCCCCCAGGGGGGCAGCGTAGTACACGCAGTGACAGGCGCGTGGTCCTCAACTCACCCACGCAACATTCTTCTTGGCGCTCAGGGCGTTGCGGGATTATTGCCGGTGTGTGACCACTACAGCGGTGTGGAGGCGCGCATGGTCAAGAGCCTGCGGTTGCAGGCTGACATGACGCAAGAGTTCGGCGTTTGCGTATTTGACGTGACGCTTGACTGTGAAGACGGAGCACCGATTGGTGGTGAGGTTGATCAGGCAAATAGGGTTGCAGCGCTTGCCAATAGTGCGCAAGACGCTCCTGATTTGGTAGCGCGTGGGTTGTCTCGACGCGTTGGTGCAAGGCTGCACGCGGTCGATCACGCGTCATTTGCGTCCGATGTCGAGATTGTGGTTGGTGCCGCCGCTCAGTCACTGAGTTACGTTATGGTTCCGAAAGTGGAGTCGCTTGCCGATGTCGAGTTGGCTGTGGTTGCCGTGGATGGCGCCGTGCGACCAGGGCAGCGTGCGACTCCCTTGCCATTGCATGTATTGATTGAATCGCCAGCAGCCGTGCATCGGGCGTTCGAGATCGCATCGCATCCCCGTGTAGAGTCTTTGAGTTTTGGGTTGATGGATTTTGTTTCTGCCCACGGTGGGGCCATTCCCTACACTGCAATGGGCTTGCGCGATGCCAGTGATGGGCTCACTCTGGACCAGTTTTACCATCCGCTGGTGGTGCGCGCTAAGCTGGGCATTGCCAGTGCCTGTCATGCCTTTGGCAAAGTGCCATCGCATTGTGTGGTGACCGAGTTGCGCGACGAAGACGGCATTGAACGTGCGGCAAAAACAGCGGCCACCGCGTTTGGCTATACCCGGATGTGGAGCATTCACCCCGGACAAATTCGACCGATCCTGCGCGCTTTCATGCCCTCACGGACCGAACTGGAATTCGCCGCACGCATCGTGCTGCAGGCGCTGTCTGAAGAATGGGCCCCCATTTCGGTGGACGGCAAGTTGCATGACCGGGCCAGCTACCGGTACTTTTGGCAAGTACTGGAGCGGGCGAACCAGACCGGATGTGAATTGCCCGAGTCCATGCGGGCTTTTTTCCCTGCTCGAACCCATTAGACGGGAAGACGAACCATGATGAATCGGTCAATATCTGGGTTGCTGCTCTTGCTGGTAGTGGCACTTCCGGTCCAGGCACTCGTCAACGGCAGCGAGGTCAAGCCTGCCGCGAAGTCGGTGCGTGCCGTTGGCAAGGCGGCCGTCACCGCTCGCGTTCATGAAGCCAAGCCGCCTGCGGTTTTGTCCGCCGAGCAATTGGCCATCGCAGAGAAAGTGCTTTTGGGTACAAGCCAATGTGAGTTGGCGGTCACTGTGAACATGAGGACCGATGCGAACACTGTCGGACGTTTTGTTTTGGAAGCGGGACGTAATCGCTACCTGCTTGACCCCGTGGTCACAAGCACTGGCGCGGTTCGGTTGGAGGAGGTGTCGTCAGGTGCCGTATGGTTGCAACTGGCGAACAAGTCGATGCTGATGAATCAGAAGTTGGGCCAGCGCATTGCTGATGACTGCATGAATCCGCAGCAGCAACTGGTCGCGCAGGCTCTCTTACAAACCCCCGCGCCACATTTGCTGGATGCGCCCAAGGGCGCGCTGGTACCGCTTGTGTCAGGCAAGGTGGCTCAGGAGATGGTGCCAAATACTATCAAATAGATAGCTGGGTATGCCCTTTTGACGGGGGCTGGAGATATTTTTGTTGCTTAAGAAGGAGTGAGAACCATGTTGAAGAGTTACCGTGAACATGTGGCCGAGCGTGCTGCATTGGGCATCCCGCCGTTGCCGTTGTCTGCCAAACAGACGGGCGAGTTGATTGAGCTCCTGAAATCCCCTCCAAAGGGTGAGGAAGCCACCTTGGTGGACCTCATCACCCACCGCGTACCAGCCGGAGTGGATGATGCGGCGAAAGTTAAGGCCAGCTACTTGGCAGCGGTCGCCCATGGCACTGAAAAGTGTGCATTGATCAGCCGCCAGCGTGCGACCGAACTGCTGGGCACCATGCTGGGAGGCTACAACATCAGCCCAATGGTGGACTTGCTCGACGACGCTGCGGTTGCAAGCCAGGCAGCCGAAGGCTTGAAGAAGACGCTATTGATGTTCGACCAGTTCCACGATGTCAAGGAAAAGGCTGACAAGGGAAATGCGCACGCTATGTCGGTGTTGCAAAGTTGGGCCGACGCCGAGTGGTTCACTAGCCGCCCCGAAGTACCCAACAGCATCACGGTGACCATTTTGAAGGTGACCGGCGAAACCAATACCGACGACTTGTCCCCGGCGCCCGACGCTTGGAGCCGCCCTGACATTCCGTTGCATGCTTTGGCCATGCTGAAGAACAAACGCGATGGCATTACCCCGGAAGACGACGGCAAGCGCGGCCCGGTGAAATTCATTGAAGACCTGCGGGCCCGTGGCAATCTGGTAGCTTACGTGGGCGACGTGGTCGGCACCGGCTCCAGCCGCAAATCCGCCACAAACTCGGTGCTGTGGTTCACCGGCGAAGACATCCCCTTCGTGCCCAACAAGCGTTTCGGCGGTGTTTGCCTGGGCACCAAGATTGCTCCCATTTTCTACAACACGATGGAAGATGCGGGCGCTTTGCCTATCGAACTGGATGTGAATTCCATGAACATGGGCGATGTGGTTGAACTGCGGCCCTACGACGGCAAGGCTTTCAAGGATGGCAAGGAGATCGCGTCGTTCCAGGTCAAGAGCGATGTGCTGTTTGACGAGGTCCGCGCCGGCGGCCGCATTCCGCTGATTATTGGCCGTGGTCTGACCGCGAAGGCTCGTGAAACATTGGGGCTCAAACCCTCAACACTGTTCCGTTTGCCGCAAGACCCGGTGGACACCAAGAAGGGTTTCAGCCTGGCGCAAAAGATGGTCGGCCGTGCCTGCGGTTTGCCAGAAGGACAGGGCGTGCGACCGGGTACCTATTGCGAACCCAAGATGACCTCGGTTGGTTCGCAAGACACCACGGGCCCCATGACCCGCGATGAGCTGAAAGACCTTGCTTGCCTGGGATTCAGCGCCGACCTGGTTATGCAATCCTTCTGCCACACCGCGGCTTATCCCAAGCCCGTTGACGTGAGGATGCACCACGAGTTGCCCGACTTCATCAGTACCCGTGGCGGCATTTCCCTGCGTCCTGGTGATGGCGTTATTCATAGCTGGCTCAACCGCTTGCTGTTGCCCGACACGGTGGGCACCGGTGGCGATAGCCACACCCGGTTCCCGATCGGTATCAGCTTCCCCGCAGGCTCCGGTCTGGTGGCGTTTGCGGCTGCCACGGGCGTGATGCCTCTGGATATGCCGGAATCGGTGCTGGTGCGATTCAAGGGCAAGATGCAAAACGGTATCACCCTGCGTGATCTGGTGAACGCCATTCCGCTGTACGCCATCAAGGCTGGTTTGCTGACCGTGGAGAAGAAGGGTAAGCAAAATATTTTTTCGGGCCGGATTCTCGAAATCGAAGGTCTGCCCAATCTGAAAGTGGAACAGGCGTTTGAGCTGTCCGACGCGTCCGCTGAGCGCTCCGCCGCCGGTTGCACCGTGCACCTCAACAAGGAGCCGATTCAGGAGTACATCAGCAGCAATATCACCATGATGAAGTGGATGATTGCCAATGGTTATTCCGACGCGCGCACGTTGGCCCGTCGCATCGCGGCGCAAGAAGCCTGGCTCAAAGCCCCCCAGTTGCTCAAGGGCGATGCCGATGCAGACTACGCGGCGGTGATCGAAATTGACCTGGCCGACATCCATGAGCCCATCCTGGCTTGCCCCAATGACCCAGATGACGTGAAGACATTGGCTGAAGTGGCTGGCGCCAAGATCGACGAAGTGTTCATCGGTTCGTGCATGACCAACATCGGTCACTTCCGTGCAGCCTCCAAGCTGCTGGAAAACAAACGCGACATCCCGGTCAAACTTTGGGTTGCCCCGCCGACCAAGATGGATGCTAAGCAATTGAGCGACGAAGGCCATTACGGCGTTTTGGGTAGCGCCGGTGCGCGTATGGAAATGCCCGGTTGCAGTCTGTGCATGGGTAACCAGGCGCAGGTGAAGGAAGGCGCAACGGTGTTCTCTACATCGACGCGTAACTTCCCCAACCGTCTGGGCAAGAACAGCTTTGTGTATCTGGGCTCGGCCGAGATGGCTGCCATCTGTTCGAAGCTGGGTCGCATTCCGACCAAGGAAGAATATCTGGCAGACATGGGCGTGCTGACCGCCGCCAGCGATAAGGTCTACCAGTACTTGAACTTTGACAAGATCAGCGACTACACCGAGTCGGCAGCGACGGTCAAGGCCTGAACCTCAATCTAACGCGCTGCGTCACGTCACAATGGCCCCGTTGCGAAAGCTGCGGGGCCAGTCCGTTTGCGCGGGGCGGTTAAACTTCCCAGTCTTGAAAATCTCAAGAAGTTCGTCGTCTGGTTGAAGGAATTTGTCATGCTGTTTGGAAAACTACTGCCGCGGGAAGGCAAATTTTTTGAGATGTTCAACCAGCATGCGGACCGCATCGTGGAAGCTGCACACGCGTTTTCCAAGCTGGTGGCAAACTACAACGACTTGGATCTGCGTGCGAAATACAACCAGGAAGTCGATGACGCTGAGCGTGCTGCGGACCGGGTCACGCACGAGTGCAACAAAGCCATCCACATCACATTCATTACACCCATTGACCGGGAGCAAATTCACTCCCTGATCAACACGATGGATGATGTGGCGGACCTGATTCAGGACTCAGCCGAAACCATGGCCTTGTACGACGTGCGGCACATGACAGAAGAAATCTCCCGCCTGACCGACCTGAGTGTCAAGTGCTGCGAACGCCTGCGAGATGCCGTCCGGTTGCTGGGGAATATTGCTGAGCCTTCATCCGCGGAGGCGGCGCTTAAGACTTGTGAGGAGATTGATCGACTCGAGTCGGATGCTGACCGTGTGATGCGCACCGCCATGAGCAAACTGTTCCGCGAGGAGCCGGATGTGCGCGAAGTCATCAAGCTCAAGGCCATCTATGAGTTGTTGGAGACTATCACTGACAAGTGCGAAGACGTGGCCAATGTGATTGAGGGCATCGTCCTCGAAAACTCCTGAATCGGTCGGTCAGACGACGATGGAATCCGTACAAGCGACCCTTTGGGTGGTAGTCATGCTGGTGGTGCTGGCACTATTGTTTGACTTCATGAATGGCTTTCACGATGCCGCCAATTCGATAGCGACTGTGGTGTCGACCGGGGTTCTCAAGCCTGGTCAGGCAATTCTTTTTGCTGCCTTCTTTAATGTTATTGCCATATTCATTTTTCAGCTCAGTGTGGCCGCTACGGTGGGCAAGGGCATTGTTCAACCGGGCGTAGTGGACACTCATGTGGTGTTTGGCGCCTTGCTGGGGGCTATTTTTTGGAATGTCATTACTTGGTACTACGGCATTCCCAGCAGTTCGTCGCATGCCCTGATTGGTGGGATTGTGGGGGCGGTCATTGCCAAGTCCGGGGCGGGAACGCTGGTGTCTGGCGGTATTCTGAAAACGGTGGTGTTTATATTTGTGTCGCCGTTGTTGGGTTTCGTATTGGGTTCTGCCATGATGGTGATCGTGGCGTGGATATTTCGTAGAAGCCGGCCTTCCAAAGTGGATAAATGGTTCCGGCGTTTGCAGCTGGTTTCGGCTGGGGCCTATAGCTTGGGCCATGGTGGTAACGACGCGCAAAAGACGATCGGCATCATTTGGATGTTGCTGATTGCGACCGGTTACTCAGCAGCAGGTTCAACATCGCCCCCAACGTGGGTCATTGTGTGTTGTTACACGGCCATTGGCATGGGCACCATGTTTGGCGGTTGGCGCATTGTCAAGACCATGGGTCAAAAGATTACCAAACTCAAACCCGTTGGCGGGTTTTGCGCCGAAACCGGTGGGGCGATTACGCTGTTTTTGGCGACCGCGATGGGAATCCCGGTTTCGACGACGCATACCATTACCGGTGCCATCGTAGGTGTTGGTTCGACACAGCGCGCCAGTGCCGTGCGCTGGGGAGTGGCGGGCAATATCGTCTGGGCCTGGATTTTTACTATCCCGGCCAGCGCGTTTGTCGCGGCGGTTGCCTACTGGTTTAGTCTTCAGATATTTTGAACGGATGTGTCGGTAACACAAACGGGCATCGTCCGAAACAGGATCTGGTCGGGCTACTGCCGCTCCGAGCTGTTTGGCGATGTTGAGCTTCCGCTACCGATGGCTTTGTCCATCAGAACCACGTCCAGCCAGCGGTCGAACTTCCAGCCGCAATTGGCCAGCAGTCCCACGTGATTGAAGCCGCACGCTCTGTGCACGCCGACCGAGGCCTGGTTGGCCGAATCGCCAATGACGGCGATCAACTTGCGAACACCACACCGCTCAGCTTGCGCCATCATTTCAACCAACAGCAATTTGCCGAGCCCTCTTCCGCGTGTTGATGGGGCCAGGTAAATTGAGTCTTCGGCGGAGAACCGGTAGGCGGGTCGAGGCTTGAACCAGTTGCAGTAGGCAAATCCCACAACACCGGTTGTATCCTCAATCACCAGATAGGGCAGGCCCTTGGACAGTACGTCGGCACGGCGTTCGGCCATATCCTGTTCGCTGGGAGGACCAGTCTCAAAGGTGCCGGTTCCATGGAGTACATGATGCGCGTAAATGGAGGTAATGCTAGGGATGTCTGTGCTGGTGCTGGGGCGAATCTTGGGCATGGATGGGTATCAGGTTATAATGGAAAGCTATTCAGAGTGTCACTGGCCGGGTGGCCAGTTGCGTGTCTCAACTTTGAATTTAATGGTCGAAAGTAATTTCTGCCACCCAAAGGATAAATCATGGTCGTCATTCGACTCGCCCGTGGCGGTGCAAAAGCACGCCCGTTTTTCAATATTGTTGTTGCTGACAAGCGTACACGTCGTGATGGTCGCTTCATTGAGCGCATCGGGTTTTATAACCCAATCGCTACCGCAAACGAGGAAAGCATTCGCATTGCCCAGGACCGCCTGACGTACTGGAAAGGCGTTGGTGCCCAAGCTTCCCCTACGGTGGAACGCCTGATCCAGCAGGCGGCAACAAAAGCGGCCTGATCCTATCTGCCGCCCAAGGGGTGTTTAACTCCTGCAGCGGCGTCTTACGCGTATGCTTACCGGACTCGAACCCGCTGAATTGCCAGCTGATGCCATTGAGGTCGGACGAATTGCAGATGCGTGGGGCATCAAGGGCTGGTTCAAGGTACTACCATTCAGCGCCCACCCAGAGGCGCTTTTTTCTTCCAAACGCTGGTTTCTGTTGCCCACCCAACGAGGTGCACAGACTTTCACTGGCGTGGCCGGTCTGGCTGTCAAGGAAGCCAAAGAGCACTCCGATACCGTCGTTGCCACTGCCCACGGCGTGGACGACCGTTCGGCAGCTGAGGCCTTGCGGGGCGCGCGAATCTTCATTTCGCGCTCCAGTTTTCCAGCAGCCGCTGCCGATGAATACTACTGGGTCGACCTGATTGGCTTGGCAGTTGTTAATCGTCAGGATGAACACATGGGTTCGGTCAAAGAATTACTCTCCGCTGGACCGCAAACCGTGCTGGTACTGGAGTGCGAGCAGGATGGCAAGGTTTGTGAGCGGATGATTCCGTTTGTGGCCGCATACATCGACGATGTAGACCTGCCGACACGGCGCATTCGCGTGGACTGGCAAGCCGATTATTGAGTCCGGAGTGAGTATGCGCTTCGACGTTGTTACTCTTTTTCCTGAGCTATTTGCACCGTTTCTGTCAGTCGGCATCACACGGCGGGCTTTTGAATCCGGGCAACTTGATGTGCAGCTATCCAATCCGCGTGATTTCGCGTCAGGCAACTACCGTCGGGTCGATGACCGCCCCTTTGGCGGCGGACCTGGCATGGTCATGATGGCCGAGCCACTGGAACAGGCGCTCACCCATATTCGCACTCAGCGCAATGACCCGGCCCCGGTGGTGCTGTTCTCTCCAGTTGGAAAACGACTGGACCATGCCGATGTGCAACGATGGGCATGCAGTAGTGGTGCCATTTTGCTGTGCGGTCGGTATGAAGGTATCGACCAGCGTTTTATCGACACCCATGTGAATGAGCAAATCAGTCTGGGCGATTTTGTGCTCTCGGGGGGTGAAGTGGCCGCTATGGCGTTGCTCGACGCAGTCGCTCGCTTGCAGCGCGGAGTGCTGTCGGACCCCGACAGCCATCAAATGGATAGTTTCAATCCGGCGTTGGATGGCTTGCTCGATTGTCCCCATTACACCCGTCCTGAAGAGTGGGCGGGGCAACGTGTGCCGGAGGTCCTGTTATCGGGCCACCACGGGCAGATCGAACGCTGGCGCCGTGACCAACGACTGCAATGGACGGCTAAGCATCGTCCCGATTTACTAGCAGCAGCGCGTAACGCAGGGCGTTTGACGGAGCTGGATGAGACCGTACTGACACGGAAATGGTGAGCTTGCTATAATGACGGGTTAACTGATCCTCTGTACGGTCGAGGCGGCACTTAGTCCGCTTTGCACCATGTCGGTGCTGGCGCTTACAAGATCGCATAAGGAAATCATGAACCTGATTCAAATTCTTGAGCAAGAAGAAATTGCTCGCCTGGGTAAGACCATTCCCGAATTCGCACCTGGCGATACCGTTGTGGTTAGCGTCAATGTTGTTGAGGGTAGCCGCAAGCGCGTGCAGGCCTATGAAGGCGTAGTGATTGCCAAGCGCAACCGTGGCCTCAACAGCGGTTTCATCGTGCGCAAGATCTCCAGTGGTGAAGGCGTGGAGCGTACGTTTCAGACCTATAGCCCACTGATCGCAGGCATCGAAGTCAAACGCCGTGGTGATGTGCGTCGTGCCAAGTTGTACTACCTGCGTGATCGCAGCGGCAAGTCGGCACGAATCAAAGAAAAATTGCCAGCCAAGAAGACAGCGGCTTAATTCAATTTTTTGTATTCAGCGAAACCGCCCGGCGAAAGCTTGTGGCGGTTTTTTATGACCTCAACAAATGTCTTGCCGTCCTTCGATCCGCGCCATGCCCCGGTCGTTGGTGTCGATAACCACTTGCCCAGGGTGCCGGCGCTTGCCTTGCAGCCCCAGGCGCTTGAGCGGCGCTTCAAGGTTCCACCAAACTGGACGCCCGAGCTCCGCGGTGAACCCCGTTTTTCAGACCGTGCGCCGGTTCATGCTTCGGTGTTGGTTCCCCTGGTCATGCGTGACCATGGGCTGACGGTACTATTGACTGAACGTACGGCCCATTTGTCCAGCCACTCTGGGCAAATTGCCTTTCCAGGAGGCAAGGCGGACCCCGAAGATAGCAGCGCAACCGACACGGCACTGCGCGAAGCGGAAGAAGAAATTGGACTCAATCGCCAGTTTGTGGAGGTGCTGGGCAGTTTGCCAATTTACACCACGGGTAGTGCGTACATTGTGACCCCGGTGGTTGCGCTGGTGCACGCCGACTACGTCATGACGATCAACCAGCATGAAGTGGCTGATGCTTTTGAAGTGCCGTTGGACTTTTTGATGGACCCTGCCAACCATCGTCGTCATGCAGTCGAGTGGGCCGGTTCTCGTCGAGAGTGGTTTTCCATGCCTTACCACGATGCGAAAGCAGAGCGCTTCATTTGGGGCGCAACGGCTGGCATGCTACGCAACTTCTATCGGTTTTTGCTGGTTTGAATTGTTCGCAGACTAGTGCTACATGGAAGGTTGAAGGGTCGGGGTCGCTATGATTGGTCCATGAGCTTTCTCTCCATACTATTCGCGTTGCTGCTCGAGCAGGCCCGCCCACTGAAGCAGGGCAACCCGGTTCATTTGGTCGTGCGTATATGGGTCCGGTGGGTTGTTCGTAATCTGGATACCAGCAAACACCACCATGCCTGGTTGGCTTGGTGCGTCGCCGTAGTTGCACCAGCGATCCTGGTTTTCGGTGTGCATTGGCTGTTGGTGTGGTCCATAGGATGGATAGCGGCGGCGGCATGGAGCATCGTCACTTTGTATGCCACCTTGGGTTTTCGTCAATTCAGTCATCACTTTACCGAGATTCGTGATGCACTCGTCGCCGGTGATGAAGACTTGGCGCGTCAAAGGCTTGCACAGTGGATGCGAATGGATGTCAGCGCTTTGCCCCGCAGTGAGATTGTTCGGCATGTGATTGAGCATTCTGTGTTGAGTGCCCATCACCACGTTTTTGGTGTTTTCGCGTGGTACTCCCTGCTGGCCGCCATGGGTCTTGGGCCTGCGGGTGCCGTTTTGTACCGGGTTGGTGAGTATTTTGCACAGTATGCCAAGCGTCCGATTCAACCCTCCAGCACGCCCTTGAGTCCCGCTTTGCAACTGTCTGCTGGTTCGGCTTGGCACTTGATGGACTGGGTGCCTACGCGCATTACTGCTCTGGGTTTCGCATTTGTCGGAAGCTTCGAGGATGCGGTTGATAGTTGGCGTCAACACGAGGCGCAATTTCCTGGCGATAACGATGGTGTCGTGCTGGCGGCGACGGCAGGCGCGGTCAATGTCAAGTTGGGTGCGCTTGAAAGCGGACGCACGTGGCAAACGCCACAACCGATCCATCTGCGTGCCGTGGTCGGTCTTGTGTGGCGAACTGTGGTGATGTGGATGGTATTTCTGGCTTTGCTGTCGCTTGCCAGACTGTTGGGCTGAAACACCTCAGTAACGTTTTTGTGACAATTCAGCAAACAAGTTGCTATATATTTTGTAGCGACTCGTGCTTATTTCACGGAGCCTAGGTGGCAAAAAACCGTCAGATATCTTTTGCAATGCGGTAATCACACCGCAGCCCGGTTCGTGCAAATGGCTGCAGTTATAGAACTTGCAGTCGGATGCATGGGCCTTGATGTCTGGCATCAGACCGGCTAGATGCATGGGTTCAATGTGGTTCAAACCGAATTCTTGAAAACCGGGTGAATCAATGACCGCAGTAGTCTTGGCCGTATCCACCCAATACAGCGTCGTGCTGGTGGTTGTGTGCTTGCCAGAGTTGAGCGCGGTAGAGATCGCGTTGGTTACTACTTGTGCGTGAGGTATCAGCCGGTTGATCAGCGTGCTCTTGCCAGAGCCTGAAGGCCCCAGCACCAGAGTCGTTTTGCCTCTGAGTACTGCGTCCAGGTTGTGTTCGGTCTCGGGAACTGCATCCCCCTGTGGTTTGAGTGCCATGGGCAGCACTGTGTAACCCATGTCGCGGTATACCCCCATGCGCTGCCAAGCCCGATCAAAGGGCTCTATCAGGTCGCTCTTGTTGAGGGCGATGATGGGACGAATGTGCTCTGCCTCGGCGGCAATGAGGGCGCGTGAGAGTTGGCTTTCCGAGAACTCTGGTTCGGCTGCGATCAGGATCAACACTTGGTCCAGATTAGCGGCAAAGGATTTGGTGCGGATTTCATCCTGCCGGTAAAACAGGTTGCGACGCGTCTCCACTTTTTCAATCGTGCCTTCGTCCTCGCTGGCTTGCCACATCACGCGGTCGCCGACCACGGTCTGGTTTTTTTTACCGCGGGGGTGGCAAATCAGTCGTCGGCCGTCAGGGGTCTCAACCCACACATGACGGCCATGACCGGCAATTACCAAGCCAGTTTCCAAAGAGGAGGGTTTTGTTGCCATGCGCGCCGGGTACTCAGTGGGCGGCGCCCAGAATGCGTCTCAGGCGTTCAGTGGCGGGCGGGTGCGAATAGTAGAACGCGACATACAGCGGGTCCGGTGTCAGGGTCGATGCATTGTCTTCAAACAACTTGAGCAGGGCGCCCGCCAACGCGGCGCCGCTGCTCTGTGTTACCGCATAAGCATCTGCTTCGAATTCGTGCTTGCGCGACATCTGGGTAAACACCGGGCCGATGAGCGTGCCCAACAGTGGCAGCACCATCACGAACAGTAGCAGGGCGAGCGCGTCATTGGCAGCGCCCAGATTGGGCACCACACCCAGCCCAGTGAAAAACCAAGCCTGTTGGCTGACCCAGCCCAATATAAAGAATCCGACCAAGCTCATCGCGAACATTCCGATGATGCGTTTGATCACATGCCGGTGTTTGAAGTGCCCCAGTTCGTGGGCCAGCACTGCGTCCACCTCGCTGGGACTGAGTTGATCCAGTAGCGTGTCGTAGAACACCACGCGCTTCGACGCGCCGAAGCCGGTGAAATAGGCATTGGCATGGGCGCTACGCTTGCTTCCGTCCATCACGAAAAAGCCTTTCGACGTGAAACCGCAGCGCGCCATCAACTGCGTCACACGTTCCTTGACTTTGGGGTCTTCGAGCGGTTGAAACTTGTTGAAGAGCGGTGCGATCCAGGTCGGGTAGATCAGCAGGGCAAGCAGGTTGAAGCCCATCCAAACGGAACACACCCACAGCCACCACCAGGGTCCGGTGGCGCCCATCATCCAGATCACCAGGGTGATGAAGGGCAGACCAATCAGTGCGGACAGCAGCATCGATTTGGCAAAGTCCTGCAGCCACAATGTGACGCTCGTTTTGTTAAAGCCAAAACGCTCCTCGATCACAAAGGTCTGGTACAGAGTGAATGGCAAATCCAGCACACCACCAATTGCAATAAACACCGCCAGCAGCACTACCTGTTGGGACAGACCGTTGCCGAGAACGCTGACCAACAACTGGTTCAATAGGGAAAGCCCACCAAGTAGAGTCCAGCAGACTGCAACGGCCGCACCCCAAACTAGCTCAATCATTCCAAAGCGTGCTTTGGTGATGGTGTAATCCGCAGCCTTCTGGTGCGCAGATAGTGCAATTTTCGCGACAAACGCGGGGGGGACGTCATTGCGATTTCGTGCAACGTGGCTGATCTGGCGGCCGGCCAGCCAGAATTTCAATAAAAGGCTGGCGCAAAGCGCCAGAGTGAAGACCACGGTGGTGGTGAGCGATGCTGAAGGGTTGAAAAAATTGTCTGTCATTGCGCCCGAGTTTAGGTCATAGGCGACAATCAAAGGCATGGCCGAACCCAACACTCCATTGCTAAGCAAATCTGATAAAAATCTCGTCTGGCTAGATTGCGAGATGACCGGCTTGGACCCCGAGGTAGAGCGCATCATCGAAATCGCGGTCATCGTGACTGGCCCCAAGCTGGAGTGCCGAATAGAAGGGCCGGTGCTGGTGATCCACCAGAGCGATGCCCAACTCGACAAGATGGATGCATGGAACAAGGGTACGCACGGTAGGAGCGGCTTGATAGCCAAGGTCAAGGCATCGACCATGACAGATGGGCAGGCGCAAGCCGAGTTGATCGCTTTTTTGAAGCAATACGTTCCCGAAAATGGTTCGCCCATGTGCGGCAACTCCATCGGGCAGGACAGACGCTTTCTGGCCAAGTACATGCCCAAGCTGGAAGCGTTTTTTCACTATCGAAATCTAGATGTCAGCACGCTCAAAGAGTTGTCCAAGCGCTGGCGTCCCGAAGTCTATGCCGCGTTCAAGAAACAGCAGCGCCATACTGCACTGGCTGACGTGCACGAGTCTATCGACGAACTGGAACACTACCGGCAGCACTTCCTTAAATTGGAGTGATTGAGTGATAGTTTCACAGAATTAGGTAGAAACCCGAATCCATGGCATAATTGAAGGCTGCACTACAAACAGCAGTGCATTTGTACATCTCCCTTCATTCACCGGGCTCGCCGATATGGGCCCCAAGCGCTGGAAAAAGTTCAGCCGCAGGTTCCGTTTGATGGTTGATGTTTTTTAACCATTGACGGAGTAGCCGCACAACCTGCGGCTCTCGCGTGTGAGTAAAACCATGACTGACGCTTTTCAAGTGACAGGTGCCTTTGCGCCTGCCGAAACATTTACTGAACCCCAAACTGCTGTTCACATTGCAGACAACTTGGTTGCAGACCCCTGCGGTGTGACCGATGCACCCGAGGAACCCGCAGCGCCTAATGGCTTTGTCGTGATGGGCCTGGCACCAGAACTGGTGCATGCTGTCAAGGACCTAGGCTATACCCATCCGACCTCGGTTCAGCTCAAAACCATTCCGTTGGCATTGCCTGGCGATAGCGATGGAAAGTCAGCTGCCAAGTACATTGACCTGATGGTTTCCAGCCAGACCGGTAGCGGAAAGACTGCTGCCTTCTTGCTGCCTGTTCTACACACGCTGTTGAAACAGCAGGCGCAAGCTGAAGCCGACGAGCGCGCTGCCTTTGAGCGCGAAGTAGCCGAAGCCAGTGCCCGTGGCGAAGTGCCTCCCAAGCGCTCCAAGCGCAAGGACCCGACCAACCCACGCAACTTCAAAGCCCCTGCACCCGGCGCTTTGATTGTGTGCCCAACGCGCGAACTTGCCCAACAGGTTGCCAACGACGCTATCGATTTGGTGCAGCATTGCCGTGGTTTGCGAATTGCCAATATCGTGGGTGGTATGCCTTACCAGTTGCAAATTGCAAAGCTGCAAAATGCCAATCTGGTAGTGGCGACGCCCGGGCGTTTGCTTGATCTGCAACGTTCCATGCAAATCAAACTCGATCAGGTGCAATTTTTGGTCGTGGACGAAGCCGATCGTATGTTGGACCTGGGCTTCTCCGACGATCTGGCCGAAATTAACCAGCTCACCATCGCCCGAAAGCAGACCATGATGTTCAGCGCCACTTTTGCGCCACGCATCCAGCAACTCGCCGCACGCGTAATGCGCGAACCCCAGCGCATCACCATTGACAGCCCACAGGAAAAGCACGTCAATATCAAGCAGGTGCTGTTCTGGGCTGACAATGCCCACCACAAGCGCAAGTTGTTGGATCACTGGCTGCGTGACACCACTATCAACCAGGCCATCGTCTTTGCGAGCACCCAGATTGAGTGCGATGGTTTGGCCAATGACCTGCAGCAGGATGGTTTTGATGCCGTGGCCTTGCACGGTGCATTGAGCCAGGGCTTACGTAACCGCCGCCTGATGGCGCTGCGCCAGGGGCAAGTGCAGATTTTGGTGGCAACCGATGTGGCTGCTCGCGGTATCGACGTGCCTACCATTACTCACGTTTTTAACTTTGGTTTGCCAATGAAGGCGGAGGACTACACGCACCGCATTGGTCGTACCGGTCGCGCCGGGCGTGATGGTCTTGCTGTGACTTTTGCTGAAGTGCGTGATCGCCGTAAGATTTTTGACATCGAAGCCTATACCCGCCAGCATTTCAAATCCGAGACCATTCCAGGTCTGGAACCCCAGCAGCGTTTCCCTGAGGCACGCCCGGGTACTGGTGCCAGCTTCGGTGGCCGTGGCAGCCACAATGCGGACCGTGCACCCCGTGACCGGAATTTTGGCGGTGGTGGCGGTCGCCCAAGTTTTGGCGGCAACCGTGGTGGCAATGCAGGTTTTGGTGATAGAAATGATGCTAGCCCTCGTGGAGTGGGCGCAGGTAGCTATCAAAACAATAGTGATTTTGGTGGTGGCAATCGTGACAACGGTCCACGCGATGGTGGTGACAACGGCGGATTTAGCTATGCCCGAAAAGGTGGGTTCAATGACCGCTTTGCCGGTCGTCCCGACGCTGCTGCGCCACGTGGCGGTGACTTCGCAGCCCGCAAGCCAGCGTTCAGCAAGCCCATGGCAGTGAAACCCGGCAATGCGGGCAAGGTGTTTGTTCCACGCGATGCCAAGAAACGAGTGGCCCGTACGTTCGACTAAAAGCGACTGATGCTAAAGAAAAGGACCCGACGGGTCCTTTTCTTTTGGTCAGTCCAGCATGTGCACATTTCTTATCAGGACATGCCGTTTCGACTAGCCAGTTCCACAAACAATCCCGAATGATCCAGGTCGGCGAGGCCGTGGTCGATGCCTTGCGCATACAAGTGCTCAAACAAGGTGGTGATGGGTGCCTCGTACCCGATCTCATGTGCCGTAGACAGCGCGTTTCGCAAATCCTTGAGCTGTACCGACATGCGTCCGCGGGGCGTAAAGTCGCGCTCCACCATCCGCTGGCCGTGTACTTGCAGTATGCGGCTGTCCGCAAATCCACCAGTAATGGCTTCTTTGACTTTGCCCATATTGGCGCCACCGCGTTCGCACAGGAGCAGGGCTTCTGCAACAATGCCTATGGTGGCACCCACAATCATCTGATTCGCCAGTTTCGCCAGTTGACCGGCACCAACGGGCCCGACATGCGTGGCCCGACCGAAGACATTCAGCACGGGAATGGCCTGTTCGAAACTGCTGGCCTTGCCGCCGGCCATGATGGCCAGTGTGCCGTTTTCTGCACCTATGGTGCCACCCGAGACTGGCGCGTCAAGGTACGTAATGCGCAACTCACTTAGGCGCGCCGCGTGGTCCCTGGCTTCCACGGGCTTGATGGATGACATGTCGACCAATAACGCTCCGGGTTTCATTGCGGCCGCAGCGCCAAGATCAAATAGCACGTTGCCTACCACTGCGCCGTTGTCCAGCATGGTGATGACGATGTCTGCGTCGCGAACGGCCTCTGCAGGCGATTCGTGCACGATGGCACCCGCTGCTGCCAGTCGCTGCGCTTTGCTCAATGTGCGATTCCAGACGTGCACCGCGTACCCCGCACCGCACAGGCGACGCCCCATCGGATACCCCATCAGGCCGATCCCTAATATCGCAATATTCATCATGTTTCCCGATAAGACTTCAGCATAGCGTCCGATGGACGATTGCGGTGTCGAGCAACCTCTGAATTGCTGACAAATGACTGACGAAATGCTTCATTTTGGTCGCGATAAATTTGCGACAAATTTGACAAATATCAAGCATGCGACATAAGTTTTCTCTTATGCATTAAAACCTAATCTGGATTAGTTTTTTTAAAAAGCGCCAAGCCTACTATTCCGGTCGACAAATACCCCGGTCGTGCGTGCAAGGCGATTGTGGTCAGTGCCTTGTAGTGAGCAATTCAACTTGGAGAGAAGCATATGAAACGATTGAACAGAACAGCCGTATCGCTGGTGGTTGGCTGCATGGGCTTTGCCGCCTCGGCCGTGTGGGCTGCTGATAGTCTGCAGGATGTGTTGAAAGAGCGTGGGCTCAGCCAGCAGGATTTGTTGGCCGCGGCCAAGACTTATGTGCCCACCGGAAAACGTGACGAGTATGTTGCTTTCAGTTCGGGGGGGCAGTCCGGTCAAGTCATCGTTTACGCCATCCCGTCCATGCGTATCCTGAAATATATCGGTGTGTTCACCCCTGAGCCATGGCAAGGGTACGGCTTTGATGAAAGCTCCAAAAAGGTTCTGGCCGGTGGCAAGATTGACGGAAAAGACATCACATGGGGTGACACCCACCACCCGGCCATTTCCGAGACAAATGGTGAATACGACGGCCAGTTCCTGTTCATCAATGACAAGGCCAATCCCCGCCTGGCGGTGATTGACTTGCGTGACTTTGAAACCAAGCAAATTGTAGTCAATCCGATATTCAAATCCGAGCATGGGGGCGCCTTCGTCACCACCAATTCTGAATATGTGATTGAAGCGGCCCAGTATGCGGCACCACTGGAGAACAAGAAGTTCTACCCGCTCGAAGAGTTCAACGAAAAATACCGTGGTGGTATCACCTACTGGAAGTTTGACCGCAAGGAAGGTCGCATCGACACGGCCAAGTCCTTCTCCCTTGAACTGCCTCCTTACTCGCAAGACTTATCCGATGCTGGCAAGCTGGCTTCTGAGGGCTGGTCTTTCACAAATTCCTTCTGCTCCGAGCGCTACGTTGGCGGTATCGAAAAAGGCCGCCCCCCGTATGAGGCCGGCTGTTCTGCCAAGGACACTGACTACATGCACGTGATCAACTGGAAGAAGGCTGCAGAGCTGGTTGCCGCGGGCAAAGCCAAGAAGATCAATGGCCATGACGTGTTGATGATGGAAACCGCCATCAAAGAAGGTATCCTGTTCCTGATTCCCGAGCCAAAGTCACCCCACGGTGTGGACGTCACTCCAGACGGAAAGAACATCATCGTCGCTGGCAAACTGGATACCCATGTGTCGGTTTACAGCTTTGAGAAAATCCAGGCTGCGATCAAGGCTGGCAAGTTTGAATCCAAAGACCCGTACGGCATTCCAGTGATTGCCATGAAGGACGCCATCGCTACCCAAGTGTCCCTTGGTCTTGGCCCACTACATACTCAGTATGACAGTAAGCCGTGCATCGCTTACACGTCGCTGTACGTGGACTCACAAGTTGCCAAGTGGAACTACTGTGAAGGCAAGGTGCTGGACAAGCTTAGCGTGCACTACAACATTGGTCACCTTATGACCATGGAAGGTGATTCGACCAAGCCTGCAGGTAAGTACCTGGTGGCGTTGAACAAGCTCGCCATCGATCGTTTTGTACCCGTTGGCCCTTTGCATCCACAAAATCACCAGCTAATCGATATCAGTGGCGACAAGATGCAGTTGCTGTACGACATGCCATTGCCGTTAGGTGAGCCGCATTACGTGGTGGCCATTGATGCCAAGAAGCTCAAGCCAGCAGTGCGCTACAAGGTCGGAACCGACAGTCGTACTGATCAGCCCCACCCCGGTGCTACCAAGGCTGGCGAAGAGCGCACCGTGAAGAAGGGCAACAAGGTCGAAGTGTTCGGAACACTGATCCGCTCGCACATCACGCCAGAGACCATTGAAGTCGAAGTGGGTGATGATGTCACCATCAACCTGACTAACCTGGAGCGCGCTCAGGACGAAACCCACGGTTTCACCGTTAGCACCTTCAATGTCCACGCATCGGTTGAGCCTGGTAAGACAGTTGCCGTGAAGTTCAAGGCCGACAAGGAAGGCGTCTATCCTTACTATTGCACCGAATTCTGCTCAGCGTTGCACCTCGAAATGCAAGGTTACTTATTGGTGAAGCCTAAGGGATGGAAACCCACCAAGACAGGCGGTTTGGCTGCGCAAAACTACACCGAGGCGGACTACAAGGCGACATTGAAGAAAGTGGCTGATACGCAGGCGATTATTGACTCTGTAGTGGCCTACATCACCAGCGTGAACTACAAGGACTTCCCGGAAGTCGTTGCGATGGTTGACGACGCCTTTGACCAATTGGGCAAAACCAAGGACATCAAGGTTAAGCACGAAGCAGCTTTCGCCAAAAAAGATTGGGAAAACGCTAATTTGTGGGCCGAGCAGGTATGGCAGTACCAGGTCAAGACTGCTGACCTTGGATTGCGGGCCAAGACGTTCCTTGAACAAAATGGCGCCAAAAAGGTCAAGTAAGCGTTACTACGTTAAGTGAGTTGTATATCGGGGGGGCGACGTAATCGCCCCCCCGAAGTTCTTTGAAAAGGTAAAACCATGACGACAAGATTGTTTCTTTCCGCAGTAGTTGCAACTTTGGTGTCCGGCGCCGCATTGGCTGATGGTGCATCGCTATACGCCGAAAAAACGTGCATCGCTTGCCACGGTAAGGAGGGGAAAAAGCCTCTCACGCCGACTTACCCCAAACTAGCAGGACAAAACGCTGCCTACATGGAACAGCAAATGCTCGACATCAGGAGTGGTGCGCGTGCCAACGGCAGCAGTGCTGCCATGAAAGGTGTCATGGTCAACCCCGAGGGGGACCAACTGGTGTCTGATGCCGATATCAAGGCAATCGCCCAATACCTCTCTAAACTGAAGTAAGTTCCCCCACATCCAATAATCTGGAGTCACTGATATGAAAAAAATTCTTCTACTGGCACTTTCGTTGGCGTTAGCCCCAGCCTTCTGTGCTGCTGGTGGCCCACCGCCGGCCACGCAGGCGGGTATCGAGGCCAAAGACTACAAGTGGAATGCGCAGGAGGGTGAAAAAATTGAAGCCCTCAAGCTCAAGGGAACCGCCAAAGATGGGAAAGAGGGCTATGAAGTGTGCGGAGCGTGCCACTTGCCCTCAGGAGCGGGTCGGTCTGACGGCACATTCCCACAACTTGCTGGCCAGCACACGACGGTTTTGATCAAGCAGATGGCTGACATCAGGGCAGGCTTGCGTGACAACCCAACCATGTACCCGTTCGCCAAGGAACTGACTGACGCTCAAGAACTGGCTAACGTTTCCGCCTACATCGAAAGTTTATGCATTCCAGCGGTTCATGGCATGTATGAAGGCCCTGATGCCGCCAAGCAGATTGCGGATGGTAAGGCGATGTACGAGAAGGAGTGCATCGAATGCCACAAGGCCAATGGCGAGGGCGTTAAGGACAAGTTTTACCCCGTGCTCGCTGGTCAGCATTACAAGTACCTGCTGCGTCAGATGACCGAGATTCGCGACGGGAAACGCCGCAATGCGAATCCAGACATGGTGACCATCATCAAGAAATATGACAACGCGCAATTGATCGCCATTTCTGCTTACCAGTCAAGCCTGGTCATGCCAGGTTCGATGTGCAAGGCGAGCGTTGCCAAGCCAGTCAAGAAAAAATAAACCACAGACATGCAAGACCAGACCAAACAGAATCGCCTGATCACCATCCTCACCCTAGTAGCCTTGGTGGCCATGATCAGCGCCTTTTTTGCGCCAATCTGGTGGGTTTCACTCACCGCGCCCAACTATCCAAAAGACGCCTTTCCAGACGGAATTCGCATTCATTTTCACTTTGACGTGGTGAAAAATGGATGCAGCGCAGTGGGTGCCAATACGCGCATGGGATCAGAAACACTGCAGGCCGACTTGGGGCATGATACAGAGCGCTACAACCCGATTCTGGACGCCAAAAAGGACGTCAATAGAGGCGCGGCGGGTCTGGATTGCGTTCACGAGATGAATACCATCAACCACTACGTTGGCATGTTCCCCATTGCCACCGGCGCACCGGTCGAGAAACCGCTGGCCAAGTTTTTCTTTGGCTTCTTCGCAGTAATGCTGTTGGGCTTTATTACCCCGGAGGGAAAGCGTCGCCAACTTGTTTTGGGCAGTGGTTTCACCGCAGTTGCTGTCTGGATGCTGGTGCACCAATTTGCATTGGGCCACTTGGCCGAACACGTTAAGAACTATACGGCCGAGGCTGCTACGTTTTTTAATGAGCCGGCGCGCATCAAAGTGTGGGGCGACAACGTCACGCTCTACAGCCAGATTGCGATGGGTGGCCTCATCGCAGCTATGGTGGTCGTATTATTTGGGGTTGCGAAGTTTCGGCGATTTGTGTTGTTGTTAGTACTCGTTCCAAGCTTGCTGCCTCTGTATTTTGTGATCGAGTATGCCGGCTGGCTATGGTTCTTTGGCCACAATATGCATGCGTGGGGTGCTTTCACGGTCAAGCCGTTCATGCCGACGCTGTTTGGTGAGGGTAAGGTGGCTCAATTTTCTACCTATTCCTATCCATACTGGGGTTATGGCCTGTTGATGGTGGTTTTCGTTTGTTTGACGCTGGCCATGCTGTTGCGTCGGCGCCAGTTCCGTGAAGCTGATCAGGGACTTGGGGCATAGCATGGGGGTCAAGCGTTGGTTGATTGTGCCCACCTTGTTGTTGGGTATGACCAGTTTGTTGGTGGCGCGTACCACCGACACGGACGACGACACCAATCGACCCCCCGCTCTGGGCGCGACTGCTGATCTCTCCACCGCGCCCCGTGTAGGAGTGGATCGCCCCAAGCCAACATTTCCGTTGTACGAACGTGACAAGCGGGTGCATGGATTAAAACCCTTTCAGGCCTTGGTGGATGCGGCCAAACCGGGTGACGTTTTGCGTCCTCCTGCGGGGGCGTATGCGGGGCCGGTGGTACTGACCAAGCCGTTAACGATTGAAGGTGGAGGTTCGGTCACCATTGATTCGGGAGACCGCGGAACCGTCTTTTCGCTTCAGGCGGATGGCGTTGTGCTGCGCGGCTTGCATTTGACGGGTTCCGGTGACTCCCATGACACAGACGACTCCTGCCTGGACGTGCGTGGACATCGAAACGTATTGGAAAACCTGGTCATTGATAACTGCCTCTTCGGGATCGACCTGAAACAGTCGAATGACAACGTCCTTCGCAAAAACACGGTACGTTCCAAACCGGTTGATTTGGGTGTGCGTGGTGACGGGTTGCGCCTGTGGTACAGCCACCGCAATCTGATTGAAGCCAATGAAATATCCGATTCCCGCGACATGGTGGCGTGGTACTCCAACGACAACATTTACCGACGAAACGTCGGCACGCGCAGCCGCTACTCTATTCATTTCATGTTCGCCCGAGACAACATTGTTGAGTACAACCGCTTTTATGACAATGCCGTGGGCGTGTACTTCATGTACACAGAAGGCGGCGTGTTGCGTCACAACCTGATCTCGCACGCGACCGGCGCGACTGGCATGGCGATTGGCTTCAAGGAAGCCAGCAACACCTTGATAGAGGGCAACGAAGTCATTTACTGTGCGGTTGGCATAGGGTCCGATCTGTCGCCGTTCCAGCCCGATAGCGAGATATGGGTGAAGAACAACCGGTTCGCATTTAACGGCATTGCCGTGCAATTCACGAGTGAACTCGGGGGCAACGTTTTAACGGACAACATATTTGAAGGAAACCTGACCAATGTAGTGCAGGCCGGGCGCGGAAAGGCCGGCCTCAACGAATGGAGCGGCAACTACTGGGACGATTACAAGGGCTTCGACCGTGATGGCAACGGCACCGGAGACACGCCATACGAACTATATGCATACACTGACCAAATCTGGATCGAACTTCCCATCGCCCGGTTTTTCAAGACCGCCCCGGCAATGGAGTTGCTTGATTTTCTCGAACGTCTGGCGCCATTCTCCTCACCTGAATTGACGCTGAAAGATTCAATTCCGAAATTCGTCAAGCCAAACTGGGTTCTTGGATGACCGATAGCGAAACCCCAAAATCAGACAGGCCCCCAAAAGTCGGGAAGTCGAAAATGACCAGACAAGACCGGCGCCGCTGGATGCGCACAGTTCTGCTGGCTGGTGGCATTTTTGGTGCTGCGTTGTCGGGCTATATGCCACTGGCATATGGACAACGAAAGCGATTGCGCCCGCCCGGCGCGCTGGACGAGAAGGACCTATTGGGGTCCTGCATCAAATGCGGGCAATGTGTGCAGGTGTGCCCCGTACAAGCGATCAAATTAGCAGACCTGGTCGATGGGTTTGGCGTGGGCGTGCCCTACATCGATGCACGTCAACAGGCCTGCGACTTTTCGTGCGATGCAGTGCAATGCATTTTGGCCTGCCCGACCGGTTCCCTCGCCTACATCAAACCGACATTTCTGCCGGTCCGCGCAGGCGCTCTGCTGGCGGCCAAACCGGTTCTACTTGCCAAAGAGAAGGATCTGGAGCCCACCCTCAATTTGAAGGAACGCATGGGTATTGCGCGGCTGGTTCGGCCGGAGTCGTGTCTGGCGGTGCAGGGCAAAGGTTTCAAAGGTCAAACCAGAGGGCCGTCATTCAAGGGACGCATGCGGTACATGACGGTGGACCGTTGGACACCCATTGCGGTAGCGGACCATCCTTACGACGTTCCCCAGTGCAATTTGTGCGTGTCCGAGTGTCCGGTGAAAGGGGCTATCTCGATTGAAACCTTCGTCGGCAGCGATGGACACAGGCGCAATCAACCCATAGTCCACGAGCCCTGTGTGGGTTGCGGAGTGTGCGAGATGGTGTGCCCGACCGAGCAGGCTTGCATTGTGATTGAAGCGCGCGAGGAGTGGAAAGTATGAGCGATTTGCACCACCAGCGTTTTTTCGAGCAAATCGGGATATTGTTCGGTCGTGAACCCAAGAAACCGTTGGAATTCACCGAGCGCGCGGAACAAGTGCATGAGTTAAAGCGCATGGCCAACAAGACTGACGTGCGTGCCGCCATCATGCTGGCGCACAAAACGCCACATGGCAACAACTGGCGTAATCGCCGCTGGACATTCTTGGTAGCAATCAACCTTTTTTTCGTTGTCTCCTTTGGTTTTGATATCCAGATACTGGAGGGCTCGCTGACAGCATCTCGATTGATTGGTTTTCACCTGATTGACCTGAACTCGGCGTTGCAGGTGATGCTGGCGCACAAGCACATTATTGTTAACTTGCTAATCGGTACCATGACCGTTTTGGTGATCTGGATACTGTTGGGTGGGCGAACGTTTTGTTCGTGGGTTTGTCCCTACCACCTGATTGCCGAGTGGGCGGAGAAACTGCACCTTTTTCTGGCGCGCAAAAAGTTTGTGACCGACCAAAATATGAACCGCAGGTTGCGCACTGCCTTCTGGCTCATCTTTGCGCTGGCAACTTTCGGCTCTGGCTATACCGTTTTTGAGGCAATTTCGCCCACCGGCATTCTGTCGCGCGCGCTGATTTATGGGCCGGGTGTCGCACTGCTTTGGGTGGCCGCCCTGTTGCTTTTCGAGATAGTGATTTCACGCCGGGCGTGGTGCCGCTATGCCTGCCCCATCGGTTTGACGTATGGTGTGGTTGGCATCTTGTCGCCGGTCCGTATCAAATACAAGCTCGACGGATGCTTTCATGAAGGAGACTGTCGTAAAGTCTGTCTGGTGCCGCATGTGCTGGAGACCGTTGTGAAAGGTCGTGCAGTGGATACCGAGGTGACCTTGGGCCCAGATTGCACCCGTTGCGGTATGTGCGTGGATACTTGCCCCACAGGCTCATTGACTTTTGACATCAAGGGTCTGTCCAAACTGTTATGAGGCATACGCCGCCGCTGTTCCACCTGAGATTATTGCCATTGTGATTCGTTTTCAAAACCTAACCAAAACCTTCAGGCGCGCCCGGATTCTCGACAACGTCAACCTGCAGGTGGGCCTGGGCGAGCGTGTCGCGCTGATCGGCTCCAACGGCGCTGGCAAAACAACCCTGATTCGTTGTTTGTTGGGCGAGTATGTTCATGAGGGGCTGGTTCAGATTGATGGCCGCAACCCACGCCAGCAACGCACCGAGGTTTTGGGCATGATAGGTTTTGTGCCGCAGTTGCCCCCGCCTCTCAAAATGCCGGTGGGTCAGTTGATTGAATTCTCAGCTGCACTGTGCGGCACTGCGCCGCAACGCATACACGAAATTGCAGACCGTTTGGGGCTGGATTTGAGCGGCATCCTGGCACGCCCCTTTGTCAAACTTTCGGGCGGTATGAAGCAAAAACTGTTGATTGCCATTGCACTGGGGCGTGACGCCAAAGTGCTGGTCATGGATGAGCCAGCGGCCAACCTTGACCCCCAAGCTCGCAAGATCTTCTTTGAATTGCTGGCCGAGCGCGCGAGCAGTGCGACCATGCTCATTTCCAGTCACCGAATCAATGAAGTCTCTTCACTGGTCAGTCGCGTGGTGGAGCTTGATATGGGAAACGTTGTGCTGGACGAGTCAGTGTCTGACGATGTTGCGCTAACTGGCATGCTGCGTGCGAGGGTCACTAGCAAGCGCCAGGAACCGGCATTGAACAAAGCGCTGGGTCTGTGGGACTTTCAAGCACTTGATGCAGACCTCACCGAGTGGGAGGGTCTGGTTGCAGGGCCGGACCGGTTGCGCTTTTTGGGGATGGTGTCGCGCTACGTGTCGGTCGTTAACCACGTTTCCATGACTGAAATCGAGTTATGAGACGACGCCACATACTGGTCTACGGATTTGCGTTGACACCCATGGCGTCTGTCCTGCTCACTGCGTGCGGCGAGGACAAGGACATGCCCAATGCCATGGCGGTGTTCAAGTGGGACCGCGATGTCTGTACCCGTTGCCGAATGGCAATTTCTGACCGCCGCTTTGCCTGCCAGATCCGCGGCGGCCCTAAAGACACTGTCTTCAAATTTGACGACATTGGTTGCGCTGCCACATGGCTGGCTGAAAAAGGCAAAGAGTACCCGTGGATGGCGGATGCCACAACCCGCATCTGGGTAGCGGAGTTTGCCAGCGCGGGCAAGAACTGGCTGGAAGCAACCACCGCGCACTATGTCGGCGGCAAGACGTCGCCCATGGGTTACAACTACGCAGCCTACGCGCAGCGACAGAGCGACAGTATTTCTTTTGACGCCATGGGACAGAAAACCTCTGCGACCTGGCCAGCCAATTGCCATCCGGGCAGCGTCAAGACGGCATCTGCCGCCTCTGTACTTTCGAAATGAACGAAGATCTGACACGATGAAACAACTCTGGCTAACGGCCAAACTCGATATGGCGGAGTCTTTGCGTGCACGCTGGTTCCTTATTTACACACTGGTTTTCGGCGGGATAGTGGCTTTGCTGTTCCTGTTCGGTTTGACTGAGTCACGCGTGCTGGGCTTCATTGGTCTGTCGCGGCTGCTCGTGACCTATATCCAACTGACCATGGCCATCTTGCCCATCTTTGTGCTGATAACCACCGTGCGCTCGGTGGCGGGTGACCGGGAGGCCGGTGTTTTTGAGTACCTGCTGTCCCTGCCCGTGTCACTGGGGGCCTGGTTTTGGGGCAAGATCTTGGGGCGCTACCTTGTCATTTTCCTTCCCGTGTTCGGTGCCATGCTGATGGCCGTCGTGATCGCTCTGGTGCGAGGCATTCCGGTACCCTGGGGCATTTTTGGTTACTACACCGCCTTGCTTGCGGTCATGGCGGCCTGCTTCTTGGGTATTGGCATGTTGATTTCCTCGCTGGCCCGCAGTACCGATATGGCACAGGGTGCGGCCTTCATGGTCTGGCTCACGTTTCTGCTGTTCCTCGATCTGATTCTGCTGGGCGTCATGATTCAGGGTAAGGTGGCACCCGAGATAGCCGTCATGATGGCGCTGGCCAATCCGCTGCAGGTGTTCCGGACCGCTGCGTTGGCGCTGTTTGACCCGCAACTTATCGTCTTGGGTCCGTCGGCCTTTGTGATTCTGGATACCTTTGGCGTGTTGGGGTACAAGATTTTCGCCCTGGCCTATCCACTCGCTTTGGGCATAGCGTCAGCCGTCGCGGGGTTTGTGTTTTTCAGACGCGGAGATTTGCCGTGACTGGTCTTCCCGCGGGTTGGCTACGAGGCCCGCGCCTGCTTGCTATTCTGGTTTTTTTGGCGGGGCATGTCGTCGTTGCGGGTAACAATGCAGTGGCAGCCAGCACCCCCGACAGTGCCGTGTTGTTTGCAGCCTCTTTGATTGATCTGGATAGTCAGGCAGTGACCCTGTCCAAATACCGCGGAAAGCCGTTGATTGTTAATTTCTGGGCACGCTGGTGTGGTCCTTGCAAGGTCGAAATTCCAGAACTGGTCAGTTTGCAAAAACGCAATACTGGGGTCGAGGTGCTCGGTCTTAATCTGGAAAACAATGCCCCTACTGTGCGCGATTTTGCCTTTGCCTACGACGTTAACTATCCTGTTTTTTTAACCAAGGAGCCAGGCTTAGCATTGATGCAGGCCCTGGGTAATAGCAAGTCGGTGCTGCCGTTCACTGTGGTCATCAATAGCCAGGGCACCATCGTCAGCAGCCATGTGGGCGCCCTGTCGCGTGAGAAACTGGACGCTGCGGTTCAACTGGTTTTGAGGCCAATGCTCGAACCCAAGCAGGCGCCATGACGACCGAACATGACATTAATCACAGTTTTGGCCGTGAGGCGGTCAATCAGGCGCAAAGACGTGAGCGTATTCGCATCGTTTTTACTGTGGTGGCGCGGCGCTATGACCTGATGAACGACCTGATGAGCATGGGCATTCACCGGCTTTGGAAACGCACACTGGCCCGGCGCGTGGGGCATGTGCAGGGGCGGGTGGTCGATCTGGCTGGCGGCACGGGCGATGTTGCGCGACTCCTGTTGGGGCCCGGGCGCGATGTAACGGTGTGTGACCCCAGTTTGGCCATGATGGAAGTGGGTCAGCAGCGCAAAGGTGGCACGCAATTGCAGTGGCTGGCTGGTGAGGCCGAAAATTTACCAGTGGCTGATGCCAGTGTCGATTTGCTGACCGTCTCCTTCGGCTTGCGTAATGCAACCCATCTGGAGAAAGCCTTGTCCGAGGCTTTGCGCGTCCTCAAGCCCGGCGGACGTTTTGTTTGTCTCGAATTTTCGCAACCTGCTTTTTGGCTGGCGCCGTTCTACAACTTGTATTCCTTTCTGGTCATTCCGCGCTTAGGGGCTGCTGTTGCGGGGGAGCCAATGGCCTATCAATACCTGGTCGAATCCATTCGGCGCTTCCCCACCCAGCAAGGTTTTGCTGACCTGATGCGTGCCGCGGGCTTTGCTGACATCCGATGGGAAAATTTGTCCTTTGGAATTGCCTGCTTGCATTTTGGTGTCCGTCCCCATGAAGACTGACCGCCCATCCGGTTTGTTGTCCAGCCCTGGCCAGAGCCTTGTCGTCTGGTGGACGGCCATCCGCCCTCGCACACTGAGCATCGCCGCGACACCTGTGGTGTTGGGTTCAGCCCTGGCCTGGTCTGACGGTGCAGCGCCATTGTGGCCTGTGCTATTGGCTACGCTGGCCTGCGCCCTGTTGATACAGGTGGGTACCAATTTGCACAATGATGTCGCTGATTTTGAGCGGGGCACTGACCGGCCCGACCGCGCTGGTCCGTTGCGCGTGACCGCCGCCGGATGGGTTCAGCCGCGTCGCGTGCGAATAGCCGCCCGGTCAAGTTTTGCCTTGGCATTGTTGCTGGGCTTCTATCTGGTGGTGCAGGGCGGTTGGCCCATTCTGTTGGCGGGCCTTGCATCGTTGGTAGCAGGTTGGTCCTATTCGGGTGGCGAACGGCCTATTTCGCACACTGCATGGGGCGAGGTGTTTGTGCTGGTATTTTTCGGTCTGGTTGCCGTGGCGGGCAGCCACTGGCTGCAGCATGGCGATGCCCTGGTCGATGCCCTGCTGTGTGGCACCATCGTTGGCCTGCCCGCCGCTGCGGTGCTGTTGGTCAATAATTTTCGTGACGTGGAGAACGACTTGCGCAGTGGTCGGCGCACGCTGGCCGCGCGTCTGGGCGATGCAGGCTCGCAGCGCGCCTATGCGGCTATGGTGCTGCTTCCGGTTGTGTTGGCTGGCGTACTGGCCTCGCATGGGCGCCCGGGTGTGTTGCTCGCTGGCCTGTCCGCCCCCTATGCCTGGTCGCTCTGGCCGCGCCTGCAACGCAGCGCGGGTGGCGCCGCATTGAACGCGCTGCTGGGTGCCACCGCACGCTTGGGTTTGATACTGGGTGTCTTGTTGTCCGTGGGTATTTTTCTGTGAGACCGGATGTGGTGCAGACGCTGTTGCCTTTAGCTCTGGCGTTCATCATGTTTTACCTTGGTCTGACCCTGGTCGTTGGGGATTTTCGGAAGGTTGCCGAGCGCCCCAAAGCGCTGTTGGTCGGGCTTGTTGGGCAGGTGCTTTTGGTGCCGCTGGCCGGCTTTGCCGTGGCGAACTGGAGTGGCCTGTCTCCGATGATGGCGGTAGGCCTTATGGTGCTGGCGGCATGCCCCAGTGGCGTAAGTTCGGGGTTGTTGACACACTTGGCCAGGGGCGACACGGCGTTGGCGATTTCCTTAACGGCGGTGACCAGCCTTGCCGCGGTGCTGACGCTACCGCTGGTCGTGGGCGTCTCGTTTCAGTTTTTCATGGCCAGTCAACTGGGCGTGCAATTGCCGGTTGTGGCGATGGTCAAGGGCATTTTTATTCTCACCACATTTCCGGTTTTAGTGGGCATGGTCTTGCGCTGGCGCCTTGCCAGTCATGTCATGCGCGCGGAGCCGATCGTTGGAAAAATAACAACCACGCTGTTCGTGCTGATTGTGCTCAACACCTTCTGGGATCAGCGCCAAGTGCTGCAGGACAACCTGTCGCTGCTGGGGCCTGCTGTGCTGGTGCTCAACCTGTTCATACTGGGCGGTGCCTATTTACTGTCGCAGGTGACCCGGTTGAATCGACGTGATCGCATCGCCGTTGTCACTGAATGTGGTTTGAAGAATTCTGCCCTTGGCATTGTCGTTTGCCTGCAATGGCTGCAGCAACCGGCCATGAGTGCGCCCAGCGTCGTCTACGCACTGTCGATGAACGCATTTGCTTTGACGTTTGTCGTTCTGATGCGCAAAACCACGAAGCTGTGAACGTGTTGCGCGCTACCTTGTTCTGGTTGTTGATCGGATTTTCTGCTGCAATTTCGTCTGCCAGTGTAGGGTCACCATCCTTGCAGGCATTGATTGATGCGACGCCGAAGGGCGCCACGTTGAGCCTGGCGCCGGGTGTTTATCAGGGGCCGGTCAGCGTGTTGACGCCTATGGTGATAGATGGTGGTCACGC
>CANNRR010000008.1 GCA_947508055.1 Burkholderiales bacterium
CCCGGATCAGGACGGCGACCGCTACATCGAGATCTGGAACAACGTGTTCATGCAGTTCGACATGCAGACGGATGGTTCCGTCAAGCCGTTGCCGGCGCCGTGCGTGGACACCGGCATGGGGCTGGAGCGCCTGGCCGCCATTTTGCAACATGTGCACAGCAATTACGAGATTGATCTTTTCGACCACCTGATCAAGGCCGCTTCCCGTGAAACCGGTTGTACCGACCTGTCAAACAAAAGTTTGCGCGTGATTGCCGACCACATTCGCGCCACCGCTTTTCTGGTGAGCGACGGCGTGCTGCCCGGCAACGAAGGGCGCGGCTATGTGCAGCGGCGCATCATCCGACGCGCTATTCGGCACGGCTACAAGCTGGGCCAGAAGACCCCGTTCTTCCACAAACTGGTGGGCGATTTGGTGGCCGTCATGGGTGAGGCCTATCCCCACCTGGCGAACCAGCAGCAGCGCATCACCGACGTGCTGCGGATTGAAGAGGAGCGCTTTTTTGAGACACTGGCCACCGGCATGGAGATCCTGGACGCGGCACTGGCCGGTGATGTCAAGGTCTTGCCGGGCGATGTGGCGTTCAAGCTGCACGACACCTACGGCTTTCCGTTGGATTTGTCGGCCGATGTGTGTCGCGAAAACGGGGTTGAGGTGGATGCCGACGGATTCAATGCAGCCATGGATAAGCAGAAGGCGCAAGGGCGCGCGGCGGGCAAGTTCAAGCAGGACAGGGCGCTGGACTACAGCGGCCACTCCAATGCCTTCATCGGCTACGACCACCTGACCTACGGGACCAATATCGTGGCGCTGTACGCGCAGGGCGTGGCGGTTGAAGAACTGACCGAGGGGCAAGCTGGCATCGTGGTGTTGGACTCCACGCCGTTCTACTCCGAAAGTGGTGGCCAGGTGGGTGATGTGGGTGCGGTGTTTTGTGATCACGCGCTGTTCATGGTCGGCGATACCCAAAAAATCAGGTCCGATGTGTATGGCCATCATGGGTCGGTCACTACCGGCAGCCTCAAGGTCGGCGACCTGGTGAACGCCCATGTGGATGCGCCCTTGCGCGCCTCCATCACGCGCAACCACTCGGCCACGCACCTGATGCACAAGGCCCTGCGTGAAGTGCTGGGCGATCATGTGCAGCAAAAGGGCAGCCTGGTTACGCCGGAGCGCACACGCTTTGACTTTGCCCACAATGCGCCGGTGACGGATGAGCAGATCCACGAAATCGAATTCCGTGTCAATGCTGAAATCCTGAAAAACACGGCAACCCAGGCCCGGGTGATGGATATCGAATCGGCCCAAAAAACCGGTGCCATGATGCTGTTTGGCGAGAAATATGGTGAGACGGTGCGGGTGCTCGACATTGGTACCAGTCGCGAGTTGTGCGGTGGTATCCATGTGCACCGCACCGGCGACATCGGTATTTTCAAGGTGGTGGGCGAGAGCGGCGTGGCCGCAGGCGTGCGCCGTATCGAGGCTGTCACCGGTCAGAACGCGCTGGCCTATCTTCAGAACCTGGAAGACACCCTGGGCGCGGCAGCACACACGCTCAAAGCCCCGGTGGCCGAGTTGACGGGCAAGCTGGGCCATGTGTTGGACCATGTCAAGGCGCTGGAAAAGGAAGTGGCGGCTCTCAAGGGCAAGCTGGCCTCCGCGCAGGGCGACGAAATGCTCAGCCAGGCGATTGACCTGGGCGGCGTCAAGCTGCTGGTGGCCAGGCTCGATGGTGCCGATGTCAAAACCCTGCGCGACACCATGGACAAGCTCAAGGACAAGCTCAAAACCGCGGTCATTGTGCTGGGCGTGGTGGACGGCGAAAAGGTGCAAATCGCCGTCGGCGTAACCCCCGACACTACCGGCCGGGTCAAGGCCGGCGAGTTGGTCAACTTCATCGCCGCGCAAGTGGGCGGCAAGGGCGGCGGCAAGGCCGACATGGCCATGGCCGGTGGCACTGAGCCCGCCAAACTGGCCGTTGCCTTGGCCAGCGTGCAGGGCTGGGTTGCTGCCAAGCTGTGAATTACTGCAGCGTGGAGTGCAGCATGCTATCGACCCAGGCAACAACGTCAGCTGGACTAAACGGTTTCACGAAGTACGCATCGGCTCCACGTTTTTTTGCAATAGCGCCGTCTTTTATTTGACCACGCGCAGTCATCAGCCCGACAAAAATATCCTTGAATCTTGGGTCGGCCTTGATGATATCGAGTACCTGCAATCCATTCATTACACCGGGCATCATGATGTCCATCAGCACAAGTTTGGGTTTGTGAAGCTCAATAAAACCCAGGGCAGCAGCGCCGCTGTCGGCTTCAATAATTTCGTACTTTTTTCCTAAGGGGATGCTCAGAAGGCGTCGAATATAGGCGCCGTCATCAGCGATAAGAATTTTGGGGCGCAAGGGAGCCTGAATTTGATTGCAGGTCTGATCGTTCATTTTGTTCAATACAAGCTTCAGCGCGACGTCGCTAACTTAGTTGCATGTTTGAGTCGATGGTGATTGCGTTGCCTTGTTGAGTTTTTCGGAACTCTGGGGAAAAGTTCGATTATCACGGTTTTAGGTTCGAATGCTTGCGCAATTTTTCAACGGTTGCCGTCGGCACGGAGCATTTGCAAATCAGATGTTTCACTGTTGAACTATTTGTCATATCATCAGCGATTGTCTGCAAGAGAATAAACCATCATGCAAAAAGCCGAGACGCCGCGAATCGCATTGATTTCCATACTCGGAGTCACAACGGTGTTTGTTGCGGCTGGTTGGCTGGGCTATGCCAATGGGTGGGTCAATTTTGATAACTCAACTTCGCAGTCTGCCGAAGAACGGCTCAAGATCAACAAAACGCAACGGTCCATGGAGGATGTAACACTCATTTGCGAAGCAAATTACTCAATGCCTGGTAATGATCTGGATGCTCCTCACAAAGTGTACAAGGAGTTAGTGGCCGCTGGTGTGGACTACAAGAATATGGCCGGCTGGTATCAGGGTGTGTTTTCAATTTCCGAGTCGCGCAAAGGGGCACTGGTGGTCAATGGGAACAAGGCAATTGTCAGTCGACCAGCCATGTTTGAACGTTTCGGTACCATGGTCACCAGCGAACAGTTTACGCTAGACCGTGACACTGGTGAGTTTCTTCAATCGCTGACGGTGAAGGATGGACGAAAGATTGAAATTATCAAGGGATATTGCGGGAAGTTGACGAAAGCACCTTTTTGAGATGACGAATCTGTTATTTGCATTGGCGTTTTTGATACCAGCGACTACCAGCGTGGTCTGGGCGGGTGAATGGGAGGATGGCTATGCCGCCTATGAACGACAGGATTACATCACCGCCGTTCGAAAATGGCGTATTGTCGCTGAGCGCGGGGATCGTGCGGGTCAATCCATTCTTGGTTCGATGTATGCGCAAGGGCAGGGTGTTCCACAGGACTACTCTACTGCTGTCAAGTGGTACCGACTTGCGGCAGCGCAGGGTGAAATCAAGGCGCAATATAAATTGGGATTCATGTACGCAAATGGGCAGGGTGTGCCGCGCGACTTTGTTCGATCGTACATGTGGGGCTACCTTGCAGCTATTGCTGGTCACCCAGAGGCTGCGGGGGTTCGTGATCTGGCCGAAAAGTCACTAAATTTGGAGCAGTTTTCGTTGGCGAAAAAGATGGCTCTGGGTTGTCAACAGCGAAAATTTCAGGGTTGCAATTGACTGGCTTTTTTAAGTCCCAATTGCCTGCGCCTATGGGTCGCATCTAGTCCGGGACTAGGCCTGATACCGCTACTTTGTGCTACAGGCAATCTTTAGAAGCGATGCGGCTATCGTGCCCGAGGTCGCGGGTCGCCATTGAAGAGGATCTTTGAGAGTAAAAGTGATCCTCCCCCGCCCCATTGTTTCGCTGTAGTTGTTGTAGTACACGGTTCGCGAGCGTTCTTGTTGGCAGTCGTACTCACTATGGTCCTTTGATGACAAAAATGGTTTTGTATTGCTGTCCATTTGAGCGCGTTTGAAGTCGACCAAATACCACATTTTTACCGTGTCACCCGATCTTTGCATGCTCGGCGGGTCAACGTAAAAAGTGCCGCTTTCATTCGTGCCAATCTCGACCCACGCAGCCCAACTGGGGCTAGAGGCAACGGCGAACATTAGCGCCAGCCAAACATTTTTCATTTGTCCCCCGACAATCTTTCCTATTTAAGGTGAATGCATTTACTGCGTCAGGAATGCGAGGATATTTTTCCCTGAATCTGTCGCCATAACGCAATTTCTGTTCCCGTCAGTCGATCATTTTTCAACGCCGCTGGTTCGAATTTTTCAGCATCCGTCATAAGGCCAAGTTGACGAATCTGCGACAGCAGAACCTTGAAGTGCTCGACGGCATGCTCCGGTATGGACGCAATGATGTGAAGAGGAAGCACGGTGATATCTTCCTTCAATTCCCTTTCTCGTTTCACTTTTTCGATCATTCGATGCACTTCCTCTTCGCTCAGGTGAAGGCGCTTGGCCTCGGCGTTGATGATTGCGACCTCTTCGGTGGAAATGACACCATCGCCCATCATGGCATAAATATTTTCCTTGAGGCCTTCGCGTTCGATGCGTAATTGGTCGCTGAATGCAGACGATAGCAGGGCTGCCGGGATCGCAAAAATGCCGATTCCCAATAGCGCGAGGATGATGGTCATGACGCGGCCCATCGGCGTGATGGGCGAAATATCGCCGTAGCCAACCGAGGCCAGGGTAATGACCGCCCAGTAAATTGATTGCGGTATGTTTTCAAATTTCTCAGGTTGCGCTTCATGTTCAAACAAGTAGCCGAGACTGGCTGTTAACACCACCAGTAGCAGCATGACAAAAGCCGAGGCGGCGAGCACCGGCCACTCACGGGCGATGACTTTGGTCAGTGTTTTAGTGGCGCCGGTGTAGCGCGTCAGTTTGAGCAAGCGTAGCAGTCGGAATACCCGCAAAAATCGCAAGTCGAACAAATGGTGGAGGAATGCCTCCAAAAAGAACGGCAGGATGGCCAGAAAGTCGATGACCGAGGATGTCTCCTTGGCCTGCTTGAAGCGCCCCAATACCGCATGCCGATAGCGTGGTTCTTCAACGCAGCAATACAGTCGCATGCAATATTCGAGCGTAAAAATGGCAACCGCTACGGCGTCGAGGATGATGAATTCAATGTTGAGAAGATAATGAATGCCCTGGACCGATTCAAGTACCACGGCGACCACCGATATAACCACCCATATGGCGATAAAGGTGTCAAAGAGGGTGTGCAGGTTGCCACCGAATTCACTTGGGAACACGAGGGCATGTATTTTCTTGCGGAAGGATCGTCCCCGATTGGCAATTACAAACCCTTTGACAGCGGGTATCAATACACGAAACAGCTTCAAGATTCTAAGTAAGCGCAAGAATCGCAACATGCGCAGATCGACTGGAATGAATGCCTGTAGGTAAAACGGCGCTACGGCCAGAAAATCGATGATGGCAAAGGGACTGGAGACGTAACGAAAATGGGCATAGCCGTTGCCCTTGCAGTTGAATTCATGGTCTTCAGGCGCCAGGTAAAACCTTAAGAAATACTCGACCGTAAAGATGACCATCGAGAAAATATCGAAGGCATGGAATAGAACTTTATTTGGGTCATAGATTGATGGAATGTGTTCGAACAGAAGCACGAATAGATTTGAAACAATCAGGATGGCGATCCAGCGGTCAATGTCTTTTTGATAGTTGCCCGGTATGTTCGGATCCAGCAGCCAACTGTAAATCCACTTGCGCATCGGCAGCGCTTGCGCAATATCGGCGTGGCGGTTGTAGCCATGAATCTCCGGGGCGCCACTGGCAAGTCGATGCTGCCAAAGTGCCTGGTCGCGGTCATTGCCATGATTTTTCGGGATGCCATTGACGGGTTCCATGGTACTTCCTCAGAATTCGAGTTCAGCAATGCGGATCGGATACGCACCCTTGTCACATACCGTGATTCGGACTTGCATCTTCTGGTCGATTGGATCGGATTCGATCAGGGGTGAATTGATGGTTGGTATGGCCGAGCCGGGTGGTGTCACTTGAATTTTTTCCAGCATCAGACCGCCCGCAAGACGACGGTCCGCCATGTCACACTTCACCACCAAAGCAAGCGGTTTCCTGGTAAAGGGATTGACCGTGGCTGCTAGCGGTCCACCTTGGGCGGTCAGGGCTTTAAGACAAGGACCCCAGGTCCGTCGCACTGGCGTCACTAGAGGGGTGCCGGAGGGGGCCGGCATTGGCGGGTCCGATTTGAGTATATGTATGCCTTCTGAACTGGACGCTGAATCTGGACCGACCGGTGTTGCTTCAGGTGCCACCGCCATCACACCCTGCACAGTGCCAGCGGTGCAGGGAGCAGGTTCATAGGAGTCGTTCCCACGATCAAGGCCGGCCTGGGTGAACCATTTGGTCCAAAGCTCCCCGTTGCGTTTTGTTATTTCATTGTTCATACCTTCTTGGTAGGCCAGACGCCCGACCCAGGCGACGCTAAGCATTGAAAAGACAAGAAAGGCCAAAAAAATAATGTCAGGAAAAGTGACTATCGGGTCCTTTGCCGACGGGGCCGTCATTAAATCATCCATGAGAAATCTCCAGTTGATTGACGTGTGCCGGTCACTCTCGGTACCGTACCGTGATATTGATGCGGCGGTTCCGAGGATCTTTGGGGTCGTTCGGGTTGTACGGCGCGGTGTCTGCAACTCCCTCAATGTGCGAAAAACGTGTCGAACCCACACCGCTGCGCTCCAGCAAGGCACGCGTCGACTCGGCACGCTCCGTAGACAGCGACCAGTTATTGCGATTTACCGAACCGGTGAATGCCAGACTGTCGGTATGCCCACGTACGCTGAGCTTGTTGGGCATGGAGGACAGGGAGCGTGAGACTTCTTCTATCAATGCTCGAGCGCGGGGTTCGAGTTGACTGGTTCCGAGTGCGAACATCGCAAAATCTGCTTTGTCGATGATCTCGATGCGCAGCCCCTCTTTTTCGCGCACAAACTGAATCTGGTCCTGTATCTTCTGAAGGTTGGGGGTCTGAGCAAGATGTTCGCGAACTTCTTTTTCGAGCTTGTCAAAATTGCTTTGGTCAGCCTCTTCGATAATCTTGCGCTTTTGAGTTTGACTGATTTGGTCCGAGTCTCGCGCGTTTTCACTGTTGGGAGATGGATCGTTTTCGGTTGGACCGCCCTCCGATCGGGGGGTCAGGCGCTGGAGCGGGGCTGTTTGCCTCGCGGTATAGGGAAATCCGTCAGTATCGATGATTGACTTTCCCCCCATGATTCCGTTCGACCCGGCCAGCTTTCCCATTGTGACTTCGCTGTGCGACGTCGGCTTGAAGTAATCTGCTATGCTTTTTCTCTGTGATTCATTGGTTGCCCCCAGAATCCACATGAGCAAGAAAAAGGCCATCATGGCTGTCATCATGTCAGCCAGTGCGATCTTCCAGGCGCCACCGTGGGCTCCAGCGTGCCCGGGCTGGATCTTCTTGATAATGATGATGGGTGCCAGAACCGCAGGCGCCGCAGGCGAGTCACCTGATGCTGCAACCTCGCCTGCGGGTATGACCTCGGTCGAGGTTGGTTTGGATTCTTCCGAATCGGCCATTGTCACTTACCGCGTAAACCGTCAAAGACTTCGGCAAAGCTCGGCTGGTTGTGATGGCTGATGCCAACGCGTGCTGCCTCGAGAATCAGTGGCATGGGATGCCCGTGCATGGTTCCGATGATGATTTGTTTTACCACGCCATAAATCGCTGCTTCGTCTTCAATGATTTGACTAAGACGCTTGGCCCAGGGCTCGACCAGACCATAAGCCAGGAAAACCCCCAGAAAAGTACCCACCAGTGCGGCACCGACCAGTCCACCCAAAATTGCAGGAGGCTGATCAATGGCGGCCATCGTTTTCACTACGCCCAGCACGCAGGCCACAATGCCCAGAGCCGGCAATGCGCCGGCCAGCGTTGCCAAAGCATCGGCATTTTTAAGTTCTTCGTGGTGATGCGTCTTGATCGAGTTTTCCATGACTTCCTCAACCGCATAGGGACTCAAAGTACCCTGGGATACCACCATCAGGCGGACCGTGTCCGTGATGAGGTGCAACAGTGCGTGGTCTTTGAGGAGTTTTGGGTACTCGCTGAAGATGGCGCTTGAATCCGGGGTCTCAATGTGCGCCTCGAGCGCCACTGCACCCTCGCTCTTGAGGGTTTTCATCACCTTCGAAACGCAGAATATGACGTTCAGATAATCTTGTTTCTTGTACTTTGGACCCGAAAACGTTTTTCCAATCCCGCCCAAGGCCCCTTTGATAACTTGCACGCTATTGCCAATCAACAAGCCACCCACCCCAGCGCCCACGATCACCAGACCTTCGATTGGTGCTGCGTGAATAATGGGTGCCATGGAGCCGCCGCCCATGATGTAGCCGCCAAAAACACAGCCAAACAAAATTACCAAGCCTATGATGCCGAACATGATGGATCCAAAATGGGTTGACGAAGGCCTAGATCAGACTTGGTAGCACCGGTCTGTAATCGTGCTGATTCAATGCAGAGCAGCGATGGTCTGCTGTGGAAGCAGTAACGGATATTCCTGCCATGCTTGGCGAATATCACTCATCAGACCATGAACTTCTATGACCGCTTGCAGATCATTTTGTGCGTTTGCATACAGCAACCGACGCGTTATATAGCTGTATAGTTCATTTAGGTTCTGCGCCAGTTCGCCACCTTTTTCAAAGTCGAGAGAGCTTTGCAAGCCAACAACAATGCGGCTTGCGCGTGAAAGGCATTTGCATTTTTCCTGAATCGCTCCGCGCTGCAGGTGCCCCTGTGCAGCGCACAGGCTTTCAATTAGCCCGTCGAAAAGGATTTGAATCAGGTCAACACGGTTGGCAACGGCCGCTTGTGATGCCAAATTGTCGGCGCCATAAGATTCCATAGCTTTAAAGAGAACACGCATGATTTTTTGCTCCTGCTGAATTTCTGTACATGACAGGATTCGGACCGACCGCAGGAAACTTGAGTCAACTGACCAAAACAAGGAAAAACTTGATGTCAGTTCTTTAAAATTCTTGACTTCGAAGTTGGGATTTCGTTGATTTGCAGGTTGCTACGTAGCTTTTTAACCGTAGCAGATAGGAGTTGACTGACCCTGGATTCGGTGACACCAAGGGTTTCTCCAATTTCTTTGAGGTTGAGTTCATCAACATAGTAAAGGGAGATCAGCAGATGTTCTCGCTCAGGCAACTCTTCGATGGCGTTGGTGACCGCTTGCATGAACTCTTTATGTTCGAAGATGACTTCGGGTTGCCTTGAGGCATCATCTGCGATGCCCATAACCTCATCCGCCATGACCTCCATCGAAAACGTTTCGAACCGTTTGGCCTTGCCCCTTTTCTTTTGGAAAACTTCCAGGTCATCGCCCATGTGCTCAGCTAGTTCGCTCTGAGTTGGCGTCCGTCCGAGCACTGACGAGAGATGAATTTTGGCCTGATTTTCAGATTTGTTGAAGGCTGTCGCCGAACGCGGAAGAAACGAAAGTTGTCGAACTTCATCGAGGATTGACCCGCGTATCCGGCTCAGCGCAAAATTCTCAAAGTCGATCCCCTTGGCGGGGATATAGGCTCTTGCTGCTTCCAGCAAGCCAATCATTCCAACTTGTATCAGTTCGTCAAGTTCCATGAAGGGCGGAATCCTGACCTTGAGATGCAACGCGACGCGTTTGACCATCCCCAAGTGTGCCAATACCAGTGCTTCACTGTTGTCGTGAACATCTTCATAAAGGCGAGTGGACATTCCCATGGCGCGCTCTATGCCCTGAACCTCACCAACCGCTCGACAAAAAACTGCATTCCACCAGACAGTTGATTGATGTCTGGTAAACCGCAACTCGAATCCGCTAGCCGATTGAAATCACGTGCCGCGCCACTTCGAGGGGCAAACTCCATGACTGGTTCGTATCGCTTGTGGGCAGCCAGTATCAGTTCGTCGTGCTCTATCGACCCCAAATACCGTGTGGTGTAGTTAAGAAACTGTGCACAAACATTGTTGACGCGTTTGAATAATCCCTGGCCTTCCGACTGGCTCGGCACTGAATTGGGTATCAGGTATATCTCATTCAGTTCATAGTTCTGAATAAGCACTTTGATTGTCCCGTAGGCATCCGCTATGGAGGACGGGTCATCGCGCACCACAATGTAGCGGCGTTGGCAGGCAGCCATAAATGACAGTACGGACGGTGAAATCCCGGCAGCCATGTCAACGATCAGAAAGTCAAGGTCATCTTCCAGGGCGCTAAAGGCCTGAACGATTCTCGATGCCTGCAATTCCGATAACGCAGCCATTTCCATGGCCCCAGACGAGCCGGGGATCAGCAACACGCCATGGCGTGAAGTTACGGTAATGTCCTGCAGGCTTTTTTGTCCGCTTAGAAAATGACCCAAGTTGTAGGGACAGGCACAGCCCATCGCGATTTGGGCATTGGCCAACCCTAAATCCGCATCGAACAGCATGACGCGGTAGCCCTTGAGCCGCAGCGCAATAGCAAGGTTAACTGCGACCGTGGTCTTTCCTACTCCACCTTTGCCACTGGCTATGCCTATGACTTCTGTGCGCAAAGGCTTTTTCATGTGTCTAACTTCGGCTTGTTTCAGTTGAATGGCCCACGAATACCTCTTGGGTTGCTCGATTTGAAGACTCTCTTGGACGGCGCTACCTCGACCGGAAGGTCAACGTTGACGGGCATTGGTTGAGGAGCCACATGCGAGATGTTTGCGATAGCCTTGCAAAGCAACGAATTGGTAGTGAGATCGTGCTTCAAGTTGGTAATGTGATCGCCATCACTTCCTGCTGATATCCTCACGGAATTATGGCACATAAACTCCAGTAGAGGCCATGGTTGCAAAGACTCATCAAGCTTACTTACCATCAAAGAATGCCACTCAACTGAAGATGTTTGGAGCACGCGCCTTAATGCTGCCGATGATGAGTCGGCAGGCATGACGGCGTGACAAATGCAATTTGGGCATATGCTCAGAACTTCTGAAATTCTGGTGCCCATCTGGACCCCGGGGGTGTCTACTAAGATCAAACTGCGCTGGGATAACTCATTTAACAGGAGCCTCAATGTGGCTGGATCATCGGCGCGAAAGCAATCCAACCCTATCTGGGCCGATAGCATCTGGGTTTGGCTCCATGCGCCGTAGCGCAGATCCTGATAGCTGATGATGGCTACATTCTTAGGGCACATCTTGGAGGCCGCATCGTTGGCAATGCGGGCTGCCATTACGGTTTTGCCTGAACCCGTTGGACCCGCGATGAGATGGACTCCCTTTTGGGGCATCGGGGCAGAGGGCCTTGCGAGGCAATGGTTGAGCTGATCTTGAATGGCAAGAAGTGCATCCTGCTCATTGGGCATGTTTTTTATGGTGTCCAGCAGAAGCGTTCGAAGGCCGGTGGGCATTCCTGCCTCAGAGAGCGCTGTAAATAGTGGGACCAACTCTGCGGCCGGTGTCAGGCTTGCCTGCCAAGCCGTTGTTTGCTGAGCGAGATTGAACTCCCGTCGCATCGCGGCAAATTCGTCTCGCACCAGATCGACGATTTCTCGGCTGCGCAGATATTCGCGTTCATCGTCACTGGAATGCCAAACGGGTTCCTGCGTCCGTTGGGCCTTGCCTGCGCTTGCTGGTTGCTTAGACCGAGCAAGCTGACTTCCAAAATCGGTTTGCCCGTGGACCGCCAGGTCCTTGCGCACAAGTGACAACTGATCCTCCAGGTCAACAGCTATTACCAACTCGGTCTGTCCATTGACTTTGTGGTTTGAAATAACCAATACATTTTGACCAAACAGGGTCGTCGCTTTGTCAGTGGCACTGCGTGAGTCAGACGCCAAGATTCTCTGGAGTTCCATGAAATGAATCTCTTTTTTAGGGGTTAGGATTTGCTCTTAGGTTCGGCGTGCACGGTGTGGATCACCTTGACGGCTTGGTCATCGGGGATCTCGCTGTACGAAAGAATCATCAACTCGTTCACCCGGTACCGAACGGCTTTGGAAAGCCAAGGACGGATCGCGGGTGAAACCACCAGCACCGCAGATTGCCCGAGGTTTTCGACTGCCTTCGTGCCTTCACGCAGTGCACCGAACAGTCGTTCAGCCAAGCCCGGTTCCATCACGATGCTCTGCCCCGGCACGTTTGCGTTTTGTTGCAGTACGTTGTGCAAGATCTGCTCAAGTGCTGGGTCCAACGTCATGACCGAAAGGATGTTTTTTTCATCCACCAACCCTTGCATGATCATTCTGCCTAAGCGGGGACGGACCAGTGACGTCAGTTGTTCTGGGTCTTGCGTGCGGGCGCTAACTTCAGAGAGAGTTTCAACGATGGTGCGCATGTCGCGAATTGAAACTGAGTCGCTGAGGAGATTTTGTAGAGTACGGGTAAGAACCCCCAGAGAAAGCTTGCCGGGGATCAGATCCTCAACCAGCTTCGGTGATTTGCTGGACAATTTGTCGAGCAGTTGTTGAACCTCGTCATGGCTGAGCAGGTCAGAAGCGTTGTCTCGAAGGATCTTGTTCAAATGTGTGGCTACTGCGGTGGTGGCATCTACTACGGTATAGCCCAGAGTGCGCGCGTGGTCCCGCTGCGAAGGCTCGATCCATACTGCTTCAAGACCAAAAGCCGGTTCTTGAGTAGGAGTTCCTTCCAAAACACCATAGACTTGGCCCGGATTGATCGCCAATTCTTTTCCCACCTTGACCTTGCCACGGCCCCTGATCACGCCCTTGAGGACAATGTGGTAGCTGTCCGGATCAATGCTCAGGGCGTCTCTGATACGAACTGGTTGGATTAAAAAGCCAAGCTCGGCCGACAGTTTTTTGCGTACGCCTTTAACGCGGGTCATCAATTGACCCCCAGTTTCAGGATTTACCAAGGGAATCAAGCCGTATCCAATTTCAAGTCCGACCAAATCAACCTGATCAAGATCTTCCCACTCCAGATCTTTTGGCTGTTCAAGCGCAATACTGGCAGCTGTCTCTGCCGCGCTTGGCACGTTTAACCCAGCTTGCTTTCGAAGAACTATAAAACCCAAGCCCGCAGCCCCCGCCGCCAGGGTAACAAATACCAAATGCGGCATCCCTGGAACCAGACCAAGAATCGCAATGATGCTGGAAGTTACAAAAAGCGCTGAAGGATTTCCCAACTGATTTCCCGCTTGCTCCGTCATTGACTCGGAAGTGGTAACGCGCGTGACAACGATGGCTGTTGCCAAAGACAGCAACAAAGACGGAATTTGCGCGACGAGACCGTCGCCAATTGTCAGCAGGGAATAGATTCGCCCGGCCTCGCTAAGCGACAGGCCATGTTGGCCAATGCCAACCGCAAGTCCACCGACCAGGTTGATGATCAAGATTAGCAGGCCGGCAATTGCATCGCCACTAACGAACTTGGAGGCACCATCCATTGAGCCAAAAAAATCTGATTCTTGGGCAAGTTCGGCTCGCCGCTGCTTGGCAGTGTCCTGATCAATTACCCCGGCATTCAGATCGGCATCAATTGCCATCTGTTTGCCCGGCATTGAGTCAAGAGTAAAGCGTGCATTCACCTCTGAGACCCGTCCGGCTCCCTTGGTCACCACCACAAAATTGACAATCATCAATATCGAGAAAATGATGAATCCGACCACGTAGTTGCCACTGATCACGAACTCGCCGAAGGCGGCAACTACTTTGCCTGCAGATTCGTGCCCTTCGTGCCCGTTAACCAAAATGATTCGTGTCGACGCCACGTTGAGAGCCAGTCGCAGCATGGTGGCGAATAGAAGAACTGACGGGAAAGACGAAAACTCCAAAGGCTTACGGGTGCCGATAGCGATCATGATGATCAAGACGCTCGAGGTAATGTTGAAGGTGAACAGTACATCCAGCAAAAACGGTGGCAAGGGCAAGACCAACATGCCCATGATCAACAACACCAGAGCGGGAATACTCAGGTCCGTGTAGTTGAATTTCGACATGTGATGTCGAATTGATGACAGTGCCAGGGTAGACATGAACGTTCGGGTTGGCTCCGAGCCTTGATAACAGTGTTGATCGTGAATCTGCAAGGGGATCAATGCAAAGTCCATGCCATGGATTCTTGACACTTGGGTCGACGCTCCTCAGGTCGGCACTGAAGCAGCGGCAAAAGTTGTCCCGTCACGGTTCTTGCGTGGTGAGTGGGAGTTGCCATTTCGGTGACACCTTGAAGGCCAGACAACCGTGGATGCAAATCAATTATTTTCGATTGCCAATCAATCGCCTTCCTCCTGGGAGCGACTTGCACCTGTAGCACCAGTGGCCACCGTGCCACCTGGAAATACCGACTTTGCGGATTTGTTTAATGGGCAAATGCTGGCACAGGTGCGGCAAGAGTTTGCCGCACCTGTGACCTTTCAGGTCGATTTGCAGTTGGTTTCATTGGGACCAAAAATTAACCTGATCACGGCCGACGCTCCATTGCCAGATATTGTCAGCGTGGCATCGTTTGCGCGTTCTCAGGGTTTGGACGAAGAAGCGATAAGAACACTATTTGGTAGCCAATCCCTGGAAAGCGATGAAAATCCGACATTACTAATTAATCAAATGCCAACACAGGGTTCGCCCGAAGCTGTTTTGCAACTAGTGGGCGCACTTGGTTTGGTGCCGGGGTCGGTCGCTCCACTTCCTATGGCGGCACCGAGGACCGAAGTGCTCTCCGTCACGACCGCCCCAGGCTTCGCGAGAGCAGACCCTCAACCCATCGATTGGCCGGTTCAAAGCTCAACCGCGGGACCATCCGTCGCTGTTTTGCAAGTGGCGGGCGGATCTTGTTTGTTGCCGAGTTCGGCCGACGCAATTTCGGCAGTCCAACAGATAGTCAAGGCTCTGCCATTGTCGATTGCAACGCCGCCCATCGCAGCAGGCGTTCATTCGGAAGGCACAGTGCCTTCAAACGCAGGAAAGATCAATGAGTCCCAGCAAGTACCTGATGATCCAATTAAGTCTGTAGAGCAGTTGATCGCGTCGTTGGTCTCCATACAGTTGGCTACGCGATCCCAGGCGGCTAACGGGTTAGCCAACGGACCGGTCACTGAGGTTGCTCCAAGGTCAATTGACGACGCGATGCAGGTTGCAATGCGGGTCCAGTTTGACATGAAAAGCCAAGGCATCACGCGTCGTTTGGCTCAGATGTCAGGCAATTCTGAAAAAGCAAGTTGGGCTTCGGTATTGGCGACGGCGTCCAGCGCAAGCCTGACCGAGGCCGTCCGCGGGAAGCTACGGGAGGATCTCAATATTGACATCCTTTCTCCCTTGCTTCCATACATATCACCTGACGGACCAGAGCCGCTGCTTGCTGATTCAAATGTCGGCGTCACCTTGGCCAGTAGCCTGAGCGGGGAATCGGTTAAATCGGTCATCTTCGATTCATTACGCGGCTCGATTTCTGAAGTTGGTCCCAATACCCTGGCTGAACAGCGCAGTGCGCAGTACCAACAATTGGCAGATCGCGTGGGGCAGGCACTCGGCGAACGCTTGATTACACAAATGGAAAGAGGTGAGTGGAAACTGGAATTGCGGCTACGCCCCGAAAGTCTGGGCCGAATCGACGTCACATTGGCGATGCATGCGGGTGCTCTGGATGCGTCCTTTGCTTCGGACAACAGCTTGACGCGAGATCTGATTCTTCAAGGGGTTGGCAAATTGAGAGACACCTTGAGTCAGTCTGGCACGGCAGTTGCTAATGTATGGGTGGGTGGTGGCCAAGGAAGCAACCATGACGGAAATCCGACACCAGGAAGATCTTTCAAAGAAGCCACTCTGGCCACCCGCAATAACGATGACGAAGCTGTACTCAGTGTCAGTTCCAGGAGGAGCACGTCGAACACATCCGACGGGCTCGATATTTTGGCGTGATGGTTGGTAAGTGCATCGATTTGATTCGCATTAACGAGGTGTCAAATGGCTGAAGAAACTCCAAACGTGGAAGATAAACCGAAAGCGAAAAAGCCGATCTTGAAGATCGCCATTGCCGCGGTGGTGGTGATAGTTCTGCTGATGGCCACCATTGCCGGGACACTTTTTGCAACCGGCTTTTTTTCGCCGAAACCGGTTGTGACGGCTGACGAAGTCCTCGATGCGGAAGACGCCGGTCGTGGCGCGTCCAAGGCAGATGGCGGTCACGGCGCACCTGCGACGGATGCCGGTCATGGCGCGCCCAAGGCCGATGCCGGCCATGGAGCGCCTGCGGCGGATGCCGGGCACGGAGCAAAGAAGGCTTCTGCCAAAGACGGCCCGGGCGGGAAAATGAAGACAAAGTCGCCGGAGTTAACGCGCTTCGAGTACACCTATCACCAACTCGAACGCGAATTCTTGGTCAATATATCGGGCTCACGTAAAGTGATGTCAGTTCAGATTGCCGTCATGACACGCTACGACGAGCGCGTCATCAACAATGTGAAGAAACATGAATTTGCGATCAGATCGGTGGTCATGGATGTGATGCGCATCACCACCGATTCAGACCTCGTCAAGCCCGATTTTCGTAAGGAGTTGGCTGTGCGAATACGTGATGCCATGAACGGGCTGATCGAAAAATACGAAGATTTTGGCGGCGTAGAAGAAGTCCATTTCACTTCGTTCATTGTCCAGTGAATCTGCGGCAAAAAACAAGACCTAACTCCCATGGCCCCTAACCTGCTTAGTCCGGAAGAAATGACGGCGCTTTCCGAGGGCGTCAAAGATGGCTCCATTGCGGTGGATACCGGGTTCAATACGGCTGCACGCGTAAAGAAGCATGACCTCGGAAGCGAAAACAGCAGTCTGGGAGTCAATGTTGCCTCGATCGACATGATCAACGAACGCTTTATACGGCTGTTCAGACTGGGATTGATGGAAGTTTTGCGGAGCAATCCGCGTATCAACCCGACAAAGGTACAAATCGTTCGATTTGGCGATTACATCAAGGGTTTGAATGCTCCGCTGTCGGTAAACGTGGTGCGAATCAATCCGTTAAGAGGGTATTCGCTGGTCGTTATTGACCCAAGTATTGTGTTCAGTTCGCTGGTGAGCTTCTTTGGTGGCTTTGGTAATGGAAGTGTCGGGAATTTGCTGCCAGGGCGGATGTTCACACCTACCGAAGTCAGGATCATTAAGATGATTCTGGACATTACCTTTCGAACGCTCAAAGATGCGTGGTCCCCCCTGCTCGGATTGGATTTCGAGTTGGTGAGCTCAGAGATCAATCCCCAGTTCGCACAAATAGCCGATGAGAATGATCTGGTCGTCCTTAGCCGATTTGAAACTGAGGGCAACGCAAAGACCGGAGGCTTTATCGATTTGGTAAATCCTTATGCATCGCTCAAGCCGGTGAGGGAACTGCTCAGTAGCCGGGTTCAGACTGGGGAAGGCAATGAAGAGTCGGACAAGCAGTGGCGCGACCAATTGGACGGTGCGGTAAATGAGGCTTGTCTTGGGGTGAACGTCGTCTTTGGAACGATGCCGATGACGATGCGAGCGCTTGAAATCATGCAAGTCGGCGACATTCTCCATTTTAGAAAGCCAGACTTGGCATCTATGCAGGTCAATGGTATTCATGCTTTTGATGTGCGTGTCGGGAGCATCGGTACGCAGACGGCGGTACAAATTGACCGGGCTGTAGTGCCTGGTTCTCAATGAAACACCCGGAAGACAGAAATGAACGAAATCACCACTGACGACAAAGTCGTTGCAACCACGGAATCATGTCAGATTAATCCTGATGTGCTCCAGAATATCAGCGTAACCCTTTCGTTTGAAGTGGGACGTGCACAGATAAAGATAAAAGATCTGATGCGTCTGACTCAAGGAAGCGTGGTCGAGTTGGATCGAATCGCAGGAGAGCCACTGGACTTACTGGTCAATAACACGGTTGTAGCACAGGGTGAGGTGGTGCTGGTGAATGAACGCTATGGCATTCGCCTGACTCGGGTTGTCCCAGCCACCGATCGAATCAAAAACCTTTAGAGCAATTCATGGGCACCGTAGGCATTGGATTTGATTGGGTTCGCTACTTGGGAAGCATGGCGCTAGTGCTATTGCTTCTCGCGGGGCTGATGTTGCTATTGCGGCGGTTTAAAGCGCAGCAACGTGAACAACATGTTGGGAATCAACTGCATTTGCTAGAAACAATAAATGTTGGACCACGACAAAAAATTTCCTTGCTGCGCGTTGGCTCAAATCAGGTTCTTATAGGTATCGCACCCGGCCAATTTACCGCTCTCGGTCATTGGGCAGATTCGCAAGCTACGCGGGAGACTGATTTTGTTTCGTAAGCTCTTTGCCCTTATCCTATTGGTGGTCCCACTGGCGGCAATAGCGCAAGGACTTCCAATGATCAACGTCAGCAGTATTGGGAAAGATACACAGTACAGCCTGTCCCTCCAACTACTGGCACTGATGACGACCATCACGCTGCTGCCATCGCTGCTGTTGATGATGACGTCGTTTGTTCGAATCATCATCGTCATGTCGATCCTTCGTCAGGCATTGGGAACAGGGCAAACGCCACCTAATACGGTGCTGGTGGGGCTCTCTCTGTTCTTGACACTTTTCATCATGTCACCCGTACTCACTCAGGTACACCAGAAAGCGTTGATCCCCTATCTCCAACAAGGAATGAATTTCGACAATGCTCTAGCGGCGGCAGAGGCGCCGATACGTGGTTTCATGATTAAACAAACCCGGGAAGATGACATTGCTCTATTTATGGAGATGGCCCATAAGGATGAGGTTGCCGGATCAGAAACGGTTCCCTTCACCACCTTGGTTCCGGCATTCATTACTTCAGAGTTAAAAAGCGCTTTCGCTATTGGATTTCTTATCTATATCCCCTTTGTTGTCATTGATCTCATTGTTGCCAGCGTGCTGATGTCCATGGGCATGATGATGTTGTCACCCATGATGATATCGATGCCATTCAAGTTGATGCTATTTGTTCTCGTGGATGGATGGAGCCTCGTGTTGGGGTCGCTGGCGGCCAGCTTTGTGATTTCGTGAAGGATTAAAAATGGACATCGCAACCGTAGTCGATCTGGGACACCAAGCCCTCTGGATGACAGTTCTCATCTCGGCCCCCCTGCTTGGGATAGCTTTGGCCGTCGGACTGCTGATTGGTGTCATCCAGGCAGCTACTTCGATCAACGAATCAACTCTGAGCTTCATTCCGAAAGTTGCCGCCTTGGCGATTACATTGGCAATTGCCGGTGGCTGGCAGTTAGGCTTGCTGGTTGACTTTACGCGCAGTCTGTTTCACCGTATTCCGACCATCTTTTACTGAACCAGCGTTTGGTACGCCATGAACCTGCTCGCTGCAGATATCGTTGAACGTTTCTATACGTTTCTTTGGCCGATGCTAAGAATATCGGCACTACTCATTGCCGCACCGGTATTCTCCTTGCATGCTTTGAATCTGCGCATTCGAATACTACTGGCTCTGTCCCTGACCTGGCTGGTTTATCCGCTACATCAGTGGCCTCGAATCGACCCGATATCTGCCGTCGGAATTTTGGAAATACTTAACCAGTTGGCAATTGGACTCCTGATGGGCCTGACGCTACAGGTGGTCACCGCAGCCCTATTGGTTGCCGGTCAATCGATTTCCAATGCGATGGGCCTTTCAATTGCCAACATGCTTGATCCTAACCTCGGAAATGTCCCAGTTCTTGCGCAGTTTTTACTTATTCTTTCGACTTTGATATTCGTTGGCCTGGGCGGGCACGCAATCTTGCTGGGATTGGTAGTGGAGAGCTTTTCAACCATGCCCATAGGTAGCCAATTGGTAAGTCAGGAGGCCTGGGCGCATCTGGTGACTTGGAGTTCGATGATGTTTTTGGGCGCTGTTTTGACTGCTATGCCGGTAATGGTGACCTTGCTCTTTATTAATATTGGATTGGGTGTTGCCACGCGGGCAGCACCTAGTTTGAACATATTTTCCGTCGGATTTCCAGCCATGATCGTTGCTGGTTTTGCTGTACTGATGCTTGCTTTACCCAGCATTACAGGGCGGATGCAGTGGCTCTGGTTGCAGGGTTTTGTACAAGTCCGAAGCGTAGTTGGAGTCAACTGAAAGTGGCATGAATAATGTCAGATGACGATAGCTCCCAACGCACCGAGCAGCCGACTGCCCGGCGTCTCAGGCGCGCTCGCGATGAGGGTCAAGTAGCGCGTTCGGTCGAACTCTCGGCTGCGGCGGTCATGCTTTGCGCAACCGCGATGTTTTACACGGTAGGGGGCACCTGGCTGAGGTCGTTGACTAGCTACTTTGCATCAGGTTTTACATTCGATCGAAAACTTCTGGAAACGCCGGCGCTATTACCCGCTGCATTTGCCAGTCAGTTGGGGCAAGCCTTTGTTCTCTTGCTGCCGGTTATGCTGATGGTCCTGGTCGTCGCCGTGCTTGCCGCTGGTGCCACTGGGGGTTATCTGTTTTCAATTGATTCTGTGTTGCCAAAGGCGTCCAAGATCAACCCATTCACGGGGCTCAAGAGAATGTTTGGACCCGCTGCCTGGGTTGAACTCATCAAGGCGCTGCTCAAGGTCTCAATTGTCACTGTGGTTTTGCTGCTGCTGATAGATCGGCATTCTTCCGAACTTCTCTTGCTTGGTTCCATGGCATTAAAACCAGGTTTGGACCTTGCAGGGTCACTGATCAGCGAGTCGGCGCTTTGGCTGACTTTCAGCCTTGTCTTCATTGCCATGATTGATGTGCCCTATCAGCGCCAAACCTTTATGAAGCGCATGCTGATGACGAAACAGGAAGTCAGGGACGAGATGAAAGATGTCGAAGGACGTCCGGAAGTGAAGGCGCAAATTCGTAGGCGGCAGCGTGAAGTGGCCAACGCAAGAATGATGCAAAAAGTCAAGGAGGCCGATGTCATCATTACCAATCCGGAGCATTTTGCAGTCGCTCTTTCTTACGATCCAAGCTCTGATGGTGCCCCCATCCTGCTGGCCAAAGGTGCTGATCACATGGCATTGAGAATTCGCTCAGAAGCCAAAAGTCATGGTGTCGAAATTTTTGCTGCTCCGGAACTTGCACGCGCCCTCTATTTCACCACCGACCTGGAGCAACCGATTCCGGATGCACTGTACTTTGCTGTGGCACAAGTCATAGCCTATGTCTTTGGTCTTGGGCAGGTTCATCCCGGAATTGCTCCGATGCCAAGGCCCATGCCGCAGATTCCCGCTTCCATGCTGTTTGATTCAGATGGCCACCTTGTTTCAACACAGGAGCAGTCAAAATGAAAATGCCACAGAACACAGCTGATGAAAATATCCCGGGCTTTTTCCCCTTGTTTTTTCGAGCCGTTGATCGTCTTCGTCTCGAAGGCTATGTTTTGGCGCTGACGCAGAGCGGAATGAGCCTGTCATTGGTCAGCAACCATGAGGCCATTCTTGATCACTACAGTGCCATCTTGCTGGCCCGACTGCGTCAGTCCGCACCCGACGTTGCAGTTGAAGTCTACTTCCCGGCCAGTTCTGAGGCCTTGCTGCGGCGATTCAATGAAATCCTGATCAATAGTTCGATACAGGATGCTATGGACGGCAAAGTTAGTCTTGCTGCACCGCGCATATGGATGGTTCATGATGCCAGCGCTTTACCAGATCACGAAATTCAACTTTTGGCGCGTTTGGTTCAGCACTTTCCTGCTGCCAACATTCGCGTTGTGTTGCTCATGGCGTTGGCCAACCAAAAGCCAAACCTGTTAAGTTCTTTCGGTCGTCGCATTTTGTGCTGGGATATTGAACCTCCCACGGCTGAACAGGCTGACAACATGCTCGTTGAAGCCCGAGTGGATGGGCGGGAAGTTGCGGCACGTGCCCTTCTCAAGAAGTTATCACTCCCTCTTGCGAAGCCGAGCGCGTCAGACCCTGTCGCCCCGGCCACGCCGTCGTCAACTGCCCCAGTTTTTGAAGATAACCACTGGAAGCCTGAGGCGTCACTGCCACACGGCGGGCGGTGGAAATTACTACTGGGGGGAGTTGCCCTATTGATCATTTCGACGCTATTGGTGGCAATGTATTACGCTTCTTCGCAGCGTATGAACGGACTTAACTGGAACTGGCAGGCGTTGTTGGCTGGAGGGAATCCGATGGTAAACGTCTCCTTGCCTAGCGTGCCGGTCAACGCTCCAATGACCGTGACTGACCCATTGGTCAGTGCCAGTGCAGTTGCAACGCCTCAGTTCGCCAGCGCAGCGAGTTCGCCTGCAGTCACTGCGAGCGATCCTGAAAAATTGGACGGCCGGACCGAAGTCGTTAAGGAAGAGGTAATTGAAGCGGCTATCGAACGTTCGGTTGCGACCAGTCGACCCAGTGAGATGTTGGTCGGACAGGGCGTGGTGGAGAAGACGCCAAAAGCTTCCCGGAATCGTTCGGCGCTGTTCATGAAGGCGCAATCTAGCCCGACCGTTGTGGAGATCGACACGACACAGCGCAAGGAGAAGAATTGATGCAAGAGTCACAATTTGTCCGCAACCAGGAACCCCATGAGGTCAGCTTGTCAGAGGGCAGCCGTGTTGCTAAAGGTAAATCATTCGATGCTGGGGCACCTGTCGTGCGCCAGTTGATTGTGGATTCCGAGTCACTTGATATTGCACAGGCTTTTGACGACAGAAAGGTCAAGTTACCAGAGCCGATTTCTACGCCACCGCTCAACGAGGCTAACTTGATAGTTGAAATCGTTGCGGTAGTGGAGGGCAATCCGCCTAACGCAAAGCTGGCACTACCAACCAAGGCGGCAATAGCCGTAGTCGAGACAGAAATGAATTTCCCGGCACGATTGATTCATCTAAAGATTGAAAACGACAGAGTTCGTACAGAGCTCGATAGCCTTGAGAGCACTTTTAGCTCCGGCGTTTGAGCTTGCCCACGCAATCCCTCCCAAGAATTCAGGTGAACCCTATGACCATTGATTCAACTTCCCCACCGGTCGCCGAGGAAACTGGCACTACAGAGGCGCCTCCACCAACGCCGGTCGAGTTATCAGAAAATAGTTCATTGCCAAGCGGGCCACGAGACTTGGAGGGTGAGGTCACGAATGATATTAAGTCGGCGATCTTCGATTCGGCGGAGTTGGCCACTCGCAGTGCTTCGTTGGCTGCAAAGGCCGGACTTGAACTGCATCAAGCTGCCCAGGAATTGATACGAACATCAGCCTCGCAGCTGAGGATGAACAAGATTTTGCTGGGCGCCTTTGCTGGACTCTTGTTGGTGGTTCTTGGCCTGTTCGCGCTGATCAGCTACCGATTGCAGGATCGCGTCAGTCAGCTCGATGCGATGGTCTTAGCGGTTGGCAAAAGGGTTATAAGCATGGACGCCGCTGTTGAACTATTTAATTCGGTCAGTGATGTCGTTAGAGACGTGTCCCAAAAGCAGGATGCGATCAGCAATGCACAGGCAAAACTTGAGCAACGCATCATGGACGCGGTGAAGAGCACGCAATCAGTGCCTGACGTGAAGACCAACCCAGTTGAGGATAAGAATATAGAGGTAATCAGGTTGGTCCAAGAAGTAAACGCAAAGCTTGTGCAGCAGGCCAATGCTGCAAAGTTGACCTCTACCCAAATCCAAAAGCTACAAAACAGTATTCCAGACGCCGGTAACTGTCGCCGCGAAATGGAGGCCATCGTGTTGCAAGTGAAGGAACGTGCTGTGCCGGAAACTGGGCCTAGCATAGTTGCACCGAGTGTGGTTAAGCAGCGCGAGCGACTGGTTCAATTCCCCAGGACATCTCCATTGGGTCAATCGACTGAAAAACCATGATTTAGGAGACAAAAAAGTTCGAAACTAGGTTGGGCGCAGGCCAAATTTCTGAATTTTTTCGATCAGTGTTGTCCTCTGAAGATTCAATATGCGCGCTGTTTGCGAAATATTGCCATTGGTGCGACTTAACGCCTGCGCGATGAGATCACGTTCAATCTCCGCTAGGCGGTGTTTTAAGGACAAGCCCTCCGGCGGAAGAATCGGAAGGGCTTGTGACAGCATTGTGATCTTTTCCAGATCGTTGACCCTGGAGCCCAAGGTGCCGACCGCTGCTTCAATTTCAGTCGACTGCGTATTGACCGCAAGGCCTGGTCTCAAATCCTCGCCGACCAGCTGAATACTTTGTAATGCAACCAAGCCCCTTGGCAGCAAAGTGGCCGGCAATGACTGAAATTCCAGGCATTGGCCTGCAAAGAGTGTGCTAAATCGATCAATCAGGTTAGATAGTTCACGGACATTTCCAGGCCAGGCATATGCCTGCAACGCTTGCACAAAGTCTTGTGAAAAGGTTATCCGGTCCTGACTCGCAGCAGCATGCAACTTGGCGAAATGGTCCAGCAACATCGGAACGTCACATGCTCTCTCTCGAAGTGCCTGTGTATTCAGTGGAATAACGTTCAGTCGATAGTACAGGTCTTCTCGGAAGCGGCCAGCGTTGATCTCTTCTTCCAGGTCTCGGTGCGTGGCAGCGATCACTCGGACATCCACCGGAATTGATCGTACGCCACCGACTGGGTCAACCGTTTTCTCCTGTAGCACGCGCAGCAATTTGACCTGAATGTCTAGCGACATGTCACCAATTTCGTCAAGAAATATGGATCCACCGTGTGCCAGTTCAAACCGGCCCATCTTGTCTGTTATGGCTCCCGTGAAGGAGCCCTTCTTGTGCCCGAATAGCTCACTCTCCAACAACTCTTTGGGTATGGCGGCGCAGTTGATCGGGACAAAATTGCCGTTAGAGCGGTTTGACTGATTGTGAAGAGTGCGCGCGACGATCTCCTTGCCAGTGCCACTCTCTCCTGTGATCAAAACGGTAGAACTTGAAATAGCTACCACTTCAATGATCTTGCGCAGAGCCCGCATTCCTTCGCTTTCCCCGATGAATGCAAGAGAATTGCTGGAGTTTTTTTTATTCAACTAAGTATCCCGAGATTTTGAAAATTAAACTTTAGGGGACTAACCTTGATGAAATGCGAACACCGCTATCAGCGGAACTGTTGCGTGATGGGTGGATGACGACCCAATCTACGAGCGGCAAGATAACGTTGCCGACACTGCGCCCATGATAACAGGGTAAGATAAAAGAACTTGACCAGTCAAGAGGTAAACAGTGAAAAGTTTAGCTGAAGATGCGCAAGCCGAATGGGTCAATGCAGACTCCGTACCGCCATCAATCTGTTTGCCATCGACAGGGGTTGACTGCGGAGTAGCCCAGAACAACCTTGGGTTCATGTATGCCAACGGGCGCGGGGTCAAACAGGATTACGTTGAAGCGCTCAAATGGTACGGCTTGGCTGCACAGCAGGGCTATGAGGCAGCGCAGATAAATCTTGGCGTCATGTATGCCAACGGGCAGGGTGTTGAGCAAGATTACTCGCAGACGCTGAACTGGTATAGATTGGCGGCGGACAGGGGGTCTTCAGTCGCTCAGTATGGACTTGGTGTCATGTATGCCAACGGGCACGGCCTAGCGAAAGACGATGTGCAGGCACGCCAATGGTATTTGCTTGCAGCGGATCAGGGGCATGTGCAGTCGCAATTCAATCTGGGTTTGATGTTTCTCACTGGTCAGGGTGGTGATTCCGATGAGGCGAAAGCAATCAGCTGGTTTGAAGCAGCCGCAGACCAGGGCAGCGCGGCGGCCCAGTACAACCTCGGCGTACTGCACGAAAGTGGCGCCGGCGTTTCGCAGAATGGGGAGGTGGCACTGGGTTGGTATCTTCTCGCGGCAACGCAGGGCGATGTTTTAGCACAGGTCAATCTTGGATTGCTTTATCACAATGGTCAGGGTGTGGCGCAGGATTTTGCGCAGGCGCTCAAGTGGTACCACCTGGCTGCGGTTGAAGGCGACGCAAACGCACAATTTAATATTGGTGTTATGCATGCGAATGGTCAAGGTGTGGCAAGAAACAGCATGCAGGCCTTGCGCTGGTTTGAGTTGTCTGCAGTCCAAGGAGACAGATTTGCCCAACACAATCTGGGTCTCCTATATCAAAGTGGGGATGGCGTTGCACAAGACTACGCTGAGGCGTTCAAGTGGTTTCGTCTTTCGGCTGCACAGGGGTTTACGCCAGCACAAGTTGACATGGGGTGGATGTATGCCAACGGGCAAGGCACGCTTCAGGAATATGAACGCGCCCATATGTGGTTCAACATTGGTGCTGCGGCAGGCGATGCAGACGCATTGAACGGACGCGAACTCATTGCCAAACAAATGACGCCACAGCAAATTGCGCAAGCACAGAAGATGGCCCGTGACTGCCGGGAGCGCAGTTTTGTCGACCTTGATTGAAACCAAATACAGTCAATGCAAGTTCAGGCGCATTTTTCCGAAATTCGGCGGGCTATCACAAGGCAATTGGAAGCGGCCACCGAAAGTGCGCGGGTTCTGGTGTACCTGCTTACGGACCGCAACTTGTTTGAAGTTCTGGTGTCATGTCAACGACGAGGCGTTGTAGTCACGCTGATAATTTCCGACTGCGATGGCAATCGTCAGTCGCCCATAGCTTGGGAGCGGCTAAGCGCTTTAGGTGCACGAATTTTTCGGCTCCCGGAAGTCGCTGGCTGCGGAGATGAGTTTTTTTGCCTGATCGATGAAGCCACGGTTATCAGTGGCAATTTCAGATGGACATCTATCCAGGATCGGACTTCACAGGTTTCCATCTTGACTCAGTGCGACTCTGAAGTTGTCGACTACTACAAGCGTGCTTTTGCGCGCTTGGTGGATGAACCGTGGCAGACGGTCGGTATTGATGGTGTCTTGCCCACTGCGGGCGGGCCAAACCATGATCGGGGCTTAAGCCCTTATCAAGACCCGAAGCTTGAAGAGTTGCGTTTGCAAGTGCGCATGATGGAGGCCAGAATTTCCGCAGTAGAGACAGAAATTGCCGATATGCATCGGCAGATTCATCTGTTTGATCATCAACAGGAGCAAGCCATCGGAGACCTGATGCGACGCTACCTTGACTTGAAGCGTCGGCACCTGCAAGCCAAGTACCGCGAGAGACCGGAAGACTTGCAGCGTCGACAGGCACAGGCGGCTGACGATGTTTATCGGCAGTATCAGGAGGCGCGGGCGGCCAAGTCTGACGAGGAAAAGCCCGAAATGCTCGATCCCCTGCAGCAGCGGGAAATCAAGCAGTTGTATCGAAAATTGGCGATGCAATGCCATCCTGATCGCGTGAGAGATGAACACAAAGGTCACGCTAATTTATTTTTTCAGCAACTTCAGTTGTCTTTTCAAAATGGTGATCTGGTAAGTCTCAGAAAGCTGAAGATCAAGATTGAGGCGGGATTGGGCAGCAAGGCAGATCTGATCACGCCAGACCAATTCCAATACCTCAAGAAGCATTTGGATGAGTTGGAGCGCACCCTCTCACAACGAAATCAACAGTGGGCCGACGTCAGCCATGGTCAGAGTTGGAAAGAACTGAGTTCAACGCCGGATTGGACCGAATGGTTCAATCAGCAGGCTAAGCGCCTGAAAGCTGCGATGCAGCACTATGTGACGGAAATGAAGGACGTTTCGCAGGAACTCCGAGCGTGAGCACTTTGGTTGCGGCTATACCGACATCCCAGCTCTCAAATGCACTGGTGCAGCGTTGCGACATTGTTCGGGTGACCCTGAGCGAGCTTCATCAGACTGAAATCATGCAGTTTTTTGAACAACGCCCGGAACTTTTCTTTCAGTGTCTACATCGGCATTTTCCACTGAGTTGGGCGCAACTTCAGGATCAATCCGATCGGTTGGACTGGAAATTGCTGAGCGCCAATCGTGCCATCGACTGGTCCCATTTTGGGGTGGAGCAACTCGCGAGCCAATTCGGCTGGAGCAGGTTTAGCGCTGATGCCCATTTACCATGGACTAGCGAACTGGTGGAGCGTTTTCAAGACCGATGGGATTGGGGATGTTTGCGAAGGAACCCCGGTTTGCCCTGGAATGTCGAAATGATCGACCGATACTACGATCGCCTGGACTGGGCTTGGTTAAGTTGGCACGAACGACTGCCATGGAGTGCGGACTTGTTAGAGCGCCACGTTGATCGGTGGGATTGGGCCGGCTTGAGTGCCAATTCCGCATTGCCCTGGAACTGGAGTTTGCTTGAGCGTTTTTCGAGCCGCTGGAGCTATGCCTGGCTCAGTGGCAATAGCGCTCTACCGTGGAGTACAGAGTTGTTGGAGCGTCATTTGGAGCGATGGGATTGGGCGCGTCTCAGTGGCAATAGTGCGCTGCCGTGGAGTCTGGAGATGCTGGAGCGTCATTTGGAGCGATGGGATTGGGAGTGCCTCAGTGGCAATAGCGCGCTGCCTTGGAGTCTGGAGATGCTGGAGCGTCATTTGGAGCGATGGGATTGGGAGTGCCTCAGTGGCAATAGCGCGCTGCCTTGGAGCACGGAGATGCTGGAGCGTCATTTGGAGCGATGGGATTGGGAGCGCCTGAGTGGTAATAGCGCGCTGCCGTGGAGTATCGAGTTGTTGGAGGGCCATTTGGATCGTTGGGATTGGGAGCGCCTCAGTGAAAACCCTGGAGTGCCCTGGTGTATCGAACTCATGGATCGCTGTTCGCAGCAACTGAATTGGGCTAGCCTTAGCGGTTTGCGCCACCTTCCATGGAGTCCCGGTTTTTATGAGTATTTTCAAGAACGCTGGTACCCTGCACTGGTGGCGACGCATCAAGATTTTGAAATTTGTTCGCTTTCTGACGAACAAGTTGCTCAACTATTGATTAAGATGAACGTTGGCCGTTCTGAATGCGATTCTCAAGTGAGAGCCTTAATTTTTGGAGTTGCCTGACTCGTTCACTAAGGATACCTATATGCGAGACTCTGATTCCCTCAAAGAAGCAGCTAAGCATTTGGAGGCCCCCGCGCAGCATCGGTTGCAGATCCAGAAATCGCACCTTGCGTCTGAAGCCCACAAGCCCATGAGGCAAGTACACATCGCTCATGGCCCCAGGCTGAATTCACCCAAGCACCATGATCATGCAGTCGCGCTGCATGCAAAGTGTCTGTCTGAGCACCATCCGGCATAGAAGCTGGCTGTGACGCGGCTATGAAAAGTTTGTTGGACGAGGCCGATGCCGCCTATAGTCGTGGCGACTATTCCCATGCGTTGAGAATATGCCGACCACTTGCAACGTTGGACTATGCTGCGGCGCAAAACAATCTGGGGTTTATGTATGCCAATGGGCACGGGGTCAACCTCGACTATGTGGAAGCCCTCAGGTGGTATCGCCTGGCCGCTGCGCAAGAATATGCACCTGCGCAATACAACCTTGGCTTCATGTATGCCAACGGTCAGGGTGTTGATCTCGACTACACACAGGCCTTCAATTGGTATCAATTGGCGGCCACGCAAGGTGTGGCAGAGGTGCAAACCAACCTCGGCTTCATGTTTGCCAATGGACAGGGCGTTGCGCAGAGTTACGCGGAAGCCGTAAAGTGGTTCAAATTGGCCGCGGTTCAGGGTGACACCACTGCACAATTCAATCTGGGCTTCATGTATGCCCATGGTGAGGGCGTCGAAAGTGATTTGGAACAAGCGCTCAAGTGGTATCAGAAGGCGGCCGACCAGGGGCATGCCTATGGCCAGTTCAGTTTGGGCTACATGTACGCCACGGGCAGCGCCGTTGCGCAAGATTTTCTTGGGGCCTATAAATGGTATCAACTGGCCGCAGCCCAGGGAGATGCTTCGGCTCAATACAACCTCGGTGTCATGTACGCCAACGGGCAGGGCGTCGAGGTTGACCACGCGTCCGCTCTCAAGTGGTTTGAACTCGCCGCCGCGCAGTCCGATGCAGGCGCACAGTACAACTTGGGCGTCATGTTTGCCGATGCCGAAGGTGTTGAGCAGGACTATGCCAAGGCGATGGAGTATTACCAATCAGCTGCAGCACTAGGCGATACGGCGTCTCATTACAACCTAGGGCTTATGTATGCCAATGGTCAGGGTGTTGAGCAAGATAATCTGCAGGCACTGCACTGGTATCAACTGGCAGCGGCAAAGGGCGACGCTGCGTCCCAGTATGCACTTGGCGTGATGAATGGTCTGGGTCAGGGAATTGAACAGAATTTTGAAGTGGCTCGTCACTGGTATGCGTTGGGCGCAGAGCAGGGCGACTCGGCTGCGCAGCATAACCTGGCGGTGTTGTACGCGAACGGGCAGGGTGTTGAGCGAGACCTTGAAGCCGCGGCGAAATGGTATCGACTGGCCGCCGCACAGGGCGACCAGTCCGCTCAGACCCACCTTGACTTGCTGTGCGCAGCCGCAGAGGACGCCACCCAAAATCTGCCGCAAGCCTTTAGTGCCTATCAAGTCGCTGCCGGACAGGGCGATGTCACCGCACACTACAACCTCGGCGTGATGTATGCCCATGGGCAATACGTCATGCAAGACGATGCCGAAGCAGTAAAGTGGTTCAACTTGAGTGCCTCGCAAGGCGATGTCGATGCGCTGTACGGGCTTGGCGTTATGTACGCCAATGCGCAAGGGGCTGCAGCCGACTGCAAAGAGGCCCTCAATTGGTACCAATTAGCAGCAGATCAGGGTCATGTACGGGCTCAATTGAATCTGGGCTTGATGTGCGCGTTGGGGCGGGGCATTGCGCGCGACTTTGGTCTTGCTGCCCAGTACCTGGAGTCGGCGGCCGAGCAGGGGAACGCCGTTGCCCAATTCAATCTGGGCGTTTTGTATGCAATTGGGCAGGGAGTGGAACAGGACTCTGCAATGGCCCTCAAATGGTATCTTTTGGCAGCAGCGGGTGGGGATAAGGCCGCGCAATTCAATGTCGGACACATGTACGCCAATGGGGATGGGGCGCTGCAGGATTACGAAGAATCCCTAAAGTGGTATCGACTCGCCGCAACGGCTGAGACTACGGCGCAAGAGTCAATTTCTGCGCCATCGCTGTCACTGCCAACTAGCTGACATTCGGTGCACGCGCAGCGCGTGCGCAAAATCGCTCAAGCTTCGATGGTTGGTGCCGAATCAGTGTGACGTATTCACGTATTGCAACATCAAGGATCGCTGATGAAATCATGTCTCAACATCCCCTTTGGCTTGAGTTTGGTTCTGGTATGCCTGGCGGGTTGCCAGGGCACCGGGGTACTGCGCGTCGCTGCAGATTCGGCTACGCTTGTGGCTCCAATGGTTGAAAAGAGAGACACGCTAACAGCCACTGGCTACGCCGTGATCAGCGTGCAGGGCCATCGCAACCCAGCTCAGCAACGCTTACTCGCCATTCGGGCTTCAAAACTTGACGCCTATAGGTCGCTTACGGAGCAAGTTTACGGCCTGCGACTGGACGCCAATGCCACCGTAGCGGACATGATGGTCCAGAGTGACACGTTCCGTAGCCGTGTGGAGGGTGTCATTTACGGCGCGACCCTGGTCAGCATCTCGCCAACCGGTGACGACACCTATGAAACCACGCTGGCCTTGGACAAAGTCATTGTCAAGGATCTACGTGCCCTCTACCTCGGGCAGTTGGTCTCGCATGCGCGCTGAGGACCACCAGTCAATTGGGTGACCGCCATGAAGAACCGATCTCGCCGTAGGTTGTTTTTTCCACTGACGTTGCTGATGGTGCTGGCAATGAGCCTGCCGGGGGCAAGCGTTAATGCTCAGCAAACGCTGTCGCAGGAAGAAAAGCTTTCGGCAATACGGCAGGGTTTGCTGCAAGCTGCCATGGATGGACCGACCAAAGTGCAGTCGACGGTGTGGATCGACGCGCAGGGGGCCCTGCAGGAAAGCAGTTCGTTCCGCACGGGTATGCTGGTGCGCGGGGTTCGTGTGGTCTCTTATGAGCGCGACAGCCTGGGCCAGCCAGTCGCTGAACTGGGCTGGCAGGCAAATCCGCAGGTGCCCAATATTACGGCCAACAATCATGCCCAGTGCAAGGTGGCTCCCTCGGGGCGTCTGCAGCATGTTGTCGGCCTGACGATTTCGGTTGCGCCGCAGTGGACGAGTGATGATCTCCCTGTCATCAGGTCGCTGGAAGACTATCTGTTCACTCAGTGGCAGGGCGCTGCCAGCGCCGCGGTTGTCTGGCGCTTGGCCATGAGCCCCAGGAAAGCCCGGTCAACGTATGCCGATGCATTGCTGGGATCCAGCGCTGACCAAATGCCCTGGCAGGCCAGACTCTCGCTTCGGCCACTGACCAAGAATATTGACCAGGTTGCAGCGCATCGCGATAGCGTTTTGAACGGCGCGTTGGTTCTGGGCCCCTTGCCGGAAGCAATGATGCAGCTCGATTTAACTATTACGGCTCGCAACCAGCACGAACCCATGTTCGAAGCGCACACACTCATCAAGTGGCGTATCGACAGGCCAAACTGGGAGGCCCCCAGGCTGAACGAAGAATCTCAAGTACTGCTAGCCCAGCAACTGCAAAGCTGGGCCCATGACGTTGGACAGCGCATGTCCTGCGAGCCTGTGTTGCCAGAGGTCATTCTGAACAATCGCGACATCGTTCGAATTAACGCTGGTGCCCTTGCTGGCGTTCGGGTCGGCGATGAATGGCTGCTTGCCAATGGGAAGGACTATATGCAGCATATTTTGGAGCCAGGCGTGGTCGCCCAAAGCGTCCTGGCCAAAGTACAAACGGTCAGTCAGCACCATGCGCAATTGCAACTGATTGGCGGACCCCAAATGGCGGTCCAGCGCGGTTGGCGTGCCTGGTTGACCGACGAACTGCGCTGAGCATCGAATCCACCCATTGAGTCGGCACAGACAACCAAAGGACCACCCGTCATGAAATGCACCAATACCATTGCCCTGCGACCAACCCACAGGCTCTTGTTTTGTGCCATCAGCATCCTGCTGTTTGCCTCATTGGGTCTGCCTGCCAGGGCTGACGGACCGGTCGCAGCACCGTCCAAGCTGCTGCGCACCTATACCCCCAAAGCTGGTGAAAACCTCGACCGAGTTATCAAGCAGACCATGGCTGATAGCCCCCTAAGAATTGAACTGCTTAGAAAAGCCTTCGTTGATCTTAATGGGCATGCATTTGTCGCTGGCAATGCTTCCAAAATGCGGGCAAATGTAACATTGCAGGTGCCGGATTCCAAGCTCATGATGCTTGCGGCATTGGGCCCTCAAGTTCAAGCCAATCTTGTCCCTCCGACGATTGACGACACAAAAAGCAGGAGCGGTTCCACGTCTGGCGTCACCGATGAGCGCCGAGACTGGATCCGGTTCCCTTGATTAACGGCTCAGACAGCGCGCTGCAGGTCAGCCGCGTCAGCCCGGTTTTTGTGGAGGGCCGGTTTTCCGCGCCACTGGTTGAGGCCAAGACCGGACGTGAACTGGGGCTAAGCGACGGACAGGTGGTGCAAGCCTTGGTGCAGGCACGCGGTGATCAACTCGGCCTGTTGTTGCGTGGGCGTTTGCTTGAAGTGGCAGTGATGCCAGATTGGCGCGCAGGCCAGACCCTTTCGTTTCGCGTTCAGGCCCACCCGAATGGTGCAATGGCGCTACACCCCATTGCCAACGTCGCGCCGACTTCAACTGGTCTGGCGGCTACGCCCGAGCCCATCATTTCGCGGGTCGAGAACCTGCTGTTTCGCCCGGCCGGGGCACCTGACATCCAAGCCTTGTTCAAACCTGGCGTGATTGACACACTGCTCAGCAACCTGGCACGTCCTGATCTCCAGGCGCAATGGAATGCGATGCGCCTGTCCATGGCAAGTGTCAGTCCGGAGGCGATTCGGCTTGCCCTGGTGGGCGCCATGGGTTCAGAGGCCGCTTTGGCGCGCGCCCAGCCAGCGCCAGTGCAGAACCCCAAGCAACTCTTGCGTCAACTCCTGCTCGCGTTGGGGCAAGTCGACCATCAGACAGTGGAGCAAGATAGTTACATCCCTGGCCAACTCCAGCGGGCCATTGACGAAGTCGAATCGGCGCAGGTCCATGCGGTTCAATCGCAATCGCAAGACGCGATCATGTTCAGTGTGGTACTACCTTTCAAGGACGCCGATCCGGTCGCGCTATCGTTTGAGGGCAAACCCGCCTTGCACGGGCAACCTGAACTGCTCACCGTCAATATTCATTCGCACAGCCGCGACTATGGCGAACTCTGGTTGAAAACCGAAGTCCACGGCAGAAATGCGGTTGAACTGGTCATGTGGGCATTGCAAGCGGGCGTCGTCGAACAAGCTGGTCGAAGTGCCCGGGCGCTTGGCCTCGAACTACAGCAGGCTGGACTGACCCTGCGTTCGTTTCAGGTCATCCACGGTGCGCGCCCGGCACCGCAGCCTGAGCTACCGCCAGCGGACTGTGGCATGATTTTGGATCTGCGAGCATGACACGCCTGCGCCAGGCTATAGCCCTTGAATATGGGCAAAACCAGGTGCCGGTTGTGACCGCCAAGGCGCAGGATGAACTGGCGCTGGACATGATCGAGCAAGCGCGACGGCACGGTGTCTATGTCACCGAAGACCCGCAGTTGCTGGCCCTGTTGAGCCGTTTGCGCGTTGATCAGGCAGTCCCGCCTGAACTGTTCACTGCGGTGGCAGTCATCCTGTCCTGGGTCTACTGGCTCAAGGGTATGCGCCCGGGCGATGAAAAAATCAAGGCGACAAGCGATCAAGCGTCGTTGTAACCCTGGGCCCGTGAGAAACGGGCAATATGTCCGAGCCGGTCATAGACCTCCAGCGAACTGGTGGCATCCGGCAGACGAAGACTTTGCAGGGTTCCGCGGATTGCATCGAGTTTGCGCTCAATCAAGACCTGATTGCGGCGATGCAAATCACGGCAATCCGTCATGGTGCTCCTGAATTCCTGCCAATCCGAAGCGCTTTGCAATTCTTCGGCGGGTGGCGCCAGGCTAGTGATCAGACCCAGCAACTCGGCTTTCACCGGCTGTAGCTGCTCAAAATCATCAATCTCCTGTTTGCGCAGAGCGTGAAATTCCAATTCCAGTATCTGGGCAAGTTGTGCGGCAAACTGTTGCGCTTGAGCCGTCTCGGAGGTTGACGGCAGAATTTCAGTCACGGATCAGGTGCTCAAGGGCTACAAAACTCTCTGCGGTGCGCCGGGCGTTCAATGGGTACTGGCCATTTTGAAGGGCCATTTTGATGGCATCCACTTTGGCGCGGTCAATCTCAGGCTCGGCCTTGAGGCGCTCGGTTACATTGCTCAGGCTCAAAACATCGTCGGCCGGGCCGCCGGTCAGTGCATTCGTTCCGGCTGCCACTACGGCGGCCTCGGTCCCCGCGGCGCTCATTGCCAGCGAGCCGACTTTCTTATCCGCCTTGTCAGCAACCTTGGAGCGAGCAAAACTATCAGCCTGGGCGATACTTCCATACTGTGAAACAGGGTTGCTCATGGTCGATTCTCTTTCTGCGGCTTACAGCACACACATATTAATTATCACCTGACGTATCGGAGGCAACACTTAAAACTTGAGTCGAGTTTAAAAATTCTTTTTCACTGGGCGCGGGCCGCATTGGGTCCGGTGACGGTGCCAGATACCAGACGTCCGGACTCCGGGTTCTTCAACCGCACTTGTTCCCCCATTTTGCCATCTTGCAGGGCATCTACCCGCGCAGTGATATTCAAACCGTTTCCCTGTGCCACCGTCAGAAGAACCGACTGGCCTTGTTTGACCAGAACTGCGCGCTTCACATCATGATTGCGCAATGGTGTGCCAGCGGCGATGTCGCGCACCATCTCGCCATTTTCAAGGTCTTTGATGGATACCACCGCCTGCGGGTCAAGCCCCAGCCCCGAATGGTCTATTTCCTGCAACTGCTCCGCGCCGACCATGGTGCCGCGGCGCAACAATTGGGTTCCAACCACTACCTTGCGGGTCATCACTGATGCGGCCTCGGTGCTTCTGGACAGGGAAGCAGTTGAGGTTACAGGGGGCGACGACACCAACCGCAGGTACATCTGCCAGGGCGCGTCTGACTGGCATCGCACCCGCACCGTTTCCTGTGACGCAAATGGTAAGTCCATGGTCAATGGCCGGTCACAGCCTTGCACCCGTACCCGTGAGTCAAGCGGTGCGATGCTGAATTGTTTTTCCTGCAGTTGAAGTTTCTGTGTAGCCCATTGCGTCACTTGACCGAAGACGTTCTCCTGCGGCGTCATGTTCTGGGCCTGCACCTGGGTCGCTGCCACCCAGCATACAAGACCACCGATGTTGCGGGCCCATCGCCATACCGGGTGTAGCGCACCAGGCTTTGGCTTAAAAATTTGGCACAACATTTGCATAGCCGTATATCAGTAGAACAGGGTGTTGAAAAATTGACACGCATTGATGGCGATGAAGGATTCTTCGCAAGAACGATGCCACCGACAAACCGCTGAACCATGTTGATTGATTCCAAAATATTGCCATTGGCTTTGCCTGTGTCCCGTCCCGCGAGCGGGACCAGAGCGGCCAGCGTGTCAGGACCGCAGAGCCGGTCAGGCACCTTTGCGCAAGCGCTTGGCCAGGTGCGTCAGGGGTACAGCGGCAACATTGGCACGACCCAGATACGCACCGTCAACAGCGGTGACACGCTGATTGGAATGGTCCGACAGGAAGCAGTCAGCCAGGGCTTTACCCTGAGCCCTGCGCAAGAGTTTCGGATTGCACAGCGCACTGCTCTGGACAATCGGATAGAAAACCCCAACTGTATATTTCCAGGACAGCAGATCAGCCTGAATTTACTGCGGACTGACATCACCCCGAGCCCGAGCACAATGCCAGCCGCGGTGGTCGCACCACTACCTCCTGCTGCAACCAGCGGCCTCAGTGCTGTGCAAGCCACCGATTCGACTCGGGTCAGCAGCACACACCCGGTACTGGATAAAACGCTGGAGCGCGCGGTTGCCAAAGGTTTCATACCACCACAGGAAAAAGTGGCCGTATATGAAAAGATTTTGCAGCTCGCCAACACACATCGCTTCAGCCCTGACGACTTTGCGCGCATGACTCTGATGGAGAGCGATGGCATGAACCCCCGCGCCAGCAACCAGCGTTGCCACGGCATCATTCAGTTCTGTGATGGCGCAGCGCGTGGTGCGGCGTCGGCTGGCTACGCTGCCAATCCGCGCGCCATACTTGACTTGAGTGTGCACACGCAACTTGGTCTGGTCGACAAGTACTTTGAGGAAGTTGGTCTGAAAAGCAAGGGCTCCAACGGACTGGAAGATCTATACCTTTCGGTGCTCAGACCGGCCTCGCGCAGCGAAGGCGAGGGCGCACAGGCCCTCAATATTCCGGGTCAGCAGTCCAGTTACCTGCACGTTGGACGAGACACCAGCGCACCCATCACACGCCAGTCGATTCGCCAGGGGCTGTTGCAAAACGCGACCGAGCGATTGGGTCAGTTGCTCGCTCCCGCCACGCCACGCCTGCGGGCTCTGGGCAACAACCAAAGCGGCAACGGCGCCGGTTGACCCTGTAAAAAATCTGACATAGCCAACCAGGCGCAGGAGCGTCGAGCGGCAATACATTGCCGCTTTTCCCGGGTCTTTTGGCTTTGTGGGGTCCATCTGGAGTAGTAAAGCGGCAAATGTGGCATGGCACGCGATTTGCAGTATCAAACCCGAGGCTCCAATGATTGGGGCCGGGTGTCGACAAACCGGCACAGGAAGCAACGTGACGAGGTGAATGCATGAACATGATTGACCAGGCGTTTGGAGTGCACGAGCAGGCTCTGGGGTTGCGCAGCCAGCGCATGGAAGTGCTGGCCCGAAACATTGCCAACGCCGACACGCCGCACTTCAAGGCGCAAGACCTTGACTTCAAAAAAGTTTTCCTGAGCGCCCAGGACGAAGTCTTGCAAAGCACGCATTCCGGCCATCTTCAGACCGATCAGACAGAACCACAAAACGGGCTGATGTACCGCATCCCATTCAATGTGGCCTTCGATGGCAATACGGTCGAACTCTCTGTGGAGCAAGCTAAATACGGGCAATCGGCGGCCGACTATCAGGCCACCCTGAGCATTCTGGAAAATCGCATCAGCGGCATACGTAAAGCCTTGCGGGGAGATTAATCGCTCATGTCACTCGACAACATCTTTGCAATCGCGGGCACAGCACTTAATGCGCAAACCACGCGCATGAACGCTACGGCCTCCAACCTGGCCAATGCCGGCTCAGTCTCGGGCACTGAAAAAGAAGCCTTTCGCGGCAAACGCGCTGTATTCAAGACCATTCTGGAAACGCAATTCGGCGCACAGCCGTCGCCTAACAAGGGGGGCGTCAAGATTGAAACCCTGGTGGATGACCCAGCACCTATCGCCCGCATGTCCGACCCCGGTAACCCGATGGCGGACAAGGATGGGTACGTCTACCTTTCCAACGTCAATGAAATGACCGAAATGGTTGAAATGATGGCCGCTGCGCGCTCCTATCAAAACAACGTTGAAGTCATTAACACCGCACGCCAACTGACGATGCGAACCCTCGACATCATCAAGAGCTAGGGCACTGAAAAGGAAGCCACATGACGAACCTGAATCTGCTTTCATCCAACAGCACAGCGAATTCGAGTTGGGCGGCGGCGGTGCCCACCAGCATCAAGACCACCGCCGATGCGGCCAACGCGGCGCTGACCGCCAAGGGCGGTGCATCGGGAATGGGTCAGAAAGATTTCCTGAAGCTGTTCACCACGCAGTTGAACAACCAGGACCCACTGGATCCGGTCAAGAACGAAGCCTTTGTCGCGCAGCTGGCCCAGTTCTCACAGCTCGAAGCCACCACCACCATGTCGCAGACGCTCACTGATTTCGTAACCAGCATGTCGGGCGAACGCATGATGAGCAGCGCCAACCTGATTGGCAAGTCGGTCTCGGTACCCGATGGCCCCGCCATGTTGTCCGGTGGCCTGCCGGTGGAGGGTGTTGTGAACCTTCCGACCGGCGCCGATGGTGTGAGATTTGATGTCTATGACTCCAAGGGATCGCCGGTACGCAGCCAGATCCTGGGGTCGCAGACGGTGGGCGACATGACGTGGTCGTGGGACGGCAAAGATGATGCGGGTAATACCGCTGCCGATGGCACTTACAAGTTCAAGGCCATCGTCGTCAGCCAGGGCAAGACCACCAACCCGCCGGTCAGCACCATGGCTTACGTCACCAGCGTCAGCCAGGACACCGACAAGAGCATGCTGCTGCAAGTTCAAGGCGGCAAAACCCTCAAGCTCGCTGATGTCCAGCGTATTGGTTACTAAACCACTCAACCCGATCACTTATCCCAGGAGTCCTGAACTATGTCTTTCTATACCTCCCTGACCGGACTGAACGCCGCTACCGCTATGCTGGGCGTCACCAGCAACAACATTGCCAACGTCGGCACCACCGGCTTCAAGCGTTCACGCGCTGACTTTGGGGACATTTTTGCCACCTCGCCACTGCAAAAAGCCTCCAGTACGGTGGGCCAGGGCGTATCGCTCAAGCAGGTCAGCCAGGAGTTTGGCCAGGGCAATATTTCTTTCTCGACCAACGCGCTTGATCTGGCCATCACCGGTGACGGTTTTTTCCCGATGCGCTCGGCCGACGGTCTGCAGGAAGTCTTTACCCGCAACGGCTCCTTCATGCTCAATGAGCAGTTCAACGTCGTCAACTCTGCTGGGCAGCGTTTAATGGCGGCCACGGTGGACAGTACCGGAAGCGCCAATGTCAACGAACGTGTGGTGCTGACGATCCCCCAGAAGACCTCGGGCGAAGCCAAACAAACCTCGTCGGTTTCCTTGGGCCTGAACTTCCCGGCCGATGCCAGTGTCATCACCGACACATTTAGTCGCACCAACCCGGCAAGCTTCAACAAGTCAACCGCGTTCACCGTGTACGACAACGGTGGTAACGGCTATCTGGCCACCATCTACTATGTCAAGACCCAAAACGCCAATCAAAACAGCCCGTTCAACAAATGGCAAACCTATGTGTATGTAGGGGAAGACCAGGTTTCGGCCGCGCTGGCCCAGTCGACCGACATCAACGGAGATCTGCAATACGTCAACCAATACGGCCAGATCAAGTCCTACAACGAGGTTAAAGACGAGTTGACGACGGCCAAAACGCAACTCATCTCGCTCGATGAGCTGACGGACAAGCGCACCTCAGCACCAGCGGCCATCAGCGGGGTCGGTTCAACCGTCGATCTGACCGGCGGAACTAACAAATTCTCCGGTTTGAAAAGCCTGCCCACGCCGATTGATCTCAGCAACCTCTTTACTGTCAATATTGATGGCTCCACTGCACCGGTGACGGTGGACCTGAGTTACCTGAAGGATTCCAAAACGGTGCTCACGGGTGCCACGCTAGCGGCCGAGGCGACCAAGTTCTTGAACCGCAAATTTGGTGACGAAACCACCTTCAACTTCACCTCACCCACTGCAGGCGTGAACCCGGACAAGGTGTTCACCCTGACCGACTCGCGTGTGCAAAATGGTGCACCCGTCAAGGTAGCAATGACCCTGTCTGGTTTTACCGACGAAAGCAACGTCTCGGTGGAAGAACTCACCAAAATCATGCAGACCCAGGTCGATAACTCGGTGTTGGGCGGGCATGCCAGAACTTCTGTGGCTATTTCCAATAATGCTACCGGCATAGTCAACTTTATGGGCCGCCCGGTTGCTTCATCTGCAAGCGGGGACACTGCCACCACTACGGCCCAAAGAATCGTAAAAGACAAAGACGCCATCATCGCGCTTGCGGCTAACGCGGGCTTGGAGAACATTGAACTCGGTTCCGACAACATTTCGGTGGTCCTCACCTATAGTAAGTTTCCGAGGCAATCGGTGGCCCTCACAGGCACTGCGACGGCAAGTTCCACCTTCATGGGTGTTGCGGTGGCTACGTCCGCTGCCGGGGACACAGCCGCCGCCACAGCAAGCAAGATCATTGCTGGTAAGGCGGCAATTATTGCCGGTGCGAGCGCGACGGCAGCGGGCGTGTCCGATATTAAAATCGATCCCGCTGACGCCACCAAACTGATTCTGGTTTACGCGACTATTGCAAAAGCCAATTCTGCAGTTGCTCCCACACTGGATGGTGGTGTCAGCGCGGCACTTGACGTTAACGGTGCTCACGTAACCCCTGAGGCCGTTGCATCGACAACGTCGAGCGGTGTCGCGCTGGGTGTACACACTACGTTGAGCCTCGGCCTGGGGGTATCGCCCATGACGGTGGCCTACGACTACAGCAGTCAAAGCTTCAAGATTACCGATAACACCAATGCAGGTGCGAACGTCATCACGATCGGTTCTGGCGACACCAACAACACCATCTTGGGCCTGAGCACGATCCCCGTCACGCTGGACGCGGATGGCCTCTCCGGTCTCAAGATGCTGCCAAACAACAAAAACCCACTGCGCTCGATCACTGATCAGCGCTACGGGATGAAAGTGAGCTATGACGCGGTGACCAAATCCTTTGCAGTGAGTTCGGGGTCGACCGGCGACCAATCTTCTATTGAAATTACCGCCGTATCCAACTCGGGCGAGGCCCTGATGGGTTTAAGCAAGACGGACATGAGCGTGGTCAAGTCAAACGTCGCAACGCGTGGCATTGCCTCCACGCCCGCTATGGCCGTAGGCAAGCCGCCCACCGTGAATGTGGCCAACAACTTTGCGGTGGACGCCACCAACAACAAATTTATCGTCACGGTCGATGGTATCAAGGGTACGGTGATCGTGCCCCCGAGCACTACCTACTCCCTGGACAACTTCATGAGGGAGCTCCAGAAGGGCATCAATGCACTGGCCAGCGCCGACGGCGACTCGCCTTCCACAGTGAACGGGGTGAAGGTGACTTACGACTACGCCAGCAACAACTTTGTATTCACCTCGGGTACCTCCGGGTCTGATTCGTTTATCAAAATCTCCGGCAGCAGCAACTGGGGTCTGGACCAGGTAGAAGCCGGTCGGGGCAGCACCTCGACCTGGATCAAACCGACCCAGCACAAAGACATGGTGGGCGGCGCGCTGCAACCCAAGTACATCGATAAGGACGGCAACGAAACCACCAACGGGGATGGCTTCACGGGTCTGCCAGTCTGGTCGCCCATTTATCTGGACAAGGGTGAACTGACCTTTGACACCGGCGGCAAATTGTTCTCTCCGGTCCAAGGCACCCAGTTGGAAACGGTCTACCTCGCAGGCGGCAAGGGTGCTTTGACCATCAACGTCGACTACGCCGCGTCAACGCAGTACACCTCGCCCTTTGCCGTGTTGTCGCAGTCGCAAGACGGTGCACCAGAAGGTTCCCTGGTGGGCGTCACCATCGGCAACGACGGTCTGGTCAGCGCCAGCTTCTCCAACGGCACGCAAAAGTCTCTCGCCAAGATTTTGCTCACCAATTTTTCCAGCCCCGTGGGTTTGCGCCAGATTGGGGACTCCAGCTTCCTGGCCTCGGCCGCTTCCGGCAAGCCCATTCTGGGTACCGCCGGCAGTGCCGGCTTTGGCACCCTGCGCGCTGGTGCCACCGAGCGCGCCAACGTCGACTTGACGCAGGAGTTGGTGGACTTGATCACCGCACAGCGTAACTTCCAGGCCAACGCCAAGGCGATCGAGACCAGCACCACCATGACCTCGGCCATTATCAACATGCGTGCTGGCTGAGCTTGATAGCACAAGGACACTGAAATGGACCGCCTAGCCTTCAACGCCGCTGCTGCCATCAACGAGCAGCGGGTTGCCCGTCAGATGACCACCAACGAGTTGGCCAACGTCTCCACGCCCGGTTTCAAGCGCAGCTTTGAGGCCGCCTTGCAGGCAGTGAAAGTGGAAGGTCCGGGCTTTCAAAGCCGTATGCAGCCGCAGGCCTATAGCACCGACAACATCAACATGACCCCTGGCACCCTCATGTCCACCGGTCGCGACATGGATGTGGCGCTTAATGACCAGACTGTGCTTGGCGTCAGTACACCCGACGGACAACTGGCCTTTACCCGGCGCGGCGACCTTCGCATCAACGCTAAGGGTGCGCTTGAAAATGGCGCTGGCCATCTGGTGCGGGGTCAGGGTGGGGCAGCGATCACAATTCCACCCGGATTTCAGGTTTCGATTGCACAAGACGGCACGGTCTATGCGCTGGACCCTGCGCAGGTGGGGGTGGCACAACCGGTTTCGGTCGGCAAACTGCTGCTGCGCGATGCCAGCAAGACGCCCTTGCAGCGCACTGAAATCGGGCTTTACCAGGCGGTTGGCAAACCCGGGCAGGACATTGAGCCCGGTCCGGTGCTGCCGTCCCTCACTGGCAAATCACTCGAGGGCAGCAATGTCAACGCCATGGAAGTGATGGTCAAACTCATTTCGCAAAGCCGCTCATTTGAGCAGCAAGTCAACATGATCAAGGAAAGCAAGCAGGTCGACGAATCCGGCGCCAGCATGCTGAAGTCAAGTTAATGACCTTGGATCCGAATCCCAACTAGCAGATTAGAAACAGGAGCAAACCATGGATGCATCAATGTGGGTGGCCAAGACCGGCCTCGATGCCCAGCAGACACGTATGAACGTGATCTCCAACAATCTGGCCAATGTCAATACCACCGGTTTCAAGCGCGACCGTGCGGTTTTTGAAGACTTGTTGTACCAAAACATCCGCCAGGCCGGCGGGCAGACTGACGCCACCTCGCAGGCCCCTACCGGCCTGATGCTGGGTACCGGTGTGCGCGTCGTCGCCACCGAGAAGTTGCACGCCCAGGGCAATATGGTTAACAGTCAGAACCCGCTCGACATTGCCATTGCCGGCGACGGCCACTTTCAAATCGCCCAGGCCGACGGCACCATTGCCTACACCCGTGACGGCAACTTCAAGCTCTCCGCCACCGGCCAACTCGTCACCTCCAACGGTGCCTTGCTGCAACCCGCCATTACCGTTCCCACCACTGCGGCGAGCATCACCGTGGGGCGCGACGGCATTGTGTCCGTTGAACTCAACACCGGCGGCCAGCAGGTGTTGGGGCAGTTGCAGATTGCGCGCTTTGTCAATCCGAGCGGGCTGCAGTCGCTGGGTCAGAACCTGATGAAGGAAACCCCTGCCAGCGGCACGCCGCAAGTACTCAAGCCCGGCCAGACCGGCGCGGGCACACTGATGCAGGGCACGCTGGAAGCCTCCAACGTCAATGTGGTGGAAGAGATGGTCAACATGATCGAAACCCAGCGCGCCTACGAGATCAACTCCAAGGCGATCTCGGCGGTCGACGGCATGCTCAAGTACATCAACCAGAACATGTAAGGAGTCGCTATCATGAAGTTCCTTGGCACGCTCCTTCTGACCGGTGCACTCGGTGCATGCAGCATGTTGCCGGTGGAGCCCCTTGCCCATACAAAGGAATTCACCCCGGTGTACCCGGTGCAACCGGCCCAGTTGCCCATCGCCACCGGTGCCATTTACAGCGGGCGCACGACAGAGAGTTTTTTCAACGGTAGCCGGGGTTTTCAGGTGGGCGACTTGATTACGGTCATCCTGGATGAAGACACACAGGCTAAGCGCGAGCAGCTCGGCAAAGTCACCCGCGATTCCAGCACCAGTATTTCGCCGCCCGGTCTGGGCAATCTGATGACACGTATAGGTGTTTTGTCCAGCGCCGGCAAGCTTGGCACCAGTACTTCAAATGAAGGAACAGGCAACGTCACCCAAAACGGTCAGCTCAGTGGGTCTGTGACCGTGGCCGTGATCGGCATCATGTCCAACGGCAACCTGGTCTTGCGCGGTGAGAAGCAACTGGCGCTGACCGAAGGCAGCGAAGTCATTCAGGTTGCCGGTGTCATCCGGCCCGATGACATCGCCCCGAACAACACCGTGCTCTCCAGGCGGCTGGCCAATGCCCAGATCACCTACCGTGGCACAGGCGACCTGGCGGCCATCGCCCATCCGGGCTGGGGCACAAGCTTGCTGCTCAAATTCTGGCCGTTCTAGGCGGTCAAGGCCACACACCATGAAACATTTTTCGCGCTGCCTTCCCGTGTTGGCTTTCTTGTGGCTGTTACCCCCGTCGTGGGCGCATGCCGACCGCATCAAGGACCTCACCACCGTGGCTGCCATGCGCAGCAACCAGATCATCGGTTTCGGCCTGATCGTCGGCCTTCAAGGCACGGGTGACGGCGACCTGTCCTATACCAACCAAAGCATGAAAACCCTGCTCAACCGCATGGGTGTCAACCAGGAAAACGCGCTCAAAGATTTCGAAACCGCCGTTCTTCCTAACAAAGCTGAACTGAAGAACGTAGCCGCCGTCATGGTCACAGCCGATCTGCCTGGCATGGCCAAGCCTGGGCAGCGTATTGATATCAACGTCTCGGCCATCGGCAAAGCCACCAGCCTGCGCGGCGGCAGCCTGCTGCTGACCAGCATGCGCGGTGTCGATGGTGAAATTTACGCCCTCGCGCAGGGTGCCCTGTCGGCCACGGCGGTGGATGTCGGCGGTGCCGGCTCCAAGGTGTCGGTCGGGGTCACCACCGCCTCACGCATCCCCGGCGGTGCCAGTGTCGAGCGCGTGGTGGACAACCCGTTTGACAAGGCCGACAACGTGCTTCTCAACGTGCGCGACAGCGATTTCACCACCGCATCAACTATCGTCAGGGTCATCAATGACAAATTTGGTGCCGACGTGGCGCAGGCGCTCGATGGAGTCTCCATCACCGTGCGCGCCCCGCTTGACACGACCCAGCGGGTGAGCTTCCTGAGCATGATCGAGAACCTCGACGTGCAGCCCGGTGAGCCGTCTGCCCGGGTGGTGGTCAATGCCCGCACCGGCACGGTGGTCATCAGCCGCAACGTGCGCGTCACTGCTGCTGCCGTCACCCACGGCACGATTTCGGTCACGGTCGCCGCTACCAACGAGGTGTCACAACCGGGCGCCTTCTCGCAGGGCCAGACCAGGGACGTACAAAACGTCGACATCAAGGTCACCGAACCCAATAAACCGATGTTTCTGTTCCAGCCTGGCGTTGATTTGCGCCAGATCGTGGATGCCGTCAACCAGGTGGGCGCTACGCCCTCGGCGCTGATTTCCATCCTTGAAGCCCTCAAGAGCTCTGGCAGTCTGCGTGCCGAACTTGTCGTGATTTAGGCCCGAAGGACTGCGCATGGACCCCCTCAACTCATCTTCTGCAAACCTGCCGCCGAGTGCAGTCAGCACCCCCAAGTCGTATCTTGACTTCGGTGGCCTGGGCCAGCTCAAGGGCCAGGCGCGCCAGGACGCGAAAGCCGCCACGCGTGAAACCGCTCAGCAATTTGAGGCTCTGTTCATTCAGATGATGATGAAATCCATGCGTGAGGCCTCCATCAAGAGCGACCTGTCGGACTCCTCGGGCAAAGAAACCTTTGAAGGCATGTTTGACCGTGAAGTCTCGGTGCAAATGGCCAAGCGCAATAACCTGGGCGTGGCCGACCTGCTGGTCAAGAATATGCCTGTGCAGGATGCCCCTACACCGAGTACCGCCGCCATGCTGCAGGCCCACAGCGCCGCCAGCCCCGTTGGCATTGCGCTAGACCGTGCCGCGGCGGCCGTCAAAGGCTTTGC
>CANNRR010000009.1 GCA_947508055.1 Burkholderiales bacterium
GTGCCCAGGCACAGGGCGTAGATCCCTTCATGCGCAATGAGGTAGCGCCCAATGGCGCTGAGTTCGGGCGTTTTGGCGTCTCGCAAGGAGACGATGGCGTTGGACAGAAAGCGCAACGCGGCGACTTCGTCAAAGCGAGCTTTCTGTAGTTGTCGACTCCACAGGAGGAGTTCGAGCTGCGTTGTGGGGCGCTGGAGCAGGGTCGTTGTTGTCATACCGCTAAGCCTCTTAAATGCTTGGTTCCCTTAGTTATCGGCAGCTTTGCCAATAACTGGAGTCTGCAGTTAAATCAGCTTCGTGTGCACCGTGCTGGCGCACTACCCCAGTAGTGCCTGGGCAAACTCCCGCGCGTTGAAGGTTTCCAACTCTTCGAGTCTCTCGCCCACGCCAATGAAATAAACCGGGATGGGCCGCTCGCGCGCAATCGCCGCCAGTACGCCGCCCTTGGCGGTGCCGTCGAGCTTGGTGATGATCAGGCCGGTAAGCGTTAACGCGTCGTCAAATGCGCGGACCTGCATCAACGCGTTTTGTCCGGTGTTGCCGTCGATGACCAGTAATACCTCGTGCGGTGCAGTCGGGTCAGCCTTCTGGATGACGCGCTTGATCTTCTTGAGTTCTTCCATCAGGTGCAACTGCGTGGGCAGGCGCCCGGCGGTGTCGACGAGCACGACGTCCTTGCCGCGCGCCTTGCCGGCGCTCACGGCGTCAAAGCTCACGGCAGCCGGGTCGGCGTCTGCCTGGCTGATGATCTCCACCAGGTTGCGGTCGGCCCAGACGCTGAGTTGCTCACGTGCCGCTGCGCGAAAGGTGTCGGCTGCCGCCAGCAGTACGCTGGCTCCGTGCTCAGACAAATGCCGTGTGAGCTTGCCGATGGACGTGGTCTTGCCCGCGCCGTTAACACCAGCCACCATGACTACAGTGGGGCGGTGCTCGCCAATCACGAGTGGCTTTTGCAGCGGTTGCAGCAGGTCGGTGACCAGGGCCACCAGGATGTTTTTTAACGCAATGGGGTGGGTTACGCCGCTCTCCCTCACCTTGCGACGCAGTTCGGTCAATAAGTATTGCGTAGCTGGAACGCCAGCATCGGCCATCAGCAGGGCATCTTCCAGGCTCTCGTATAGCGCCTCGTCGATGACCGAGCCACCAAACACCGTGGCGATGCCGCTGGCGGTCTTGCCCAGACTCGCCCTGAGTTTGTCGACCCACTTCTGCCGCTCGGGCGGTGGTGCCGCCGGGTCCGGTATGTCAATCGGGATGACCAGCGCGCTGCCAATGAGCGAGCCGCCGCCTGCTGGAGAAGCAAAATGCGAGGCGGCCAACGGCCCTTTGGGCACAGGCGCGCCATCGGTGGGGGCTCCAGGTTGTGCTGGGAGCGAGACGACTGGGGGGGGAGGAGAGGTCTTCTTTTTGAAAAAGCTGAACATAGGGCGCGTTCTTGGAATCCCCCATTCTATGAAACTAGGGAAGCGCCCGCGCAGTCCGTTAAGCTTGGGGAATGACGAAACCCAGTAAGCCCTCTTCTAAAACACCCAGCCGCACCGCCAAGCCTGCGGGTAAGCCCGTTCGAACCCCGGTTCACAAGCGTCAGCCTGGTGAAATCCGCCTGATCGGCGGGCAGTGGAAACGCATCAAACTGAAGGTGACCGACAAGCCGGGTTTGCGTCCTACGCCGGACCGCGTGCGGGAAACCTTGTTCAACTGGCTCGGACAGGACATGACCGGCATGCGTTGTGTCGACGCCTTTGCGGGAACAGGTGCACTGGGCTTTGAGGCTGCGTCACGCGGCGCGGCGCAGGTGCTGCTGGTGGAGCATGATGGCGCGTTGGTCATCCAACTGCAACACGTATTGACCCAACTACAGGCACTTGAATTGCCGGCACCCCGGCCGCTGCAGAAGTTGTTGACGCAGCGGGGCGAAGGCGTCGCTGCCCTGCTCCTACTGGCACCGGCCAGTCAGGACGTGATTTTTTTGGATCCCCCGTTTGATGGCAACCTGTACGAGCCTGCTCTTTCGGCAGCGGCACGTGCACTGGCAACCAATGGGTCCATTTACCTTGAGGCGCCCAAAGCATGGACCGACGCACTGTTGGAGCCTATGGGTCTGGTGGTTCACCGCCACCTCAAGGCTGGTGCGGTCCATGCTCATGTGTTGCGTGCCGCGCCCGCGGTCGGTGCAGTGGCTGCATAATCGATTTCAAAGCAGGGCCAGCAGGCCCCGGAGCGTTATATGTCCAACCCCGTGATCGCCGTCTACCCCGGCACCTTCGATCCCATTACTCTGGGCCATCAAGATCTGATTCGCCGTGCTGCAGGTCTGTTCGGCACAGTGATAGTGGCCGTCGCTGCTGCCCACCACAAGAAGACCCTGTTCAGCCTGGATGAACGGTTGGAGACTGTTCGCGAGGTCGTCAAGATGTACCCGAATGTGCGGGTGGAGTCATTTGACGGGCTGGTGCGTGACTTTGCTGTTGGACATGGGGCCCGGGCCATGCTGCGGGGCGTGCGCTCGGTCACCGATTTTGATTTTGAAAGCCAACTCGCGGGCATGAATCGCGCATTGGCGCCAGATGTGGATACTGTGATTTTGACCCCCGATTCGCGTTACCAGCACATATCGAGCACGCTGGTGCGTGAAATTGCCACCCTCAAGGGCGATGTTGCGCAGTTTGTTGCGCCGACCGTGCATGCACGGTTACTGCAAAAACTAAAGGCTCAATGATGCAGCCCGCGGCGATTCGATTCTCCATTTACTACCAATCAGGAATACCATGAAAATATTGTTGCCCGTTGATGGCTCCGAGTTGTCGCTGGAGGCCGTCCGCTTTGCCATCCGCATGGTGCTGGCAGGTCTACGGGCCGATGCCGTGCTGGCCAATGTGCAGGAACCTGCCAATTTGTACGAGTTGCTGGTCGCCCATGACCCCGAGGTTATCAACCGGGTGAGCGGGGAGGCCGGCCTGCACGCCCTGCAGTCTGCCCAGACCTTGCTGGACGCTGCTGGTGTGGAGTACGAGTGCGAAGTGGCCAAGGGCGACCCGGCACACACCATCGTGGACATTGCCGAGCGCTTTGCCTGTGACCTGATCGTGATGGGGGCACGCGGCAACAGCGCTTTGCGCAGCGCCATGATGGGTTCGGTGTCCAACGAAGTGCTACACGCCAGTGCGGTGCCGGTGATGATCGTCAAACCGGATGAAGTCTGAACGACGACCATGGCGCTGATCATTACCGACGAGTGCATCAATTGTGATGTCTGTGAGCCCGAGTGCCCCAATGAGGCCATCTACATGGGCAAAGATATCTATGAAATTGACCCGAACAAATGCACCGAGTGCGTCGGGCATTTTGATGAGCCGCAGTGCGTCCAAGTGTGCCCGGTGTCCTGCATTCCGGTGAACCCTCTTTTTGTTGAGGACAACGCAACGTTGTGGAAAAAATACCGTATGTTGCAGCAAATTACCGTGACGAAAGCGTAGCCCCTATTTGGTGGCGCTGGCCGCCTGCTTGGGTTTCTCTGCGGCAGACCGGGCCGCGAATTGTTCTGATTCCTTCTTCTTTTTAGCAGACTTTTTTCCGGCACTTGTCTTGTGGGAAGAGACCGTACCACCAGGGCGCTTGCTGGGCTTGTCCATTGACTTGACAGGTACTTTCTTTGCAGCGGCAGCGGCCAATTTGGCGTTGTCTGCGCGTTGTTGCGCCTCCTCTTTCAGGCGTGTTTTTTCCATGGCATTGGCGGCTGCCGAGTCCCTTTTGATCAGCGCATCGGATTCCGCTTTTTGCGCCGCGCTGCGGGAGTCCTGCACGTCGACCACCACTCCATCGGCGCAGGGCTTTTGGCTGTAGGCGTTGCCACATTTGTAGACATTTTGAGCTGTAGTCCCCGTGGATAATGCGCATAGCGCTACATAAAATATAGCAACCTGGGTGTTGAGTTTCACGGCATGCCTTTCGAATCGGTTGATGGGATGGTCGGTGGCGCAGGGGTGTGGGCTCGCGGCGGCTTGTTGGTGTGCACCAGGAGGGTGGCTTTTTCCATGTTGCCTGCGAGAAAAGCTGGCAATGCCTTGAGCGAGTGGTCAATGCACTGCTTAATGGCAATTCGGTGGTCCAGTGAGGGCTTCTTCAGTACCCAATTCACGACTTCGTCCTTGTTGCCTGGATGGCCTACGCCCAGGCGCAAACGCCAGTAGTCGCCACTGCCCAGTTGGGCGTGGATATCGCGCAGGCCGTTGTGACCCGCGTGGCTACCACCAAACTTCAGTTTGACCTGGCCCGGCGAAATGTCGAGTTCATCATGGGCGACCAGGATTTCCTGGGGGGCGACTTTGAAAAACCGGGCCAATGCCGCTACTGATTTGCCAGACAGGTTCATAAAGGTTTGCGGTTGCAGGAGCCAGACAGTGTTGCCATGCACGGTTGCACGTGCAACCATGCCGTGGCAGCCCTTTTCCAGGGTCAAACCGGTTTTGAGTTCACGAGCCAATGCGTCAACCCACCAGAAGCCTGCGTTGTGGCGGGTGGCTTCGTATTCCGGGCCTGGATTGCCAAGGCCGACAAACAGTTTGATCATGTAAAGCGGATGGTGTGGGCTACCTGCGATGGTAGGTCAAATTGGAGTGTCTTCTAAACGAAAACGGCCCACGTGAGTGGGCCGTCGACAGCTTGCGCTGTAAATCAGTGCGGAACTGATTATTTCTTGGCTGCGGGTGCTTTAGCTGCCGCCGGCGCTTTGGCTGCTGCAGGTGCCTTGGCGGCGGGAGCGGACTTGCCACCCTTGGCTGCCGGTGCGGCAGCGGCGGCTTCGGCAGTTGCCTCCGCAGAGGCTTCGGCGGCCGAGGTCACCACGGACACCAGGACCGGATTCTCACGGCCCTTGACCACAGCTTTCACGCCGCTTGGTAACTTGACGTCGCTTAGGTGGAACGATGCGCCCTTGGTTAGACCGCTGAGGTCCACTGCGATGAATTCGGGCAGGTCTGCAGGCAGGCAGGTGATGTTGATTTCATTGAGCACGTGGGTGATCAGGCAATGGTCAACCTTGAACGCGACCGACTCTTCCTGCCCGTTGAAGTGCAATGGCACTTTCATGTGCATCTTGGTGTTGGCATCCACGCGCTGGAAGTCAATGTGCAAAATCAACTGCTTGTAGGGGTGCATTTGCACGTTGCGCAGCAGAACCTTGCTTTCGGTTCCTGCCAGTTCCATATCCAGAATGGAAGCGTGAAAAGCCTCCTTCTTGATGGCGTGCCACAAAGCGTTGTGGTCCAGTTCGATCACAAGGGGCTCACCCGTGCCACCGTAGACGATACCGGGTGTGCGACCCGAATTGCGGAGACGGCGGCTCGCACCCGTACCCTGCTTGGCGCGCTCAAAAGCGACAAATTTCATAATTTACTCCTGAAGGAGTCCACCGCGACCAGTGCGACTCCGGTTTAATAAAAGCGCTGATTCACTGCCCTATGCAGCGAGCGCCTGCTTTTTGTCCCTGTCAGTTAGAAAAGATTTTCCTGATCAGAGAACAAACTCATGACCGACTCACCCTTGGCAATGCGCTGGATTGTTTCAGCAATCAGCGGTGCTACGGAGAGTTGGCGAATTTTTTGGCATCTCCTGGCGGCATCGGTCAGGGGAATGGTGTTGGTGACCACGACTTCATCCAGCGCGCCACCGTTGGCGATACGCTCAATGGCAGGGCCGGAAAAAATGGGGTGCGTGCAGTAGGCATAGACCTTCTTGGCACCACGCGCCTTGAGTACTTCGGCGGCCTTGACCAGCGTGCCAGCGGTGTCAATCATGTCGTCCATGACGACGCAATTGCGGCCATCAATTTCACCAATGACATGCATCACTTCGCTGACGTTGGCTTTTGGGCGACGCTTATCGATGATCGCCAGGTCGCAACCGAGTTGTTTAGCTAGGGCACGGGCACGGACCACACCGCCCACATCGGGCGAGACAACGATCAGGTCTTCGTAATTTTTCTGGCGCAGGTCGCCTAGCAGCACAGGTGAGGCGTAGATGTTGTCTACCGGGATGTCAAAGAATCCCTGAATCTGGTCCGCGTGCAAGTCCATGGTCAAAACGCGCGCAACGCCAACGGCTTGCAGCATGTTGGCAACCACTTTGGCAGTGATGGGAACGCGGGTGGAGCGGGGGCGGCGGTCCTGCCGCGCATAGCCAAAGTACGGGATCACGGCGCTGATGCGCTCAGCCGAAGCGCGCTTGAGTGCGTCCACCATGATGAGCAATTCCATCAGGTTGTCGTTGGTCGGTGCGCAGGTGCTTTGCACCACAAAAACGTCGCGAGCACGCACGTTCTGGTTGATTTCTACCGTGACCTCGCCGTCGGAGAAGCGCCCGACCGTCGCAGCACCCAGCGAAATACCAAGGTGACCGGCAATGTCAGCAGCCATGCCTGGATTGGCATTGCCGGTAAAAACCATGAAATCTGGGGGGGGTGAAGCCTGCATGCGGGTTCCAGCGAGTAGAGTAGGTTTATGCCTGTACGTTGCGCGTGCTGTAGTCGGAATGTCCCAGACTACAGATTTGGCAGGGGAAGAAGGACTCGAACCTTCGCATGCTGGAATCAAAATCCAGTGCCTTAACCAACTTGGCGACTCCCCTACACGGGTCGACAGCAATACGCTGCCCACCGTTAAACCATCAATAATCCATCGCTAGTTGCCCATCCCACCAGGGGGTGAGCATCCAGATTGCTGCATAACCTGACTTGCAGCGCGCGCGGCGCGCCTTGGATATCAATGTCATGCAGCAGTTGCGCAAACACAGCACTCCCAGAGCCTGTCATCCTGCCGCTCAATCCCTGGGACTCCAGCCACACAAGGGCTTGGGTCACACCAGGACAGAGCTTCTGGGCAACAGCTTGCAAGTCATTACGACCATATTCGAAAATATTTTCGTATGCAGCGAAGCCAGAAATTATAGCAGTTTTGGAATCGCGCTTCAATGCAGAGTCTGAAAAAATCAGCTTGGTTTCGAGCCCCGCGTCGGGCTTGACGACCACAAAGCGGGCAGAAGGGAACTGCAACGTGGTAATTTGTTCCCCAATGCCTTCGACCCATGCGTTGTGGCCCCCCAGGAAGAATGGCACATCGGCGCCGAGCGCCAGGCCCAGTTGGGCCAGAGTTTGCAAAGAAAAGTTCAGATTCCACAGTCGATTCAAGGCTAGCAGTGTGGAGGCGGCATCCGATGAGCCACCACCCATGCCGGCCTGCGCCGGGATGGATTTATCGATGCCGATGTGCACCCCCAGCGGGCATTGGCTGTGCAATTGCAGGGCCTTGGCGGCCCTTGTAATGAGATCGTCTTGTGGCAGCGGCCAAGTCAGGTCCTCGCGACTGATTTGGCCGTCAGCGCGCACCTGGAAGTGCAGTGTGTCGCACCAGTCGATCAGCATGAAGGCCGATTGCATCAGGTGGTAGCCATCTGGGCGCCGACCCGTGATGTGCAGGAACAGGTTGAGCTTGGCGGGGGCAGAAATGTCGTAAAGCGACTGCATGGGGCAATTATCCGGCGGACTCAGCGGTCCAGAATGATTTTGAGTTCTGCGGGCACATGTGGTGGCAGTCGCTGCGCGCTGAATCGGCCATTCGCCAAGTCACGCAAATCAACCTGCCATCCGGGCGTGAACGGCTCTACCCCTTTGAGCCAGTCAAAAAGGCTTGCAATGGGCAATACCGTTCCGGTGCTATGGCGGGTTAGCGCCTCAATGGACTCAAACAGCTGTGGTTCCCCTGTCGTTTGCAACTGTGCCCCGTGCGCGTCCCATTCGAGGCGGGCCGCCGTAGTGCCCAGCGGTGTAAAGAGCGAAAGGCGACCAACCTGAGCATCGCCCTGGAGGTCGAAGTCGGCTGAAAGTGCCTGCACTGGCTCGGAGTGCACCTTGAGTATCAGGCGTCCTTGCCAGTGCGAATTCCTTGCGTTAAATGAGTCGCCAGCGCCCGTGTTAAATGCGCAACCAGCTACTAAAAATATAGCAAACAGGACGACCAGTCTTAAGCTGAGTGCACAAAAAGAGCTCACGGGTTGCCACGCAAGCGCCGCATGGTTTCTTGCAGGGTTTCGTTGTTCGGGTTCAGTCCAATACCCTCTTTCCAGACCAAATTTGCCTGGTCGCGTTGCCCCGTTGCCCACAGCACCTCACCAAGGTGCGCCGCAATTTCCGCATCAGGGCGAGTCTGAAAGGCGCCGGTAAGCAGGCGCAGTGCCTCAGTCGAATTGCCGGAGCGGAATTCAACCCAGGCCAGGCTGTCAATAATGAAGGGATCATTCGGTGCGAACCCCAGCGCCTTGCTGATGAGTTCACGAGCCTCCGTCAAGCGTATGTTGCGGTCCGCCAGCGAATAGCCCAGCGCGTTATATGCGTGGTGGTAGTCTGGTTTTGCCTGCATTACCTTGCGCAACAGAGTTTCCATTTCATCGGGTTTTCCGATTTTTTCGGCGATCATTGCCTGGTCATACACCAGCTCTGAGTCGTCGGGGTAGCGGTCCACCGCTTCCTTTAGAAGCTGATAGGCGGCAGCGTACTCACGGCTGTCACGCAGCAATTGCACCTCGGCATTGAGTTTGTCCAAGGCGTCCGATGCCTTCAGTTCTGGGACCGCCCGAATCACCCTGCGTGCTTCATCAATCTTGCCTTGACGGACCAGGATGCCGGCATACCGCCTTTGAACCCGCAAAGCGTCGGTCGGGCTTTCGATTTTTCCCAGATAGACTTTGGCATCATCGAGTTTCTGCCCTTGTTCTGATACCTGCGCAAGTAACAGATACGCTTGGACCAAACCGCGACTCATCGTTGCGTCGTGTACCACGCCATCAGACGGTTGACTGAGCGCCACATAGGTCTTGAGCGACGATTCAGCAGTTACCAAATTGGCGTCCTGAAGTTCCAGCGAACCGCGCATCAGCCAGGCGTCTGGAAAGTCCGGGCTCTCTGTCGTTAATGTTTGGGTTTGTGCATAGGCTTCCGCATAGCGCTGCGCATTGATCAGGCTGCGCGCATAAGCCATACGGACTTCGGTCGTGGGCTTGTTTGCCAAGTAGTTGCGCACAATGGCCTCTGCTGCTGGTGATTTCGGTCCTATTAGCACGGTCGCCAGCAAGGCTGGCTCTTCCGAAGCAGGGCTTAGTGCTGCGCCCCGTTGAGCTGCGTCCAGAGCCCCGTCCAAATCCTCAGCCCGCAATCGCATGGCACCGATGGCGGCCCAGGCGGAAGGGCCGGTAAGGAGGTTAGACAGTTCGGTCGCAAGGGCTTTTTCCACCACGCTGGCAGCCAGCTTCTTGTCAGTCGTTCGGGCAAAATAGCGGGGCAGCAGGCCGATTGCGGCGGCCCGCTCAGTCGCGGCCAGACCGGCGAGTTCTCGCTTTATGGGTTCCTGCGCTTCGGTGATCTTGTTAAGCCCGAGCAGAATCTGGAGTTGAAAACGGTTTGCTTCCACGGAGGATGGAAACGCGCGTGCCCAGGTTTGAGCGGCATCCAGTGCTGCTTCACCGCTGCGTGCGCGTAAGGCAATCTCTACGGCACGCTCGTACAACCTGGAGGAATTGACCTTGCGGGCAGCATTGAGCATCAGCCCGTAGGCCGAGCCGTTGTCGCCGGACTGCGCCGACATTTCGCTTACCAGCAACTGGTAGAACAATTCACCATCCAGGCCGGAGTTGTCGGGGTTTTCGACGGCGGGCGAAGCGCTGAACGCACAGCCGCAGGCGAAGGCCGCAACCAGGGCCAGGGTGATGAGTCGGTTGGTTCGTAACATCGGACCATAATAATCCAACACGAAAAGCCCCTTAGCCATGCCCGAACTCCCAGAAGTTGAAGTGACACGATTGAGTTTCGCCGACCGTATAGCGGGTGCGCGGATCATGGATGTCCGCATTGGCAAGGCCCTCAGATGGCCCCTGTCTGCAGACCCGGCAAGCTTGTTGGGGCGCCTGGTTCTGGGAGTGCGGCGGCGTGGGAAATACCTGTTGCTGGATCTGGACCGCGGTCTTATGCTGGTTCATCTGGGTATGTCGGGCAGCCTGTCTTTTGTTCTCCGCCCGCCGCAAGCTGGTAAGCATGATCACTTTGACCTGGTCACCACGCAAGGCGTTTTGCGCTTGAATGATCCGCGCCGCTTTGGCGCCGTGGTCTATGCGCAGGGGGAGCAGGATTCGGTGGCCCAGAAGTTGCTGGGAAAGTTGGGTATGGAGCCGCTGGGTGCGGGCTTTGACCTGCAGCTGTTTCAGAGCGGGCTGGCGCGGCGCCGGGCGCCCATAAAACAGGTTTTGCTGGCGGGGGACTTGGTGGTGGGGGTGGGTAACATTTATGCTTCCGAGGCACTATTTTTGTCAGGCATTCGGCCAACAACGGCTGCATTTAAGTTGAGTCGCCCGCGGGGGCGCCACCTGCACCAGGCGATTCGCGACGTGTTGGGGCGGGCGGTGGAAAAAGGCGGCAGTACCCTGCGCAACTTTTCCAATGCGAACGGTGAGGAAGGACATTTTCAGCTGGAGTCTATGGTCTACGGCCGGGCCGGGCAGCCTTGCAAAGTCTGCGAGACGCCCATCCGGGTGATCCGTCAGGGTCAGCGCTCGACTTTTTTCTGTGCCCAGTGCCAAAAACCCTGAATGCGTTCAAGCCGGTGCAGTGATATATTGGACAGCCAGACGGGAGCCCCCTTGACTACTTCATTTAACGAACAATTTGACCAGCTCGGCACATGGCGCAGGGAATTCGCGTTGCGGTTGAAATTGCTTTCCGAGTGGATGAAGGACAACGAACTGCTGGATGCAGCGGTTGAGGAGCGACTGCGCCGGTTGGGTACCCAGGTTCGATCCGACAAGGTGATGGTGGCCTTCGTGGCCGAGTTCTCGCGCGGCAAGTCGGAGATGATCAACGCGGTTTTTTTTGCGGGCTATGGCCGCCGCATCATGCCCGCCAGCGCAGGACGCACCACCATGTGCCCTACGGAAATGGGTTACGACGCCGATGTACCGCCCTGCTTGCGTCTATTGCCCATTGAGAGCCGACTGGAGCCTCAGGCCCTCATGGAATGGCGCATGGTTCCCGAAAAGTGGACGCGCATTGATCTGGATGTAAACAATCCGCAACAGTTGGCATCGGCTCTGGAAAAAGTCGCGGAAACCCGCAAGGTGACGCAGGATGAAGCCCGGGCTTTGGGCTTTTGGCACAGCCAGGCGCCCGAAGACAACCCGATGGTCGATGCGCAAGGCATGGTGGAGGTGCCCAAATGGCGTCACGCGTTGATCAATATCGCTCACCCCTTACTCAAGCAGGGGCTGGTCATTTTGGATACGCCCGGCCTGAACGCCATTGGCGCTGAGCCCGAATTGACCGTCAGTTTGATCCCGCAGGCGCATGCAGTCGTGTTCATTTTGGGGGCGGATACGGGAGTCACCAAATCGGACCTTGCCATTTGGCGTGAGCATTTGGCAACGGAAACCGATACCGCAGAAACTCGTCTGATCGTATTGAACAAGATTGACACGCTGTGGGACGACCTCAGCACTGCGGCGCAGATTGAAGCTCAAATTGAACGCCAAAAAGCGAGTACGGCAGAAATCTTGGGTGTTCCGCAGGACCGGGTTATCGCCGTTTCAGCGCAAAAGGGCCTGGTTGCGAAAGTCACGAACGACGAGAAATTGCTGCAGCGCAGTTGCTTGCCGTTGCTGGAAGATGCACTGGGCCGCGGCATGATGGGCAAGCGCCAGCGCATTCTTGGTAACGCCATGGCGGTGGGCATCACCGACTTGCGTGCCGAAACAGCCCGTGTCATCAACATTCGCAAGCGCGACCTGACCGAGCAGATGATGGAGCTCAAAGGCTTGCAGGGAAAAAATGCGGTGGTGATCAAACACATGCGTTCGCGCATCTCGCAAGAGCAAGCCGAGTTTGACCTTGGCGGTGCCAAAATTCACGCCGTGCGCTCGGTTCATCTGAAATTACTTCGCGAAGTATTTGGCATTCTTGGTTCCACCACGCTGAAGAAGGAAATGTCCCAGCTCAGTGGTCGTCTGCTGGAAAAAGGCCTCAAACTGGGGGTCAAGCGGGCCTATGGCGAGACCTTCGATCGCCTGCGTACCAACCTTAAAAAGGTGCAAACCTTGTGTGGCGAGATTCAGGCCATGCTGGGTGGCACCTTCCGCCAACTCAACGGCGAATACGGCTTCTCATTGCAGGCTCCCTCAGAGCCGCAAATGGCGCAGTATGTGACCGATCTGGATATGGTCGAGCGCAGTCACATCCAGTACCTTGGCATTGGTAACGCCTTCAAGCTCGCACAACCTGATTTTGCAGATCGCTTGGTGCGTGCGTTGTCCACGCGGCTACGCAGCGTCCATGAAATGGCGCTGGCTGATGTGGAGTTGTGGAGCAAGTCAGCGGCTGCACAATTGGATGCCCAGTTGCGTGAGCGCCGCCGTAACTTCAGCCGGCGCATCGAAGCCATTGACCGTATCCAGCAGGCCGCTGGCGGTCTGGAAGACCGTATACAGGATATCGATCAGCAGGAGGCGGCATTGAGCCATGTTGAGCTCAAGCTGACTGAGCTGACCGATTACCTGATCGCGGTTAATCAACCCATCAGCACACCTGTAGACATTGAGTTCGCCTGAGCGTGCCGAAGACTGAGGGCGCTTTTGCGGCGCGGGTGGTGGCGTGGCAAGAGCAACACGGGCGCAACCACCTTCCGTGGCAAAGCACGCGGGAGCCGTACCGTGTATGGTTGTCCGAAATCATGTTGCAACAAACCCAGGTGGTGATCGTTCTGGGCTACTTTGATCGCTTTGTTGCGCGCTTACCCGATGTCCAATCTCTGGCCCAGGCCAGTCTGGATGACGTGCTCGGGTTGTGGAGCGGGTTGGGCTACTACAGCCGTGCCCGCAACCTGCATCGCTGCGCGCAAGATATTGTGGCAATTCACGGTGGCGCCTTTCCTGAGACTGCATCAGCGTTGGAGACCCTGCCCGGCATTGGCCGCTCTACAGCCGCAGCCATTGCCTCCCTGTGCTTCGGTGAGCGGGTTGCGATACTGGATGCCAATGTCAAGCGGGTCGTCACGCGGGTGCTTGGGTTTGGCGCCGATCTGGCACTGGTCTCCAATGTGCATGCCCTCTGGGATGCTGCCAGCCTGCTTCTTCCACCGGGGCTTACGGCTGGGACCGACATGCCACGTTATACCCAGGGCATGATGGACTTGGGTGCTACCATTTGCACGCCGAAGAAGCCCGACTGTAGCAACTGTCCGGTGCGCCCAGACTGCGCAGCTGCAGCCACCGGTGACCCCCAGCGCTACCCGGTACGTACGCGCACACTCAGGCGCAGCAGTCAGGCCATCTGGTTGTTGTGGGCACAAACCGATGATGCCGCGGTGTGGTTGAGCAGGCGGCCTACACCGGGCGTATGGGCGGGCTTGCATTGCCTGCCCCTATTCGATAATGAAGAGGCGCTTGTGATGGCAGTACCGCCTGGTCTGCGCAAACACCTGCAACCGGTTCCGGCATTCACCCATGTGCTGACTCACAAGGACCTGCATCTGCATTCATGGCGACTGCTGTTGCCTGCACGCGCAGTGAAGACTGTTTGGTGGGATGATGGCCGGTGGGTCAATCGGGATGCATGGCCAACTCTGGGCCTGCCTGCGCCGATTCGCAAATTGTTGCAGCAGGAATCGACACGCTGATGGTGCGGTTCAGGCGCCGTCGATTTCTCTATGGCGTTTGAGAGTGACCCACTGCGCATCAAAGCGCTGGGCGAGGCGTTCGACCAGATAGACCGAGCGGTGCTGACCCCCGGTGCATCCAATGGCCACCGTCACATAGCTGCGGTGGTCGCGCGCAAGCGCATCGAGCCAGGTTTCCAAAAAATGTCCAATGTGGTGCAGCATCAATTCGACGTCGGGTTGTGCTTGCAAAAACTCTGCTACAGGTTGGTCTCGCCCGGTTAGCTGCCTCAACTCCGGTTCGTAATGCGGGTTGGGCAGCATACGTACGTCAAACATGTAATCGGCATCGGTGGGAACACCGCGTTTGAAGGCGAAGGACTCGAACACCAAGGTTAGCTGCCCTGTTGGCGCCGATATCAAGGCCTTGACATTGGCCTGCAACTGGGATGCACGGATGATGCTGGTGTCCATGACATGCGCCTGACGGCGCAACACTGACAGCAGCTTGCGTTCCAGCTCGATCGCATCTACCAGTGCACGATGCGCGTCCGGTTCGCCGTGGCCGGTGTCGGTCTGTGACAGCGGGTGCTTACGCCGGGTCTCGGAGTATCGGCGCACCAGGGTCTCGGTGTTGGCATCCAGAAAAAGTGATTTGATGGCTATGCCGCGTTGGCGCAATGCCTCCAGCTGTTGCGGTACCAGCGGCAGCGAAGTAGCGCTGCGCACATCCATGGCGATGGCTACACGGTTGGCCAAATGCTTTTGTTCCAGTTCAACAAAAGGCAGTAATAACTCGGGCGGCAGGTTGTCTACGCAGAAAAAACCGGCGTCTTCCAGCGCGTGCAGCGCCACCGATTTGCCCGAGCCCGACATGCCTGTGATCAGTACGATTTCCATGTTCTTGTTGTTCTGCATCGATTCAACTGCCGGATTGCAGCATTTCCTTGGCGTGGGCCAGCGTAGTGCTGGAAAGCTTTTCGCCTCCCAGCATGCGCGCAATTTCCGCAACCCGCTGCTCGCCCCGTGCCGCTGACACGCTGCTCAGTGTGGTGGTGCCGCTCAACTGTTTTGCGACTACCAGATGGTGGTCCGCGCAGGACGCTACTTGCGGCAAATGGGTGACTGCCAACACCTGGCGGTCTGCGCCCAGTTGGTGCATGAGCCGCCCTACGGTTTCGGCCACCGCCCCGCCGACCCCCGAGTCAACCTCGTCAAAGATCAGGGTTTGGGCGGTGCCTAACTGGCTGGTGGTCACGGCGATCGCCAGTGCCATGCGCGACAACTCGCCGCCAGAGGCCACCTTGCCCACCGGTCGCGGTGTGCTGCCCGCGTGACCAGCCACCAGAAAACTCACGTCTTCCAGGCCGCTTTGCATGGGTTGTGCACAGGTCTCCAACTGCACCTGAAACTGCCCACCTTGCATGCCTAATCCTTGCATTGCCTGGGAGATGGCTTGCGCCAGCAAGGGAGCGGCTTTGGTGCGGGCTTTGGTCAGTGCCTTGGCCTCGTTCATGTAAGCCGCTTCGGTCTTCGTCTGGACGGTTTGCAGGCCATCCATGTCTGATGCGGCATCCAACTGCGCCAGCTCAGTCCTCCACGTTGCCAACAGCGCAGGTAAATCGGGTGCCGCACGCTTGTAGCGCCGCGCAAGCGATACCCACAGCGCCATGCGCTGGTCCAACTCAGCCAGGCGCTCGGGGTCGAGTTCGGTGCGACGCATATACCCACGTAACGTGTGAACCGTGTCTTCTACTTGTGCCAGGCTTGATGCCAGCACTTCCACCGGGTTCTTGAAATCGCCTTCAAGGTGGGTCTGGCTTTGCAACTGTTGCAAGGCGTTGTTCAACAGGCGCAGGGCGTTGTTCTCATCATCTTCGAGAATTTGCAAGGCGCATTGTGCTGCGTCCAGCAAGGTCTGGCCGTTCGACAGGCGGCTGTGGCTGCTTTGCAGTTCGTCCCATTCGTCGGTTTGTGGGTTGAGCTTTTCAAGTTCGCCAATCTGCCAGGCCAGTCGTTCGCGTTCGCTTTGCAACGAGTCTTGTGCAGCCATTGCCTGGGCCAGTGCGGCTTGTGCCTGACGCCACTCCAGCCACCGCGCACCCACGGCGACGGGGGAGACCTTGGCATAGGCGTCCAACAGACCGCGCACCGCGTCGGGGCGGGTCAGGCTTTGCCAGGCGTGTTGGCCATGGATGTCCAGCAACTGCTCGCCCACCGTGCGCAACTGTTGTGCGGTGGCGGGGCTGCCATTGATCCAGGCGCGGCTCTTGCCAGCCACGTCAACCGTGCGGCGCAGCAACAGCGTGTCGCCGTCATCAAAGCCGGTTTCCTGAAGCGTGTCGTGTAGGCTGGCAGGCGTATCAAATTCGGCACTGACCTCTGTGCGGCTGGCCCCTTCGCGAATCACACCGGTGTCGGCGCGGGCGCCGGTTACCAACTGGAGCGCATCGATCAGGATGGACTTGCCCGCGCCGGTCTCGCCCGTCAGCACCGTGAAGCCGCTGTCAAGATTCAACTCCAATTCGCTGACGATTACGAAGTCCCGTAAAACAATACGTTTCAACGCCATCAAGCTACTCCCTCATTCCAATGCAGCTTCTGGCGCAAGGTGTCGAAATAGGTCCAGCCCTTGGGGTGCAAAAAGCGCACCTGGTACTGCGAACGGGTCACCACGATGCGGTCGCCGTGCATCAGTGACGCCAGGGACTGCATGTCAAAATTGGCGCTCGCATCCCGGCCAGCTACTATTTCAATAGCAACTTCAGAAGCATTGGCGAGGACGATAGGCCGATTTGACAAAGTATGTGGCGCAATGGGCACCAGCACCCAGCCTGGAATGGAAGGGTGCATCAAAGGACCACCTGCCGACAGCGAATAGGCGGTTGAGCCGGTAGGCGTGGCAATAATCAAACCATCGGCCCGCTGGTTGGCCACAAAGTGGCCATCGACCTCCACGCGTAGTTCCACCATGCCAGCGGTAGCGCCCCGGTTGACCACGACATCGTTCATGGCTTGGGCAGAAAATACGCAATGCCCGTCGCGCATGACGCGCGCCTGCATCAGGCTGCGGTGGTCTTCTTCATACAAGCCTGCCAGCATGGGCTTCAAGGTGGTCTGAAAGTTTTCTAGCGGAATGTCGGTGATGAAACCCAGACGACCCTGGTTGATGCCGATTAGTGGCACGCCGTACTGAGCCAGTTGGCGACCAATGCCCAGCATGGTCCCGTCCCCGCCCACCACCACGCACACATCTGCGGTGCGGCCGATGCCGGGTACATCGGTCGTGGTGTAGTCGCTCAGGCCCATGTTTGCAGCCGTTTCTGCTTCGACCATAACCTCGCAGCCCTGGTCCATCAGAAAGTGCGCGATGCGCTCCAGCGCCTGGCGCGACGAAGCACCGGTTGCGCCGCTCGAGACAGCCTGGTATTTGCCGATAAGGGCCACGTTTCGGAAATGGGTCTGCATTGTCAAATTACATCACTAAAATGTGCCGATGCTCGATGAACGTTCCAAGTTGTTGTTGAAAGCGCTGGTAGAACGCTACATCGCCGATGGTCAGCCCATTGGCAGTCGCACGTTGTCAAAGGCGTCTGGTCTGGAACTGTCACCGGCCACTATCCGCAATGTGATGTCTGACCTGGAAGAGCTAGGCCTCATAGTCAGCCCACATACATCGGCCGGGCGCATACCCACCGCGCGAGGCTACCGCTTGTTTGTCGACACCATGCTCACCGTGCACCCTAGCCAGTACGGCTCGCACAGCCTGGCGCCGGATCAACCGCAAAAGGTGATGTCCAACGCGGCCAATTTACTCTCCAACCTGTCACAGTTTGTCGGCGTGGTGATAGCGCCCAAGCGCACGTCGGTGTTTCGGCACATTGAGTTTTTGCGGCTCTCGGAGCGCCGCGTACTGGTCATCATCGTGTCGCCCGATGGGGACGTGCAAAACCGCGTCATCTTTACCGAGATGGATTACTCACAATCGCAACTGGTTGAGGCCGCCAATTTTCTCAACAGCCACTACGTGGGCATGGACATCGACAACGTGCGTGAGCGACTACAGGGTGAAGTGGAGTCCCTGCGGTCCGAAATTGCCACGCTCATGCAGGCTGCAGTCACGGTTAGTTCTGAGGCCATTACTGAGTCGCAGGACGAGGTCATCATCTCGGGTGAGCGCAACCTGTTGTCGGTGTCCGATTTTTCCAGCGACATGGGACACTTGCGCCGAGCGTTTGAGCTGTTTGAGCAAAAGGCCCAGTTGATGCGCCTGATGGACATCGCCGGCCAGGCCGAAGGCGTGCGCATCTTCATCGGCGGCGAAAGCCAGGTGGTGCCGTTTGAAGATCTGTCCATCGTCACCAGTCCGTATGAGGTGGACGGCAAGGTGGTGGGCACCCTGGGCGTCATCGGCCCCACGCGCATGGCCTATGACCGAATGATCCAAATTGTCGACATTACGTCCAAATTGGTGAGTAACGCGCTGAGTCATCACAAGTAACCCCTGCCAGGGCCATTACAATCCTCGCTGGTTCGGGGCGTTAGCTCAGTTGGTTAGAGCAGAGGACTCATAAAATATTGTGCACCTTGGCAGGAAACTCCGAGTGTGAATGGTGTCAAATTCGGCGAAATCTAAGTGCAGCAATGCATATGACAACGCCGAGCCAAGCTTGGTGAGAAATCACTTTGAAGGTGTAGAGACTAGACGGCACCCATCTAAGGCGCAAGCTACGATGAAGGCATAGTCCAGGGAGTAGCGAAAGCTACACAAACCGGAATCCTTTGGTCGAGTGTTCAAGTCACTCACGCCCTACCATTTCATTTCGGTGATTGTTGCAATGGCGAATAGTGCTTCCTGAAAGCGGTATTCTTCTAGCCTGACGCCCGGGCGGTGACTGGGATTTGGCTTTGTCAGGAAGGAACGGCTTTACATGCGCAACAATATTTTGGTAACCGGTGGTGCCGGTTACATCGGTAGTCACACCTGCGTGGAGTTGCTCAATGCGGGCTACACGGTCACCGTGTTCGACAACTACTGCAACAGCAAGCCCGAGGCCTTAAGCCGGGTGGAGCGCATTACCGGCAAGACGCTGGCCCGGGTGCAGGGCGATGTGCGCGACCGCACCGCATTAGAGGAAGCCCTGCGCAGCAGCGGCGCAACAGCAGTCATCCACTTTGCCGGCCTGAAGGCAGTGGGCGAGTCGGGTCAGATGCCGCTGCACTATTATGACAACAACGTGGTGGGCACGCTACGCCTGCTGGAGGCCATGCAGGCCTGTGGCGTCCAGACCCTGGTATTTAGCTCGTCCGCCACCGTGTATGGTGACCCGCAGCGCCTGCCCTTAACCGAAGACCATCCCCTGTCGGCCACCAACCCCTACGGCCGCACCAAGCTGGCGGTAGAAGTCATGTTGCGTGATGCTTTTGCGGCAGACGCCGGCTGGCGCTTTGGCGTGCTGCGCTACTTCAACCCCGTGGGGGCACATGCCAGTGGCATGATTGGCGAAGATCCGCACGGTGTTCCCAACAACTTGCTGCCCTTTGTTGCCCAGGTGGCGGTGGGGCGCCGCGAGTTTTTAAACGTGTGGGGTAACGACTACGCCACGCCAGACGGCACCGGCGTGCGCGACTACATTCACGTGGTCGACTTGGCACAGGGCCACCTGCGTGCGCTGGAGGCTTTGGGCCGGGCACCCACGGGGCAGTGCACCGCCATCAACCTGGGCACCGGTGTGGGCTACAGCGTGCTGGATATGGTGAAGGCTTTTGAGCAAGCCAGCGGTAGATCCGTGCCCTTCAAGGTGCAGGCGCGCAGGCCAGGCGACATTGCAGCGTGTTACGCCAACCCCGTATTAGCACAGCAGTTATTAGGCTGGCAGGCTACGCGTGATTTGCAGACCATGTGTGCCGATGCCTGGCGCTGGCAGAGTAACAATCCGCAAGGGTATGAGTGCTAACTGGCGCTGGCTGGGTACTGCCTACAAATCGCTGTCGCGCAGGTCGTCGTAAGCTGCGGCTGGGGAAGAGTCACTAGCTTGCTTGGCGTTTACGGCTTCTAGCGGTGCCGGTTCGGTATTCGGGTGCTGGCTTGGCGTCTGGCTGTCTTGAAACGCAACCGAATCTTCCCACAACGACCAGTCTGCCTCGTCATTTCCTTCGGTTACCTCTGCCTTTGGCTGTGGCGACAGATGGTCGAAGCTTCGGTGTACCGCCGAGGCGCGGCTGGTAGTGGCTTGGCTGCGTGGCGCGGCAGGTTTGACCGGCGTGCTTCGCTTAAAGAAGTCGAACATATTTTTTCTCCCTGTGCCGTTGTTTTGCATTTTTTGACTGGCACATTGTTCTACGCGTTGGGGCAAAAGTCCACACTTCAAATTTGCCGTCGGCGACGGGATGCCATTTTTGTTCGCGGCGGATGTGTTTTGGGCGCTATCAAATGCGTAGCTACACACGCTTTCTGCACGGGCGCTGATTGGCTATTCAGCTATGTAAATGTCACGCCAGCAGGCCGCCCCTCGGCCTGCTGGCGTGTTTCCAGGTGGGTGCGGCATGTGGCGTTGATGACGCGCAGTTCGGCCAGCGTCTCATCAATGTGGGCGCGCTTTTTTTCCAGCTCGGCAATCTCGGTATCGGTGCGCTCGATGACGTAGCTCAGCTGCTGGGCGCGGCCTTCGCCCTGGTCACCATATAAATCCAGGTAGCGTTTGATCTCTGACAGAGGCGAGCCAATAGCCTTGGCGCGCAGGATCAGCGTCAGGCGGGCGCGGTCGCGCCGGGTGTAGACCCGCGCGCCGTTAATCCGACGGGGCGAAAGCAGCCCTTTGTCTTCATAAAAGCGTAGCGCCCGCAGCGTGATGCCGTGTTCCCGACACAGCTCAGTGATGCCAAACAGTTCGGTCGTGGCCTCGTCGCGGTGCGAGTCCACAAACGCTTGGGCGTCGGTCAGAGTGTCGGGTAGCTTGTCCAAGGCAGGCACGCGCTGGGTGAATCAGATCACGCGTTGCAGGCGCATGGCAACTCCCATGTCGCCCGAGACCTTGAGCTTGCCAGCCATGAAGCCAGTCGTTGGCTCTAGGTCGCCGTTCAGCAGGGCGTTGAGGTTTTCCAGCGTGATGCCCACCGTGCAATCCGAGTCGACGTTGTCGTTGTTCACGCTGTTGGGGGTGGACGCGCCGTCGATGTGGATCACGCCGTCGGCGCCACAATCAAACTTCAGGGTGGCAGCCAGGCCGCTGTCGGCGCCCACTTTGGTACGGATGGCTTGTGTGCATTCTTCGAGGTTCATGGTCTTATTCCTTGTAAACAGTGAATGGGGTGAACGGGTGCCGCCGCTGGGTGCAGGGGCTGGTAGTGTGCGGACTGAATGCTAACAGTCGTATATTCCGTATACATCAGTAAAAACACCTATACGACATTTGATTGACGTTAACGTTACCTTAATTTCTAATGGAGGAAGTTCAAAGCAAGGAAATTTGCCCATGCCTGCCATTCGTTCCAAGATCAAGCCCCGATCCGATGCCTTTGCCGCCAACACCCAGCGCATGCAGGGCTTGCTGGCCGAAGTCCAGCGCCTCGAAGGCCTGGTGATTGCCGAGTCCGAGTCCAAACGCGAGAAGTTCGAAAAGCGCAAGCAACTGCTGCCGCGCGAGCGCGTAGCCCGCTTGCTGGACCGTGGCACGCCGTTTCTGGAGCTTAGTCGCCTGGCCGGTCTGAATATGCACGATGACGATGGAAAGAAGTCGGTCATGGGTGGTGGATCCATCGTGGGCATTGGTGTGGTGGCGGGCAAGCGCTGCATCATTTCTGCCAGTGACAGCGCCGTCAAAGGCGGCACGGTTGCACCCATGGGTCTGAAAAAAGGTTTGCGCGTGCAGCAGATTGCGCAGGAGAACAAGCTGCCCCTGATCTCGCTGGTGGAGAGTGGTGGCGCGAACCTGATGTACCAAAGCGAAATCTTTATCGAAGGCGGGCGAACCTTTGCCAACCAGGCGCGCATGTCGGCCATGGGCCTGCCGCAAATTGCGGTGGTGCACGGCTCTTCAACTGCGGGTGGCGCCTATTTGCCCGGGCTGTCGGACTATGTGATTCTGGTGCGTGGTCGCTCCAACATCTTTCTGGCCGGTCCGCCCCTGGTCAAGGCGGCCATTGGCGAGGATTGCACGGAAGACGAACTGGGCGGCGCCGAGACCCATGCGCAGGTCACGGGCCTGGGCGAGTACCTGTGCGAGGACGATGCCCACGCCATCGCCATGGCGCGTGAGGTGATGGACAAACTGCGCTGGGATATGGTGCCCGCCGTAAGCGGCTATGCAGAGCCACTGTTTGACGAGCAGGAGTTGATGGGCATCGTTCCCGTCGACGAGCGCGAGCCCTACGACGTGCGCGAGGTCATCGCCCGGCTGGTCGATGGCTCGGACTTTCTGGAATTCAAGGCCGAATACGGCGCTGAGATGATGTGCGGCCACGCGCGTGCGAACGGGCAGTTGGTGGGTATTCTGGGAAATAACGGCCCTATTCAGCCGGCAGGCTCGACCAAGGCGGCGCAGTTTATTCAGTTGTGCGACCAGACCGGCACGCCGCTGGTCTTTTTGCAGAACACCACGGGCTACATGGTGGGTTCGGTGGCTGAGCGCAGCGGTGCCATCAAGCATGGCTCGAAGATGATCCAGGCGGTGGCCAACGCGCGAGTGCCCAAATTTACGTTCATTCTGGGTGGCTCCTATGGCGCCGGCAACTACGGGATGTGCGGGCGCGGGTTTGATCCGCGCTTCATCTTTGCCTGGCCCACGGCGCGCACGGCGGTGATGGGTGGTGCTCAAGCCGCCAAGGTGATGGATATCCTCAACCGCGCCAAGATTGAGCGCATGGGTATGGAGGCCAATGAAGAAGCGCTGGCGGCCATGTCCGACGGTCTGCGCCTGCGGCTGGACAAAGAATCGGCCGCACTGTTTGGTACCGCCCGACTGTGGGACGACGGCATCATCGACCCACGCGACACGCGCCGCGTTCTCGGGCTGTGTCTTGCGCTGGCTGCAGAGGCAGACACCCGCACGCTGCGCCCGAACACATTCGGCGTGGCGCGCATGTAAGTCCGCTGTCCACTCCAATTTTCTCATCCATTTGCACGAAAGACCGCCATGAAATTCACACCCGAACACGAACAAATCGCCGATACCGTTCGCAAATTTGTCGCCAACGAAATCAACCCGCATCTGCCCGAGTGGGAAAAGGCGGGCCAGTTTCCGGCCCACCAGTTGTTCAAGAAGATGGGCGACCTGGGCCTGCTGGGCATCAAGTACCCGACCGAGTTTGGCGGCATGGGCCTGGACTTCAGTTACTCCATGGTGATGGCCGAGGCGCTGGGTGAGTGCAAGGCCGGTGGCGTGCCCATGGCCATTGGCGTGCAGACGGACATGTGCACGCCGGCACTGGCGCGCTTTGGCTCGGACGCTTTGCGCCATGAGTTTCTGGCTCCGGCAATAGCCGGCGACATGGTAGGTTGCATTGGCGTGAGCGAAGTCGGTGGCGGTTCCGACGTGGCGGCGCTCAAGACCACGGCGCGCAAGGATGGCAGCGACTACCTCATCAACGGCTCCAAGATGTGGATCACCAACGGCATGCAGGCCGACTGGTGCTGCCTGCTGGCCAACACGTCGGACGGCGCACCGCACAAGAACAAGTCGCTCATCATGGTGCCGCTCACCAGCCCGGGCATCACGCGCCAGAAGATCGAAAAAATCGGCATGCACTCCAGCGACACGGCGCAACTGTTTTTTGACAATGTCCGCGTGCCGCAAAAGAACCTGATAGGCCAGGAGGGCATGGGCTTCATGTTGCAGATGCTGCAGTTTCAGGAAGAGCGCCTGTATGGCGCGGCGGGCTGCCTGCGATCGCTGGACAGCCTGATCGACCAGACTATTGACTACACCCGCCAGCGCCAGACCTTTGGCAAGCCCATCCTGCACAATCAGGTGGTGCACTTCCGTTTGGCCGAGTTACGCACGGAGGTCGAGGCCCTGCGCGCATTGACCTACCGGGCGGTGGAGTCCTATGTGTCGGGCAAGGATGTGACGCGGCTTGCGTCCATGGCCAAGCTCAAGGCAGGGCGGCTCTCGCGCGAGGTGGCGGACAGCTGCCTGCAGTACTGGGGCGGCATGGGCTTTACCGCTGACAACCCGATTTCGCAGTCTTACCGTGATGGCCGCTTGATCTCCATTGGCGGCGGTGCGGACGAGATCATGCTGGGCATCATCTGCAAGTTTGAAGGCACTTTGCCCGGCAAAGCATGACACATTCAGTGCCAAATGAGGCTCTAGCCCCCGCCGAATATGCGCAGGCAGCTACTGAATTGATAGCTGTTTTGGTCGAACAAGTGGGTGCTGTGTTGCACATCACACTCAACCGCCCCGAGTCCCGCAACGCCATGTCCCTGCAAATGGTGGCCGAGCTGCGTCAGGTGCTGGCAGCAGCAGAAGGCCGCGCGGGCCAGAGCGATGCGGTGCGCGTGGTGGTGTTGCGCGGTGCCGCTGGTCACTTCTGCGCCGGAGCCGATTTGAAGGATATGGCCGGCGCACGCATGCGGGCCATGCAGGGCGCGCCCGACGGGGTTGACCCGATAGCCCAGGTGAATGCAGAGTTTGGCCAACTGTGTGTGGCCTATGCGCGCACACCACTGGCCGTGGTCGCCGTGCTGGAAGGCACGGTCATGGGTGGCGGTTTTGGTCTTGCCTGCGTGGCCGATGTGGCCATCGCCAGCGAGACGGCCAATTTCCGACTGCCCGAGACCTCGCTGGGTGTGGTGCCTGCGCAGATAGCGCCGTTCCTCGTCGAACGGTTGGGCTATTCACAGGCCAAACGGCTGGCTGTCACTGGCGGCCGGCTGGATGCAAACGCTGCGCTGCGCCTGGGGTTGGTGCATGAAGTGGTATCCAGCGACTTGATAGTCCCGGCTCTGGACAAAGTGCTGGCCGATATTCTGACCTGTGCGCCTGGCGCTTTGGCTGCTACCAAGGCACTGATGGACCAAGCCCGATTGCGGGAGCCACAAGACCTTGTGCAGTCTGCAGCTGCGATCTTTTCCCAAGCGGCCCAAGGCCCCGAAGGCCTGGAGGGGATGACCGCCTTCATCCAGAAGCGCAAACCTGCTTGGGTGCCCGCATGAGATTCTCAAACTTACCGAGTGGCGGCAGGAGTCTGGGCGGCAGAGCGCTTTGCTTCGTGTCCTCCGCCCGCTGCGCGGGCTCCTCCTTGACCTACGCAAAACGCTCTGCCACCCAGACTCCCGAGAAGGTGATTTATGTTTAGCAAAATTTTGATTGCCAATCGCGGGGAGATTGCCTGCCGCGTCATCCGTACAGCCCGCAACCTGGGTTACCGGACCGTGGCTGTTTTCAGCGATGCGGACCGTGACGCACCCCATTTGGCCATGGCCGACGAGGCGGTGCACATTGGCGGTTCGCCTGCCGCTGAATCGTATTTGCGCATTGACGCCATTCTGGGAGCGGCGCGTAAAACGGGCGCAGATGCAGTCCACCCAGGCTACGGTTTCCTGAGCGAAAACGCGGCCTTTGCACAGGCTTGTGTGGATGCAGGGCTGGTCTTCATTGGTCCGCCAGCCAGCGCAATTACCGCCATGGGTGACAAGGCCCTGGCAAAGCGCCGCATGCTGGACGCGAGTGTGCCCTGCGCGCCTGGCTATCTGGGGTCAGATCAGAGCGATGCGACCCTGGTGGCCGAGGCAGAGAAGTTGGGCTTCCCCTTGTTGGTCAAAGCGGTGGCGGGCGGCGGCGGTCGGGGCATGCGACTGGTGCGGCAATTGTCGGAATTGCAGCAAGGCATTGAAGGCGCACGTCGTGAAGCGCTGAGTGCGTTTGGCGATGGCACGCTGATGCTGGAGCGCCTGATTGACAACGGCCGCCACATCGAGATTCAGGTGTTTGCCGATGCCCATGGCAACGCGGTCTATCTGGGCGAGCGGGATTGCACGGCCCAGCGCCGCCGCCAGAAAGTGATTGAAGAGGCGCCTTCGCCCGTGGTGACCCCGGCCATGCGCGAGACCATGGGCAAGGACGCTGTGGCCGCTGCGTTGGCCGTGGGCTACCGCGGTGCCGGTACGGTGGAATTCATCGTGGACGACCAACTGCGACACTATTTCCTGGAGATGAACACGCGCCTGCAGGTGGAGCATCCGGTGACCGAAATGATCACCGGCTACGACCTGGTGGAGTGGCAACTGCGTGTCGCTGCCGGAGAGCCATTGCCCGCCCGACAGGCCGACATCACCCTCACCGGACATGCGATCGAAGCACGTTTGTATGCGGAAGACCCCTACACCGGGTTCACCCCGCAGACCGGTACTGTGCTGTGGTGGCAACCTGCCAGCGCCATGCACGCAGCTGTTTCAAGCCCGGGTGTGGGACACGGCGTGCGCGTGGACGATGGTATTGTGCAGGGCAGTGTGGTCTCGCCGTTTTACGACCCCATGGTGGCCAAAATCATTGTGCATGGGCGTGACCGTGATGACGCTATTCGCCGCCTGCGTGCTGCCTTGGCCAACACGCCCTTGCTGGGCTTGAGGAACAACGGTCGCTTTTTGAGCGATCTGGTGGATCACCCCGCTTTTCGCAAGGCCGAGATGACCACCACTTTGATCGACCAGTGGCTGGAGCAAGGCCAGGCCCTGCTGCAGGCGCCGGTGCCGACGGATGATGTCTGGCGCGTGGCCGCGATGGCCGTGGCCATGCGCCAAGGCAGCAGCTGGCGTGCCAACAGCGTGGCCGCATTTGACTTGCGCTTGCAGTGCGGTGAGGTGGTCCGCGGCATCCGTGTGCAACCGGATCGCCAAGGTGGTGTGGCGGTGAGCCTGGACGGTGCAACGGTGCAAGCCAGCGTGCTGGGCTTTAGCCAAGGGAGACTGCGCTACGACGTTGACGGCGTGGTGCGCAGCGCCATCGCAGTATTTGCAGATGCGCAACTCCATCTGGCGCTGGACGGCAACTCGTTCCAATTTACCGAGGTATCTGCCTTCCCCGACGCCGATGCGCTGAAAGATGCCAGCAAGGCACGCTCTCCTGTGGCGGGCAAGGTGACCCAGGTTCTGGTGGTCAGCGGCGCTGACGTGCAAGTCGGCCAGCAACTGGTCTGTGTGGAGGCGATGAAGATGGAAATGTGGCTGTGCGCTGAGGCTGCAGGCGTGGTGCTGGCGGTGCACGCCAAGGCGGGCGACCAGGTGGAGTCTGGCGCGCTGCTGGTTGAACTTGAAACCTTGCGTGACAGACCTTCAGCTCTGTCCTCAATTGACTAAAGGATTTGAAATGGAAAAAGCAATACTCACCTGCGCCCTGACCGGCGTGCTGACCAACCCCAAACAGCACCCAGTGCCGGTAACACCGGCGCAAATGGCCGCCGAGGCGCGCGATGCGTTCAACGCGGGTGCGTCCATCATGCATGTGCATATCCGCAACCAGGAGCCGGGCATGGGCCAGATGCCGTCTTGGGACCCGGATGTGGCCGAGAGCGTGGTCAACGCCATTCGCGATGCCTGCCCCGGCGTCATCATCAACCTGACCACGGGCGTGGTCGGCAAAGACATCTCTGGCCCGCTGGCTTGCATCCGCCGGGTCAGGCCCGAGATTGCCGCCTGCAATGCCGGCAGCCTGAACTACCTCAAGATCAAGGAAGATGGCCACTGGGCCTGGCCGCCCATGGTGTTTGACAACCCGGTGTCCAAGGTGCAGCAGTTTCTGCACGTGATGCAGGAGTGCGGCACCCACCCCGAGTTTGAATGCTTTGACGTAGGCATCGTGCGATCGGTGGGCATGTTTATCAAGAATGGCATGCTCAAGCCCGAAATGGGCCGGGCCGAGTACAACCTGGTGATGGGTGTGGCCTCAGGCATGCCGTGTGACGCCGAGTTGCTGGCACTGCTGCCGCAGTGGATGGCACCCGACTGCGTTTGGCAAACCACGTTGATTGGTCGTGCCGAGATCTGGCCCGTGCACCAAAAGACCGCCGACTTGGGCGGCATGCTGCGCACCGGCCTGGAAGATGCCTTCTATCTGCCCAATGGCGAGCGGGCCAGTGGAAACGGCGCGCTGATCACCGAATTGGCCCGCTGTGCGACGAACGCGGGGCGTATGATCGCCAGCCCTCAGGAGGCGCGTGCTTTGTTGGGTCTGAGGGCGCAACCCGTCTAAACCCCTGTGCTATAATTTTTTGCTTAGCGGCTGTAGCTCAGTTGGATAGAGTACTTGGCTACGAACCAAGGGGTCGTGGGTTCAATTCCTGCCAGCCGCACCATATGAATCAAGGACTTAGCGTCGAGAGACACTAAGTCCTTTCTTCTTTGTGGTTCTGAGATACCACTTGGGATACCATTTCATTACCCATACTCATTTTCTGCTTGTGGCCCCACAGGGGCCACATGTCTGTGGGCTGCCAATACTCTAGCGTGCAATATGCCTTTCGATTCTTGAACGATGCTGCGCTGGGATGAGGGAGCCCCTCGGGGACGGAAGGGCTCCCAGCGCAGGGCCAATGCCCGCGAAGGGTGGCGAAGGAGGGAACCAATTTTAAAGAAAACCGGACTTTTCCATCTGATCGCGCTGCGCCAATGCCGGAAATAGTTTTAGCCAGGACAGTGCAATAAAGATGGTGCCTACCCCACCCAGCACCACAGAGCCAACTGCACCAAACGCCGCCGCAGTCGCACCCGATTCAAACTCGCCAAGCTGGTTCGACGCGCCAATGAATATCGAGTTAACTGCAGACACTCTACCTCGCATTTCATCGGGAGTCTCAAGCTGCACCAAGGTCATGCGCGTTACCACACTGATGCTGTCTGCGGCGCCCGTTGCCACCAAGGCAATCAAGGACAGGTAGTAGCTTTCAGAAATACCAAAAATGATCGTGGCCAAACCAAATATGGCTACAGCTACCAGCAATTTGTACCCCACGTGGCGTCGCATGGGCCAACGCAACAGAGCCATGGACATCACAAGTGCGCCGACGGCCGGAGCTGCACGCAATACTCCCAGCCCAATCGGACCAATCTGGAGAATATCGCGTGCGTAAATCGGCAATAGTGCGGTAGCCCCTCCCAAAAGCACCGCAAACAAGTCCAGTGATGTCGCCCCCAGCAGAACCTTGTGGTGCCAGACAAAGGTGAATCCAGCCAACACGGAATCCCAAGTCGCCGCAAGCGTGACCGGAAAGTGCTTGTATTTGATTGCCAGTACAAGACCCATAGCCACCACAAGTAACGCAGCACAAGTTGCGTAAACTGCCGTGGGCCCGACCATATACAGGAACCCGCCAAGTGCTGGCCCACAAATGATGGCTGCTTGCATGCCGCTCGAACTCAGTGCCACCGCATGTTGCAGCATGTCCTGGGGCACGAGCAGGGGAGTCAATGCTTGCTGGGCGGGCATCTGGAAAGCCCGTGCAACGCCGAGCAATACGGAAATCGCCAAGATCAGTTCCCGGCTCGCTAGACCTAACTGGGTTGTAGCCACAAGGGCAATGGCGATGGCAGCCTGCAGCAGCAGGCACAGTGCAAAGACGCGCCCGCGATGGTAACGATCCGCGACATGACCTGCAGGAAGCGTCAGGAATAAAGCCGGAACAAACTGAAACAAACCGACCAGACCGAGATCCCACGCGCTGGAAGTGATGTCATACATGTGCCAGGCGACGGCAACCATGAGCATTTGGCTAGCCGTGACACTACTGAGACGGGCTAACCACAACCGCATGAACGCTCGATTGGCCAACAAGTGAGAAAACGAGCTTTGTGACATGAATAGAGGATATGCGAGGCGAGCCTTCTGGCCGATGTCTTTTGAGCTTTGGTCAACCTCGGGTCACTTTGGCAAACGGACTACGAAGGCTAAACCGTCCCGTACTCAGAATTCGATTGTTGCAGTGCCTGAGCTCGATATTGCAGCAGTTGCCCGACTAGCGTATTGCAAAGGCTCCTGGTACAAAACTGGTAGTCGACAAAAGACAGATCCGACACGACGCGAACGGGCTTTGATACCTTCAAGGGTGTGGCCAGCGTGATCTTGGGCCCGAAGACTGGTTTCCTATCAACCACAGAAAATTTTTCAGTGTTGATGCCGTCAATTTGACACCAGTCCAGATGCAACTTTTCGATCGTCGCTTTACTTTCGCTCTCGAATACGTAGCGAACCAGCACGTCGATTCCAGCTTCATCGGCGTGGATGCCATGAATGTTGAACTGGTCGGAAATGAGCTGGGACTCAATAAACCCTACAACGACCAGCACGACGCTGGCAAACAATATCAGCTGGCCAGTGTCCATTCGGCCGTACAGCAAAATTGCGATTATGAAAGTTGCCAGAAGCGTCGCGCCAAAGATCGATATGCTGCCTTCCCGCTTGGTCTGGTGCAGCTGCTGTGCATCCATCGTTCCCCAGTTATAGCTTTCGTCTGGGTATTCGTTCATGGACATGGCAAAAGCCCCCGTGTGTGAATTCTGCCGTTAATCAGATGGGACTGGGGGTGACTGGAACTCGGCGCGCGCGGCAATCACTTGTAGGCGCGCCGAACATCCCACAATATGATCATTGACCAATCCCATAGCCTGCATGAACGCGTACATGGTGGTTGGTCCCACAAAGCTCCAGCCACGCTTTCTGAGGTCCTTGGACAAGGCAATGGACTGTGCAGATGTCGTCAGGCCACCCAAGGTCTGGAAGGTGATCTGTTCGGGGCGAGTACTGGCATCAGGCTCAAACTGCCAGAAGTATCTTGCAAGCGTTCCGAATTCGATTCGCAGTTCCTGGGCCCGCTTGGCGTTGTTGATTGTCGATGCGATCTTGCCCCCGTGGCGAACGATGCCGGCGTCCGACAGCAGTCGCTTGACATCGGACTCATCGAACGCGGCCACCCGGTCAATATCGAAGCCGGTAAACGCCAAGCGGAAAGCTTCGCGCTTTTTGAGGATGGTCAACCAGCTTAGGCCTGCCTGAAAGCCTTCCAGACAGATCTTTTCAAACAGTCGCGTGTCATTGTTGACGGGAATGCCCCATTCCGTGTCGTGGTAATGCTGGTACTGCGGCGTTGTACGGCACCAAACGCAACGGACAACTCGGCTGTCGTCGGTAAAGAGGCCGGTTGGTGCTGAGTATTCTTCAAGCATGAAAACATTCCACAGTAGGTGCGTGATGTGCCATTGCAGTCATGGCCGGGAAACTACAGTTCATGCCTGGACCAGCGTTGTCACACGCCTCCTGGTGCGCTCCCGAAGCGAGCACTCTCGCATATCTTGACGGAGCTTGACAGGACATGCCGACTTACTGCAAACGTCCCTTCAAGAATTCAGGCAACTCCAACGGCATGACGACAATGCCCTCCTCAATCAGGGACTCAGTTTCGGCGCGGGAGGCCTTGCCGCGAATGCCACGTTCAGCCGCCTCTCCGTAATGCATTTTTCGCGCTTCCTCGGCAAATTGTTCGCCCACATCATCGGTATTGGCCACAATGTGTTGAGCCACTGCCGTCCATACGGCTTGCAATGACTGGTCTGTCCCAGCGGAGAGTGCAACATTTCGCGCAGGCTCAACCACTTCGCGCCCGCTGCCCAAATTCAATCTGGGCGCGCTCAACATTTTAGTCACGGTCGCGTTTGCGCAAACCGGGCACTCAACCAGGCCGCGCTCTTGCTGGTCTTGAAAATCGGCTTCTGATGAAAACCAGCCTTCAAATACATGCTGGTGAGCGCACTGAAGGTCCATTACTTTCATAACAAGACTGCGCGACCATGTCCGACGCGCCAGGCTCGTACCAACGCAAGGGCCATCACCCCTGATGAGGGGTCACGCACATTAAGGTAAAGGAGTTTCACGAACGCAGCTAAAAATAAGGGGACCGATCAAGGAAATCATCGCAGCAATAAATGAAGGCATTTCAACATCACGACCCAAAGTTTGACTGTCCGACGGTGGTTGGAATGCGCCTGTCTCTGTAGCCGAAAATCTGGTCCAGGCAGCGTCAACCACCACGCCCCTTCTGATCAGGTGGATACAAGGATGAATCGGCCTAGCATATATTCCTTGCCAATCCTTGAATGCCTCCGAAAGAAACCGATGCTTCCACTTGGATCCATCTTATGCTCAACAAGTCTGCTGGTCGCTTTCGCAGCCTTCGCCACCACTGGTGTGGCCAGTGTAACCAGCGATGAAGTGGGTACCGGACTCAAGGCGGCGATCACGCGCGGTTCAGAGTTCGCGGTTGCCGAACTTGGAACAAACGACGGTTTCTTCGGAAATGAAAGAGTCCGCATTGGCCTGCCTGAATCGCTTCACAAGGTTGAGAGCGCGGCACGCAAGTTGGGCTTCGGTGCTCAGGCTGACGCGCTCATTGAAGCCATGAATCATGCGGCCGAAGCGGCTGTGGTTGAATATTGGTCAACGCCGTCAAGAATATGTCCTTTAAGGATGCCAACGTCACACGCAAAGCCATGGATGGGCTGTTCGTGATGATCGCCGAAAATGAAAAGGAAATTCGCTCCGACCCTATTGGTACGGGCAGCAGTCTCTTGAAAAAGGTGTTCGGCTCGATCGGGAAATAGTCTCCAGTGTGGGAATTGCCTTGGCACACCTGAAACTACATGGTTTCGGAAAGGCTTGTTTGTTCAGTCAATCGGATCAAAGCATGGCATTGGCAGCGGGATGTGACCGCTCGAGTGTGCAATCCAGCGTTTGTCGCCAAACTAAAAAACCGAAACCAAGCAAGGATGCCAAGATGACGATGAAATTTGGCGCAATGAAAGTGATGTTGCTGCGCCCAACGGTGAAATCTGCAATTGTGTTGCCAATCGTGGCATTGCTTGTCCATTTGAGCGGTTGCAGCGCCATGGGCTCAGGAATTGATTCGGTGCCCCGACTCGCAACCACAAGCCTGACTCAAGTGCGAATTTCAGAAATCATTGCCAGCCCCGATCGAAGCTCCGCAGACCGAACCAACGACCTTCGGCGCAAACCCGATCAAATGCTCGGTTTCATCGGCATTCGTGCGGGAATGGTGGCGTTGGACTTGAGCGCCGGCGGTGGGTACACCACTGAATTGTTGGTAAGAGCGGTCGGCCCCGATGGAAGCGCATATGGCCAGAGCCAACCACCTCGCCCGGTTGATGCACCCCCGCGCCCAGCAGTGACACCAGAAGGCAACTCTTCTCCCCAATTGCAAACGGCCCAGTTAGCGGCGCCACCAGTTGCCACAGTACCACCTCGCCGAACGTCAGCACAAGCGTTGGCAGAACGCGCCAAGAACCCACTGCTCGCCAATCTCTCTTCAGTGGTGCGCGTGTTTGAAGATCCTGTTCCGCCCGAACTGTCCGGCAAGCTCGACTTGGTAACGCTGATGTTCAACTATCACGATCTGGGACACATGGGGACTGACCGCTTCCGGATGAATACTGCAGTGTTTGCTGGCTTGAAGTCGGGTGGCTTATATGTCATCGCAGACCACGCGGGTCGTCCTGGTACGGGGATCTCCGAGGCGGGAACCTTGCATCGGATTGAGGAAGCGTTTTTGCAACAGGAAGTCGAGTCGGCAGGGTTCAAACTTGTCGCGCGCGGTGATTTTCTTAGTAATCCATCAGATCCCCGCGACAAAAATACGCCAGAGCCCGCACAGCCCAAGGATGAATTTGTGCTGAAGTTTGTAAAACCATAGCATATAGTCTGCCGAGGCCGTCAGCCGCGCTTGTACGCCGTACGCGTAGCGGCGGCATCGAGATACCCCAACAAATGCAATATGTTCTCAACTTGCTGGAAATGACGCCCCCTTCGGTAACGCCAGTGCCTGTCGGACCCAATTCCGTTTCGGGCTTTATTCGCGGACTTCCATGAGCAAGGCTTTTACTAAAGAGTCGGACAGCGCAGGCGACGATGACGATCTCCAGTTGCCGCCCATTCCATCGGGGGGCAAGAATTACATTACCCCGCAAGGCTATGCGCGATTGCGCGAAGAATGGGTTGACCTGATGGACAACGAGCGCCCCAGGATGGTTGAGGCGGTTTTTTGGGCCGCTAGCAATGGCGACCGCTCAGAAAACGGGGATTACTTGTATGGAAAAAAACGGCTGCGCGAGATCGACCGACGCATCTGGTTCTTGACCAAGCGCATCGAAATTGCGGAAATTACCAACCCCTCGGTTCATTTTGGCATAGACCAAATTTTCTTTGGCGCCACGGTCAGCTATGCGGATGAGGCGGGCCTGGAGCGAACCGTCACGATAACCGGGATTGATGAGGCCAATAGCGCGCGAGGAGAAGTGAGCTGGATTTCGCCCATTGCTCGCACCCTGCTCAGGGCGCGAGCAGGCGACACACTCAAATTGGTCATGCCGGGTGGGGTGGAGGAGATTGAGGTGCTGACTGTGTGCTACCCTGCACCGCTGCCAGACTAGCTGCTGAGTGGCACCTTGCGGCGCTCCGCGCGCATAACCGGGGCCGTCCTGTTCAGGTTTCGCAGCGCAACGGCAAGGTGGGCCGTATCACGCACACCCACTACGAAGCGGAATTCAACGTCGTCTTGCGCCCCATCGTGGCCCATGTCGATGTGTACGATGTCCGCTTCCGCAGCGGCCAGCGCTGCTGCCACTTTGGCCAGTACACCTTTTCCATTCTTTGCAGTCACGATGATGCCGGCTTCAAATGCGCGGATCGGCTCGTCTGCCCATTCGACGGTGATGAAACGTTCACTGTCTTTGTGCTGGAGCTTCTTTGCCACCGGACAGTCGTGCGCGTGCACCACCAAGCCTTCGCCCCGCCCAAGGTATCCCACAATAGCGTCGCCTGGGACCGGGCGACAGCATTTCGCGAACTGCACTGACGCGTTTTCGCTGCCATCCAGTGTGATGGAACCTTGCGACGTGGACTCGTGCGCGGTAAATCGTTCGCGGGTCAACAACAAGGCATCCGGTCGCTGGCCGTTGTCTGCCAGCAGGTGCATCAACCGCTTCGCCACAATGTGGGCGATGCGTTTGCCAAGGCCGATGTCGGTCAACAGTTCCTGGCGGGTCTTACTGCCTGTAAAACGCAATAATTTATCCCAAATAGGCGCATATGTTGCATCATCTTCTGGGAAACGATCGATGCCTTCCGCCCGAAGTGCCTGTGCCAACAGCTTTTCCCCCAGTTCTTCAGACTCTGTGTGTGCCATGGTCTTGAGGTGATGGCGAATCTTTGATCGAGCCCGACCAGTTCGAACAAACCCCAGCCAGGCTGGGTTGGGCGTTGCGGTCGTTTCAGTGACGACTTCCACCACATCGCCATTTTTCAATTCGGTGCGCAGTGGAACTTGTTCATCGTTTATGCGAGCCGATACCGTTCTATCGCCGACGTTGCTGTGAATTGAGTATGCAAAGTCAACAATTGTTGCGCCACGGGGCATGGCCATGATTTGTCCCTTGGGCGTAAAAATATACACTGCATCCGGAAACAGGTCCACCTTGACGTGGTCCCAAAACTCGCCCGCGTCACGGGTCTCATCCTGAATATCCAGTAAGGACTGTAGCCAGTTCGTACCGAGCCGTTCTGAAGCTGCTTCATCCGACTTGTTGACCTTGTATAGCCAATGCGCCGCCACGCCCGATTCGGCCACCACATGCATGGCCTCTGTGCGCATCTGGAATTCCACGTTCACGTTGGATGGCCCCACCAAGGTGGTGTGTAATGACTGGTAACCGTTGAGCTTTGCGATAGCGATGTGGTCTTTGAATTTTCCGGGAAGTGGTTTATAAAGTTGGTGCAATACTCCCAAAGCGGAGTAACAGTCGATAACTTGCGGCAAAATTATTCTAAAACCATAAATGTCCGTCACCTGAGCAAAGCTGAGGTGCTTGCTGTCCATCTTTTTGTATATGGAATAGAGGGTTTTTTCACGGCCTGAAATTCGAACACTGATACTGGCCGCTGCAAATGCTATTTCCAGCTCTTTTTGCACCTTTTGGATCAGGTCCCGGCGTCGACTACGCGCCTTGGTAACAGCCTTTGCTAATATTGTGTAACGCCAGGGGCGCAGGTACCGAAACGACAAATCCTGCAATTCACGGTAAGTCTGGTTCAAACCCAAGCGGTGCGCAATCGGCGCATAGATGTCCAGAGTTTCGGACGCGATGCGTCCCCACTTGGAGCGGGGCATGTCCCCCAGCGTGCGCATGTTGTGTGAGCGGTCTGCCAGTTTGATGAGGATGACGCGGACGTCTCGCGCCATGGCCAGCAGCATTTTTCGGAATGACTCGGCCTGGTTTTCTTCCCGTGTATTGAACTGTAGTTTGTCCAGCTTGGTGAGTCCATCGACCAGTTCGGCAACCGGCGAACCAAAGCGCTCAATCAACTCGGCCTTGCTGACGCTGCAGTCTTCCATGGCGTCGTGCAGCAGTGCTGCCATTAGCGCCTGAGCGTCGATCTTCCACTCGGCGCACTGGGCGGCCACTGCAATCGGGTGGGTGATGTAGGGCTCGCCGTTGTTGCGCAATTGCCCCAGGTGAGCTTCGTCGGCAAAACGGTAGGCCTGGCGGACCTTCTCCAGATCATCAGGCGACAGATAGTCCAGTTTGGAGGTCAGTCCGGCAAAGCTGGCCGCCGCTGCATTGACCGCAGCCAGATGAGGGGCTGTTGGCGTCGTCGTTGCGCTTATTTTGGGCGCGTTGTTGTTGGCAGGGATACCCATGGCTCAAATGTAGCGTGCTGAAAAAGCTTTGGACGTACAGCCGCCTAAATGGACAAAAAAAAGCACCGCATGCGGTGCCCTTTTGGGAAATGGGAAGCTTAAAGAGGCACTTTCTTGAGCATCTCAATGCCAATTTTGCCAGCAGCAATTTCGCGCAGGGCCGTGACGCCAGCCTTGTTTTTGCTCTCGATCTTGGGTGTGTGGCCCTGATTCAGCATACGGGCGCGGTATGTCGCGGCAAGCACTAATTGAAAGCGGTTGGGGATCTGCACCAGGCAGTCTTCTACAGTGATACGGGCCATGGGATTCTCCGAAGAACTAGGGGGCGAGCAACGCTTTGAATGTTTCGGCTCGGGAACGACGCTGCGCCGCATATTTGAGCCGCTGGGAGTGAACAATGGCTTTCAAGTCGAAAAGCGCACGGTCAAACAACTCGTTGATTATAACGAAGTCGAATTTATCCACCTGCGAAACCTCAATAGCGGCGTTTTTCATTCGCACATCTATGACCGCCGGGGAGTCTTCACCTCGGCGTTCGAGGCGCGAGCGAAGCTCTTCCCAACTGGGCGGCAAGATGAAAATCGAGATGGCGTTGGCAAAGATATGTTTGATCTGGATGGCGCCCTGATAGTCAATCTCCAGAATCACATCGGCACCCTGCGCCATACGTTCTTCAATTGCCTTTTTGGATGTTCCGTAGCGGTGGTTGTGGACATGAGCCCATTCCACAAAGCCGCTGGCTGCGACCATGGCATCGAATTCCTGCTCGGAGACAAAAAAGTACTCGCGCCCATGCTTTTCCTGGCCGCGCGGTGCGCGCGTGGTGTGCGAGACCGATGGTTGCACCCGGGAGTCAAGCTCCAGCAGGGCTTTGACCAGGCTGGATTTACCGGCCCCGCTGGGGGCTGCGACGACGAACAGGTTTCCCGGGTAATCCATAGAAGTGAGCTCTTGGAAGGGGTTTGAGGATTGCTCTATTCTATGTTCTGCACCTGCTCGCGCATTTGCTCGACCAGCACCTTTATGTCGACAGAGATATGGGTAAGTTCCAGCGTGGCGGATTTGGATCCCATGGTGTTGGCTTCGCGGTGCAGTTCTTGAATCAAAAAGTCCAGCCTTTTGCCGATTTCCCCGCCTTTTTTGATAAGACGCTCAATCTCGTCCAGATGTGAACCCAAACGGGTAATTTCCTCGGCCACATCAATGCGGATCGCAAATGCAGTGGCTTCCGTCAGGGCACGGTCCTGGGCGGCCTCTGGCAGGGTTGTGCCATCAGTCAGCGCCATGGCGTCTTTCCATCGTGTCAGAAAGCGCTGGCGGTTTTGCTCCACCAGTTTGGGGACCAGCGGAATCGCTTGCTGCGCCAATACCCGAAGTTGTGCGATGTGATCGAGCAGCATGGTCGAGAGCCTCGCTCCCTCGCGCGCACGGGCGTCCAGAAGGGCCTCGAGCGCTTTGTCGGCCAGCGGCAACACGGCGGCGCTCCAATCATGGGTGCCGGTCTGCTCCGCAGCAGACAGGCGGATGACGTCGGACACGCTCAGTGGAGCCGCTGTGGGGAGCCAAGCCTTGACGCTGTCTTGCACGGCGTTGAGTCGTTGCAGCATGCGGGGTGTTGGGTCCGCCACGCCGGTTGCGGCAGCTATTTCAATGGAGGCACGCACTTCTAATTTACCGCGTTTGAGTTTGGTCTGTAACAGGTCGCGCAGTGCCGGCTCAAACTGACGCAGGTCTTCTGGCAGTCGAAACGACAGATCGAGAAACCGGCTATTCACCGAACGGATCTCCAGCCCGAGTTGGCCGGCTGGCAATTTACTGTCTGTTTCGGTGCCCGCAGTGTTCGTGCTGTGCTGTGCACTGGCGTACCCTGTCATGCTATAAACTGGCATTCCCTATTCCTGGTTCTTAAAACGACCTTGAGAATAACCCGGTTCCGACGGATCAGACGCGCGTTTAACTCTTAATTTATGTCGAAGGTCAAACCATCCCCCTTACCCCCTGACACCACGATTGGTGGTTATAAAGTCATTCGCAAAGTGGCGGCTGGCGGATTCGGGTTGGTGTATCTGGCGTTGGATGCCGATGGACAGCGGGTGGCCGTCAAGGAGTATTTGCCATCGTCTCTGGCAACGCGCGCCCCAGGCGAGTTGCTGCCACAGGTGCAACCCGAAAAGCTCTCGCTGTACCGTCTGGGTCTGAAGAGTTTTTTTGAAGAGGGGCGATCGCTGGCGCAAATTTCGCATCCTTCGGTAGTGAGCGTGCTGAATTTTTTCCGTGAGAACGAGACGGTTTACATGGTGATGAATTACCTGGAGGGCGCGGCACTGCAGGATTTTATCGTGACGGCGCGTGACCTCAAGCAGAGCAAGGTGTTTCGTGAATCTACCATTCGTTCGCTGTTTGACGAGATTTTGCGCGGATTGCGGATCGTGCACCAGCACAAGATGCTCCACCTGGACATCAAGCCCGCCAACATTTTCATTACCGACGACAACAAGTCGGTGTTGATTGACTTTGGCGCCGCCCGCGAAGTGCTGAGCAAAGAAGGCAACTTCATCCGCCCCATGTACACCCCTGGCTTTGCTGCGCCCGAGATGTACCGTCGCGATGCCTCCATGGGCCCATGGACCGATATCTATGCCATTGGTGCCTGTATCTACGCTTGTATGCAGGGCTACCCACCCAACGAAGCGCCGCAACGTCTTGAAAAAGACCGCATCACCGTTGCATTGGCGCGCTTACGGGGTGTGTACTCGGACAACCTTATTGAAGTGGTGGAGTGGTGCATGTCGCTGGACCCGCTGTCTAGGCCGCAGTCGGTTTTCGCATTGCAAAAAGAGCTCAGCCGCGAGGGCGAGCGACGCTACACCAAGCTGAGCGTCGGAGAAAAAGTTCGTATGCAGTTTGACACCATGGTGACCGACACCAAGCGAAGTGTGATCGGTGTCACCAACGTGGGTGCCAAACCAAAATGAAATTTTCCGTTTTCCAGACCAGTCGCAGGGGCGGGCGCGAAAAAAATGAGGACCGCATGGGGTATTGCTACACCAAGACGTCAGGCCTGTTTTTACTGGCCGACGGAATGGGTGGGCATCCTCAGGGCGAGGTGGCTGCCGAAATGGTTTTGCAGGCCATTTCGGCTCTGTATCAGAAGGAAGCGAAACCGGAAATAGAGGACCCCAAGGCCTTTTTTAGCATGGCCATCATGGCGGCTCACCGTCAAATTTTGCGTTACGCCGCCGAAAAGCATTTGATGGACACACCGCGCACCACACTGGTGGCGGTCCTGCTTCAGGGAGGGGTGGCGTACTGGGTGCACTGTGGCGATTCGCGACTGTATTTTGTGCGCCAGGGCGAGTTGCTGGTGCGCACCCGCGACCATTCGTATCTCGAGCAGCACTTGGACGCCCATCCGGGTCAGGAACTTCCCGAGCGTTTTAACCGCAATGTCTTGTATACCTGCCTGGGATCGCCGACGAAACCGGTGTTCGACATAACAGGGCCGGTGTCACTGCAGCAAGGTGACAAGATTTTGTTGTGCTCCGATGGCTTGTGGGGGAGTCTGGACGATGCGGAAATCGTTTTCCAACTGGGCCAGAAGCAGGTAGGGTCGGCGGTACCAGATTTGGTGGACAGCGCCTTGCTCAAAGCTGGCGCTGGCAGTGACAACGTGACAGTCATAGCCATGGAGTGGGAGACGCCCGATTCATTCGAATCCACCCGTGGCGCAATTTCGACTGAAAGCATTGACGACGGCGTTTTTGCCTCCACCGTGCAGGCGGGTTGGCTGGACTCCGGCGTCGATGATTTGGACGATGCTGCCATCGAGCGCAGCATCGCCGAAATCAACGAGGCCATACGGCGCTCAGCGGCCCGCAGGGGCTAACCAGTGGCGCGGCAATGCGCCCCCCACTTCGAATCGTTTTACATCAGGGAACTTGCATGTCTGAATTTGTTCGCTCCAACGCCCGTGCAGCCAACCAGTTGCGCGAAGTGCGTATTACCCGAGGCTACACCGTGCATGCCGAAGGGTCAGTGTTGATCGAGTTCGGCGCTACCCGGGTGCTGTGCACGGCGTCAGTTGAAGAGCGTGTTCCGCCCCACAAACGCGGCAGCGGAGAAGGTTGGGTCACGGCCGAGTACGGCATGCTGCCGCGTGCGACCCATACCCGAAGCGACCGCGAAGCCGCGCGCGGCAAGCAAAGCGGGCGCACTCAGGAGATCCAGCGACTGATTGGTCGCTCCATGCGTGCCGTGTTTGATCTGAAAAAACTTGGCGAGCGCACTATTCAGCTTGATTGCGATGTGCTGCAAGCCGATGGCGGTACGCGCACAGCCGCCATCACGGGCGCCTTCGTCGCCGCGCAGGACGCGGTCAACGGCTTGCTGGCCGCAGGCAAGATTACTGAGTCCCCCATTACCGCGTCCGTCGCAGCGATCTCCGTGGGCATCGTCCAGGGCACGCCGCTGTTGGATCTGGAATACTCAGAAGACTCCGCATGCGACACCGACATGAATGTGGTTATGACCGGTGCCGGCCATTTTGTTGAAGTACAGGGCACGGCAGAAGGCGCAGCATTTTCGCGCGCAGAGATGGATCAGCTTCTCACGCTAGCCGAAAAAGGTATCACTGAGTTGATGAACTTGCAGCAGCAGTCGCTATTAAAATAATAGCTATACACGCTTATTCAACGGGTGCTAGAGCCTATAAATGGTTGAAAAATGGTTGGGGTCAGAGCACATCGCTGGCGCGAGTGGTCTGACCCGCAAATATATGAAAATTGTTCTCGCCTCTAACAACCCTGGAAAACTGGCCGAACTGCAGGCCATGCTCACGCCGCTGGGCTGCGCGCTGATAACCCAGGGCGAACTCGGCGTGCCCGAAGCACCTGAGCCGCATCGCACCTTTGTGGAAAACGCATTGGCCAAGGCCCGAAACGCCGCCTTGTACACCGGTCTGCCGGCGCTGGCCGATGACGCAGGCCTGTGCGTGGACGCCTTTGGCGGCTTGCCGGGCGTGGACACGGCCTACTATGCCACCCAGTTTGGCTACCCCAAGGGCGACGACAACAATGTGCGGGCCTTGCTGGAGCAGATGCGCAATATCGAAAACCGCCGCGCGGCCCTGGTCAGCACGCTGGTGGCAGTACGCAGTGCTGACGACCCCGAGCCGTTGATTGCGGTGGGACGCGTGGCCGGACAGATTGCGCGCGAACCGGTAGGCAGCAACGGCTTTGGTTTTGACCCCGTCATGTGGATTCCGGAATTTGGCCAGACCTTTGCCCAACTGCCAATTGAAGTCAAGAACGCCAACAGCCACCGGGGCAAGTCGGCACGCGCCATGTCGGCCCTGATTCGCGAACATTGGCTGGTATGAGGCACACCCCCAGGCTACGCGCGCTGCGTGTCGCTGCGCCACCCCCTTTGCAGGGGGCAACACCAGCGGCCCGGCAAAGCCGGTTCTGCGGTGTTTCTGGTAGTGACACTTCAGCGGGCAAGTTCTTGTGATTCCCATCGTGCACGGGTCGCCGGTTAACGCAATTGACGAACCCGCCGCGCAGAAAGACATCACGCATTACATGCGCCCCGGCACGCTGCAACTGGCGGCATTGCCGCCTTTGTCGCTCTATGTGCACCTGCCGTGGTGCCTGAAAAAGTGCCCGTATTGCGACTTCAACTCGCACGAGATGCGCGCACAGGATATGCCCGAGCAGCGCTATGTGGACGCCGTGGTGGCTGATCTGGAGGCTGCGCTGCCGCTGATCTGGGGGCGCAGCGTTCACAGCATCTTCATTGGTGGTGGCACGCCCAGTCTGTTCGCGCCAGCAACTATTGACCGACTGCTGGGTGACATCCGTGCCCGGCTCAAATTGGAGGCCAACTGCGAGATTACGTTGGAGGCCAATCCGGGAACGTTTGAAAAAGACCGTTTTCGCGCCTATCGGCAGGCCGGCGTGACGCGCCTATCGATCGGTGTGCAGAGTTTCAACGACACCCACCTGAGCGCACTGGGCCGCGTGCATGACCGTGCACAGGCGCTGGCGGCAGTGGAAGAGGCAGCGCAGTCGTTTGACACTTTTAACCTGGACATCATGTACGCGCTGCCCGGGCAGACACTCGAACAGGTGGGGCAGGACATTGCGATGGCCCTCCAGTTTGCGCCGCCGCACATTTCGATCTACCACCTGACGATCGAGCCCAGCACGTACTTCGCGAAGTTTCCGCCCACTATTCCTGAAGATGACACGGCTTACGCCATGCTGGACCACATCACCGAGTTGACCGGTGTGGCGGGGCTTGACCGATACGAAGTATCGGCCTACGCGAAGCAGGGCCACCGCTGCAAGCACAACCTGAACTACTGGCAGTTTGGCGACTATCTGGGCATTGGTGCGGGTGCCCACAGCAAGCTCAGTTTTGCCCACCGCGTGGTGCGTCAGGTGCGCTTTCGTGAGCCGCGCCTGTATATGGACAACGCGATGGCTGGCAATGCGCTGGCACAAAGCGATGAGGTGACGCGCGGCGAATTGCCCTTTGAGTTCATGCTCAACGCGCTGCGCCTGCGCAACGGTTTTGGTCTGCGTGATTTTTCCGAACGCACCGGACTGGCTCTGACTGCGATTGAAGCCGCGCTACAGGAGGCCGAGCGCAAGGGGCTCATTGAACGCGACTTTGCGCGTGTGCGCCCCACGCAACGCGGCTTTGATTTTTTGAGTGACTTGCAGGAACTTTTCCTGTCCAATACAAACTAGCCCCAACGCTCCCCACTCCGTGTGGTTCGCTGCCCCCACCAAGGGGGCCGCAATTCGCCATGGGGCGGCCCGGCGGCGAAACCAGCAGGCGTGCGGTGTGTGCGCAAAGGGGCTATGCAATGTTCTCGGTATACGGCAAAGCAGGGCGCGTTTTTAGGGGTTCCATGGAAGAGTTGCGTCAGGTCGGCCCGGTCTCCAGAGCCGCCCGAAGCCACGTGGTGGCTCCGGTTGGGCTAGACCCGCAGGACCAGAACCCTCTGCACTACCCCGACCCGTCGGCCAAACCGGGCACCGATACCGTTCACCGCACGGCGCTGGCCGCTTACGAGCAGACCCGCAATCCTGGGCTGCCGCGCCAACCTTTGACCCGCGTGGACACTGTCATGAGCAGTCCGGTAACCACCGTTGATGACAAGGCCAACGTCGAGAAAGCGTGGCAGGTGCTCTCCAAAAATCACCTTGGACAGGCACCCGTGGTGACTGCGTCGGGGGTGTTGATGGGGCTGATCTCGCGTGCAGACCTGATGGCGCCTGAGCGCATGCCGGGCCATGACAGTCACGCCTTGGTATGGCGCGCGTTGTTGATGCAACCGGTGGTGGATGTGATGTGGACGCCGGTGCCCAGCGTGTCACCTGACACCGACATCAGGCGCGTGGCACGGGTGCTGCTGGACACGGGCTTGCCGGGTTTGCCGGTGGTCGACGAAGAGGGCCGGGTGACTGGGTTCGTATCCCGGTCGGACATACTGCGTGCGGTGGTGGCCGACCCACCGCTGGATTTGTGGATTTGACTGCGAACTAGCGGTAAAAGACTTCCACTTTGCCCTTCAGTTTGATCATCAACGGATGGCCTTTGCGGTCCACTGTTTTTCCAGACGGCACCTTGATCCATTGCTCGCTGATGCAGTACTCGGCGACATCCGAGCGTTCCTGGTCGTTGAAGCGGATGCCAATGTCGTGTTCGAACACAGCGGCCACAAAGTGGGGGCTGTGTGCGTCAGTGGAGAGATGGTCCGGCAGAGGGGGGAGTGGTGTGGCTTCGGTCATAGGGTCGATTTTGAGGTAGTCGTCGGAGTTGGGGCTCAATATTGGTAAACGCCGCGTCCCGTCTTGCGTCCCAAGCGCCCGGCTGCCACCATCTCGCGCAGCAGTGGGCAGGGGCGGTATTTGCTGTCGCCAAACTCGCTGAGGTAGACCTCCATCACGGCCAGGCAAACGTCCAGACCCACCATATCGGCTAGCGCTAACGGTCCGATCGGTTGATTGCAGCCCAGTTTCATGCCTGCATCAATGTCCTCGGGTGTGGCCAGACCTTCGGACAGCACAAAGAATGCTTCGTTGATCATCGGCACCAGAATTCGATTGACCACGAAGCCCGGCGCATTCTTGACGGTGATCGGTGTTTTGCCCAGAGCTTTGGCCATCGCATGAACGGCGTCATGCGTGGCATCGCTGGTCTGCAGACCGCGAATGATTTCCACCA
>CANNRR010000010.1 GCA_947508055.1 Burkholderiales bacterium
CAAAGCCCGCGCAAAAGTAGGCGGCCATAAACACACGCAAATACAGCGGACTCGGAGGCTTGTCTTGCAGTTTGTTGCCGCTGGTGGTGAGCCCACTGGTGTCGGGTGGCGGCAGCCAGCGCAGCGCAGGCACCAGAAGCACGCAGCCCCGTGCCCAGCAGCATGGCCGCTGCGCTGGTCAGCCCTGCCACGTAACGCGACAGCGCCCACACCATCACATTACGGGTACGGTCTGGGGTGAAATGTGCAAGGATCGTACGCTCACCACAAACATCGACTGACCATCAGGCCGGGGCCCGGGTCACAAAAGCTGTTTCTTGGCTTTGCTGGGGTCCCTGCGCCGCTCGACATGGGCCGTAGACTCGTACTCGTATGCAGACTCGATCTGACCTTCGATGCTGAGCGCGCAAGTTTCCACGCTGCTGACCACCCTGGACTGAATGGCCTTTTGGATCGCGAGAGAAGCAATCAACTGAGCTGTCGCTTGATCACGCGCGGCCGCCATCCATGACTGAAATGCGTTACCGAACAGTGGGTTGGGCATCATGTAGAACATATCGAATCCTTTCAAGGGGTGACCCGTGCTTGGAATGCCTTGGTCTATGTAGTTATGGACAAAATCTATGCGGGTCATGCCGCAATAACCGCTGTGATGCGGGCCTTGCTTTAGCGCTTCAAGCCCTCCATTCAACGCAGCGTCCTTAGCGTGCCCGTGCGCGCTCGTACAGGGGCATCACCTTGGGCAGGTTGGCTTCGATGTCGGCAATCCGACTTTTGCCTGAAGGGTGGGTCGATAGCCACTGCGGTGGCGCGCCCTTGCTGGCGGCGCTCATTTTTTGCCACAACGTGACGCCAGCACGTGGGTCGTAGCCGGCGCGGGCCGCCAGGTCCATACCCACCAGGTCGGCCTCGGATTCGTCTTCGCGCCCGAACTCCAGTGTCAACAGGTTGGCGCCGCCGCTGGCAATCCCATCGGTAATGCGGGGGTCAATGCCAAAGAAACTGGCCGCCAGGGCGCCGCCTATGCGGGCGGCCCCGTGCGTCACGGCGCTCTTTCCCATACGCTCACGGGCGTGCTCACGCAAGGCATGGGCGATTTCGTGTCCCATAACCATCGCCACTTCATCATCGGTGAGTTTCAACTGCTGCAGGATGCCGCTGTAAAAAGCAATCTTGCCGCCCGGCATGCAATAGGCATTGATCTGATTGGAGCCGATCAGATTGACTTCCCATTGCCAGTTGCGCGCACGCGGATTCCACTCCAGGGCAAATGGAATGATTTTTTGGGCAATGGTGCGCAGTCGCTGCACCTGTGCATTGTCCTTCGGGGCCAGCGCACGCTTGCTGTCGGCCTGGGACAGCATCTGCAGGTATTGCTGTGCAGCCGATAGCTCCACTTGCTCGGCAGGCACCAACTTGGCGAATGACGAGTTGCCACCCACCTCGACGCCTTCACGCGCCTGAGCCGGCAGCCCTGCGCATGCCAGGACCAGGGCGAGCAAAAAAACGGTCCGCAAGATGGCCTCGCACGCTGCTGTGCGGTCTGGTTTGGCGGAGAAGTGAGCAAGTGTCATGACGGTATTATTCCTGCATGACGACACCAACGCCCGACACACCCTATTTGGCTGACAAGCCCTCATGGCTTGACACCCTGAAGGTGTACCTGGAGCCGGCCTCGCTACGCATGCTCTCGCTCGGGTTTTCTGCCGGGCTGCCTTTGCTGCTGGTGTTTGGCACGCTGAGTTTCTGGTTGCGTGAAGCCGGTATTGACCGCACCACGATCGGCTTTTTGAGTTGGGTTGGGCTGGCCTACGGCTTTAAGTGGGTATGGTCGCCATTAGTGGACCGGCTGCCTATCCCCCTGCTAACGCGTCTGCTGGGGCGACGGCGTAGCTGGCTGCTGCTGGCGCAAGGCATGGTCGTGGGGGGGTTGGTCATGATGGCGCTGACTAACCCCACGCAATCCCTGGCACCCATGGTCTGGTGCGCGCTGGCAGTGGCCTTTGGTTCGGCCACACAGGACATTGCGCTGGACGCATTCCGTATCGAGTCTGCGGCCACCGAGCGCCAGGCTGCCCTGTCTGCCACCTACCAGACCGGCTACCGCCTGGCCATGATCTGGGCGGGCGCAGGCGCACTGTGGATCGCTGCGCGGGCAGAAGTGCCGACGTCGCTGGCAACTGGTGTTGCAAGCGCCGCGATCGCAGCAACTGGGGCCTATCAGCACGGTGCCTGGCGAACTGCCTACCTGGTGATGGCGGCCAGCATGCTTCCAGGCGCGCTGACTGTGTTGTATTCACCAGAACCCGCACACCGTGCGATACCACCGGCCAAAAATGCAGCCGACTGGCTGCGCGGTGCACTGGTGGAACCCTTTGCAGACTTCATCAGTCGCTACCGATGGCAGGCGGTGCTGATTCTGGCGCTGATCGCCACCTACCGCATAAGCGACGTGGTGATGGGCATCATGGCTAATCCGTTTTATGTCGACATGGGCTTCACCAAGGACGAAGTGGCCGCCGTCACCAAAATTTATGGTGTAGTCATGACGCTGGCCGGCGCCTTTGTGGGCGGCGCGCTATCCCTGCGCATGGGTGTAATGCCGGTGCTGATGCTGGGCGCAGCCCTGAGCGCCGCCACCAATCTGCTGTTTGCATGGTTGGCTGAGCAAGGCCACGATGTGCAGGCCCTGATATTCGTGATCTCGGCCGACAACCTGGCCAGCGGCATTGCATCAGCAGCCTTCATAGGCTACCTCTCCAGCTTGACCAACGTGAACTACTCGGCCACCCAGTACGCCATGTTCAGTTCCATGATGCTGTTGCTGCCGAAGTTCGTGGCCGGCTACTCTGGCGTGTATGTTGACCATTTCGGCTACAGCAACTTCTTCACCGCAACCGCCATGCTAGGGGTCCCCGTACTGGCCATCGTCTGGCTAGCTTCACGCATGGAATCGGCCACCAGGCCCCGTCCAATAAGCGCAGAACGCTCCTAATTTAATAGCAAACTGGGATGCCGCGTGGGGGGGGCAGCGACCCGCGCAGCGATGGAGCGTGGGGGCAACAACTCGCCGCCGGGCCGCCCCAAGGCGAGTTTCGACCCCCTTGGGGGGCAGCGACCCGCGCAGCGGTGGAGCGTGGGGGCCATTTTACGAATCTTTACAGGCGCTTCAGGCAACGTGCACACGCCAGAAGGCGCACGACGCTAGACTGCCACTATGACCCAGCAACTGTTACTGATTGAAGACGACGCACGCCTGGCAGCCATGGTGGGCCAGTATCTGGAGCAATCCGGCTTCACCGTCAGCATTGCGGGTGACGGTCAGAGTGGTCTGGACATGCTAGCCAACCTGGCAAAGGGCGCATCCATCGATCTGGTGATTCTTGATTTGATGCTGCCGGACATAGATGGGCTGGAAGTGTGCCGCCGCATCCGCGCGCTACCCACCGGCGTGGCCCAGGTAGCGGTGTTGATGCTTACCGCCAAGGGTGATGCCATGGACCGCATCATCGGTCTGGAGATCGGTGCGGACGACTACCTGCCCAAACCGTTCGAGCCGCGCGAACTGCTGGCGCGCATTCGCGCCGTGCTGCGCCGCAAGGGCGACAGCCCCGCAAGCGGGAATGCGATCTTGCGCTTTGGATCGTTGGAAATTGACCGCGATGCCCGCAGCGTGAGCGTCGGCGGTGCACCTTGCGACCTGACCTCATACCAGTTTGACCTGTTGGTCACACTGGCCGAGCGTGCCGGGCGGGTGCTGACCCGCGACCAGATCATGGAGACCGTTCGGGGACGTGAACTAGACGCCTTTGACCGCTCCATCGACGTGCACATGGGCCGCATCCGGGCGGCCATTGAAGTCGACCCGAAGGCGCCCAAGCGCATTCTGACGGTGCGTGGCGTGGGCTACGTGTTTGCGCGCCAGCAGGATTGAGGTCCGACCGACCTTCCGACCAAACCCATGAACCGCCTCTACATCCGCATCTGGCTCGCCGTCGTGCTGGCTGTGGCCGTGCTGACATTCTTGGTTGGATGGGCCTGGCGGATGGCAGCGGACGCGCCATTGCGCGAAGTGGTGGCGCGTAATCAGGCAGGCCAGATCATTGGCCATGGGCAGGTGCGGCTAAGGCGCTCTCCCGTTGAGCCGGGCACAGCCATGTCACCCGGCGAACACCGACCGGGCGGCCCGCATGAACCCGGCCCCAGCGATGGGGCCGACGTCACCGTACATGGCAAATTTGGTGCCGGCCCCGAGTTTGATGTGCGTATGCAGGACGGGCAAACCATTCACATCCATTTACCCCGCCCACCGCAGTCCAACTGGCGCGCGCCCTTCGGGTTTTTCTGGACATTGGGTCTGGTCGGCATTGCGGTGGCGCTGGCGACCTACCCGATCGTGCGCCGGCTCACCCACCGCCTGGAAGCACTACAGCACAGTGTCAAACAATGGGGTGACGGCGACCTAAGCGTGCGGGTACCCGTGACGGGTGAAGACGAAGTCGGATTCCTTGCAACCCGCTTCAACCACGCAGCGCAGCAGATCGAAACCCTGGTGAAGTCGCGCGACGCCCTGTTGGCCTCGCAGAAGTCGCTGCTGGCCAACGCATCACATGAGTTGCGCTCACCGCTGACCCGGATCCGCATGGGACTGGAATTCATGGCCAGCCCAACCGACGTGTCCGCCGGACACGCCAGGGACGAAATTGCGCGCAACATTGGCGAGTTGGACCAGTTGATTGAGGAGATTCTGCTTGCCAGTCGCCTGGACGCCAAAGAGGCTGACATGGGAACTGTCGAGCCGGTCGACCTGATCGGACTGGCCGCGGAAGAGTGTGCGCGCACCGAAGCCACGCTGGATGTGCAGGCAGCGGGCGGCGAACTGCTTGTTCCGGGCGTCAGCAAATTATTACGCCGCGCCGTTCGCAACCTGCTGGAAAATGCCCGCCGACATGCCAACGACGCCGCAACGCTAACGCTTTCAGTAGAAGACTCGCATGCTCATATCCGGGTCTGCGACAACGGCCCGGGCGTGCCTGAGCTGTATCAGGATCGGATTTTTGAGCCCTTCTACCGCCTGCCCGGAGCGTCCGAGCGCGATGGCGGCATGGGCCTGGGGTTGGCTTTGGTTAAATCCATTGCCATTCGGCATGGTGGCGTCGTGCATTACAGCAACCGGGAAAAGGGCGGAGCTTGTTTTGAGATTCGGTTGCCCATGGCGACGACTTCAAACTGAATCATGATCTGAGGATCGGAAAATGTGTGATTTTTCTCATTTTTTGTTCAAATTTATATGCATCTCCCATAAACAGGGGATACCGCACCACCCCCATACATCGTACAGTTCACCCAACTGCTGTCACAGTTGACACGGATTGAAGACCGAACTGCCAAAAGCTCGGCTTACACGCGATCCAACGACGTTCCTTATGGGGAACTTTTACAAAGCCACCTCACGGTGGCTTTTTTTTTGGAAGCACAGAGGCGCTATTACCTTCCAGCCTTGAAATTGGTGAAGGTCCGGGTCTGCACTTTGCGCACGGTTTGCGGCAGGGCATCAGGCGGCACCATGGCCTTGGCAACGTCGGCGTCCAGGAAGATGCTCTTGTTCTCGGCCACTTCTTTTTTCACAAACTTCAGCGACGCCCCATTTGGGTTGGCGTAAAACACCTTATTGGTCAGTGCCGCATGCACTTCAGGGCGCAGGATGTAGTTGATAAACAGGTGGGCGTTTTCCACGTTCTGCGCGTCTTTGGGGATGGCCATCGTATCGAAGAACAACGTGGCGCCAGTTTTGGGGATCAGCGCCTCAATCACCACCGGCGTCTTACCCTTGGCCACGGCGGCGCGGTTGCGCGCGATGTTGATGTCGCCCGAGTAACCCATCACGAGGCAAGTGGCACCGCCAACCATTTCCTCGATATAGCCAGACGAAGAAAAACGTGTCACGTAGGGGCGAATGGCAGTCAGCACCGAGGCCGCCGCCGCATAGTCTGCCACGTCTTTGCTGAACGCCGGTTTTCCGGCATACATCAGGGCAGCCGGTATCACTTCCGAAGCTGAATCAAGCACGCTGACACCGCACCCCTTGAGTTTGCTGACGTATTTGGTATCGAACAGCAGGCTCCAGACGTTGTCGGGCATGGGCATGTCGCCCAGTGCTGCCTTGACCTTGCCCACATTGATGCCGACGGTGACATAGCCCCACAACCAATCAACGAGGTAGCCGTTGCCCGGGTCCACCTTGGCCAGTTGCTCCAGCAGGCCCTTGTCCAGATTACCCCAGTTCGTCAGCTTGCTACGATCGAGCTTTTGCAGCAGACCCCCTTCAATTTGAGTCTTGGCGAAGTGTGAGCCTGGCACCACGATGTCGTAGCCTGAACGGCCCGCCACCAATTTGGCGTGCAAAATTTCGTTGGTGTCGTAGTTGTCGTAGCGGACTTTGATACCGGTTTCTTTTTCGAAATTCTTGATGGTGTCTTCGGCGATGTAGTCCGACCAGTTGTACACGTTGAGCACTTTGGTCTCAGCGGCGCGTGCGCCCATCGTGACCAGCAAGGTGCTGGTGATGAGCGACAGCGTGGCTCCCAGTTTTATCAAACGTAGGCCCATTGCAAACCGTCCTTTCAAATAATTCAACAACTACAAAAATCGTAGCACGTCATCGGGTTGAATGTCCACCAGGCATCGCGTGTGACCCAGGGGACATTCGCGCTCAAAGCAGGGCGCGCAGTCCAGGGCAGGCTGATACTGGGGGTCGTCCTTGAGCCAAATCACATGAGCCAGCGGACTCAAAGGGGGAGTATGCAGCGGACTTGACGACCCGAAAATAGCCACCTGGTGCACGCCAAATGCTGCGGCCACATGCATAAGCCCGGAATCGTTGCTGACCATGGCTTTTGCGCTAGCGATGGCCGCCAGCGCCTGGTCCAAAGACGTGCGGCCCGACCAATCCAGACATTGGCCCGGGCGCACTGCATTCGCCGCATGCGAAATTTCCGCACACAAGGCGGCCTCCTTGCCCGAGCCCAGCAACACCACCGGAAGCGACAACTGTTCGGCCAGTACCGCAAAGTGCTGTGCTGGCCAGCGCTTGGCCGAACCGAATTCGGCACCCGGTGCAAACACGTAGTAGCCCTGACGCTGCAACTGCATCGCAGCCAGTGCGGCATCGACAACTGGTGGTGCTATTTGCAGACGGGGACTGTCATTTGCCACATCGGCATCGCCACTGAGCGCCGAGTAAAACGCAACCATGGGTGGTCGCCCGCCCGCACCGGGGTTGGGCAAGCGCTGAGTCAACACGCCAAAGCGGGACTCGCCGTGGTAACCCACACGCCTCGAAATGCCCGCCCACCAAGGCAACAAGGCACTCTTGAAGGAATTCGGGCAAACGTAGGCCGCTTCAAACCGCCCGCGCAACTGACGTGCGATACCGCGTCGGACACTCCACTGAAAACCTCCGTGTGCAAAAGGCAATTCAATGACATCGGCTACCTGCGGCATGGCCCGGTAAACCGGTGCCACCCACGGCAGGGCGCCAACTGTCAGGGCTTCGCCACGCGCATGCAAGCGCCGCAAAAGGGGTTCGGTCATCACCGCGTCCCCAATCCATTGCGGGGCGATTACCAGAGCGCGGGGGCTAATGGGCGTGAAAATGCTCGCCGTCCTTGAGCTTGAACAGCGTACCGCAATACGGGCACTTGGCCTCGCCTGATTTACCAACATCCAGAAATACCTTCGGATGGGTGTTCCAGGTTTCCATTTTGGCCAGCGGACTGGGGCAGCATATGCCGCCCAGATGGTTCAGGTCTTTGGTTAGGAGTTCAATGTTTTGCATATTTAATACCTTTAGTCTGCCCCACAATGACTCAGACTTTCGTTAACCAGTGGGCGTATTTGGGGTTGCGGCCGTTGACGATATCAAAGAATGCGCTCTGGATTTTTTCGGTGATGGGGCCACGACTGCCAGCACCAAGCTCGATGCGGTCGAGTTCGCGGATCGGTGTAACTTCGGCTGCCGTACCGGTGAAAAAAGCCTCGTCGCTGATGTAGACCTCGTCACGCGTGATGCGCTTTTGCACCACTTCCAGACCCAGGTCCTGACAAATGTGGAATACGGTATTGCGGGTGATGCCGTTCAGGGCACCCGCCGAAAGATCGGGGGTGTAGACGACGCCATTCTTCACCACAAACAGATTCTCGCCCGCGCCTTCCGATACGAAGCCACTGGCGTCGAGCAGCATCGCTTCGTCGTAACCGTCGTCGGTGGCCTCCATGTTCGCCAGGATGGAGTTGGTGTAGTTGCTGACCGCCTTGGCCTGCGTCATCGTAATGTTAACGTGGTGGCGGGTGTAGCTCGAAATCTTCACGCGGATGCCACGCTTCATGCCTTCTTCACCCAGGTAGGCGCCCCAGGGCCAGGCCGCCACCATCAGATGGATGGTGTTGCCCTTGGGGGAGACGCCCAACTTCTTGTCGCCAATCCAGGTCAAGGGGCGCAAGTAGCAACTTTCAAGCTTGTTTTCGCGGACCACCGCCTTTTGCGCCTCGTTCACCTCTTCCTTGGTGAACGGTATCTTCATGCGCAAGATTTTGGCGCTGTTGAACAGACGTTCAGTGTGCTCTTCCAGGCGAAATATAGCTGTTCCGTTGACGGTGTTATAGGCGCGTACGCCCTCAAAAGCACCGCAACCGTAGTGCAGCGTATGGGTCAGGACGTGGATTTTGGCATCGCGCCAGTCAACCATCTGGCCATCCATCCAGATTTTTCCGTCGCGGTCGGACATTGAGGGAGGCAGAGGGCTCATGGCATGTTCCTTGGGGTCGGTGTCTTGGAAACGCTGATTTTACGACCCTCGCCAGGATCGCCCGGGAATTTAGTGGGCTGATTTTCACGACCGATGATGGACACCAGTGGCAACGAATGTCGATGGTCTGTAGCACTCACTTCCAAAACGAACGGACCAACAAAATCAATGACACCTTCGGAGCCGGATGTATTTCGGCAGTAGGGCAAGCGGGTACTGGCGAACGACAGCTTTCTGGTAGTGCGTTGAGGTCCCCTTCAAGAGCCGTTCAGGGACTTTGCCATCGTGCCCTGACCAGACGGTCAGATTTGTACAAACAGTCGTTCAAATTCTGCCTCGAAATCAGCAAGCTGACCTTGGTAAGCACTGGTTACCGTTGCCTGCTTTTAGGCTCTTGAGTCAGTCGCCGTGAAGCGAGGGTTCAGCTGACTTCTGGAGACCGGTCACGCCTCTGACGGATGGGGCCGCAGGTAGTCTTAGAGCACCCGATGCGTCGGTTGACTCAGCATTTCCGGGGTGATGAGGGTGATGCCTCGAGAAGTCACGTGAAAGCGGACTCGGTCGGCATCTGGGTTGACGCCTACCTGGAAACCGTCTGGAATGATGCAGCCGTTATCGACCACCGCGCGTTTGAGGATAACGTTGCGCCCCACTACCACCTCGGGCAGCAGCACTGAGTCCTCGACCAGACTATATTCTGCGACCCGCACTTTGGTGAACAACACCGAGCCGCTTACCGTGGCACCACTGATGATGCAGCCACTCGATACCAGCGAGTCCAGCGCCATGCCACGCAGACCGTGTTCCCGGAAGACGAATTTGGCCGGCGCCGAGTGTTCATGCACGCTGCGAATAGGCCAGTTCTCATCGTACAGATTCAGGTCAGGCACCACGTGAGTGAGGTCGATGTTGGCTTCCCAATAAGCATCGACGGTACCCACGTCGCGCCAGTAAGGTCGGCCCTGGATCATGTTGACGCAACTGTCGGCAAAACGGTGTGCCTGCACATGGTGGCTGTGAATCAGGCGCGGAATGAGATCGCGTCCGAAATCGTGACTCGATTGTTTGTTGGCTGCATCTTGGCGGAGTTGCTCGCGCAGGAAATTTGCATTGAACACATAGATGCCCATGCTGGCCAGCGCATAGCCCGGATTGCCGGGAATCGGGGTAGGATGGGCTGGTTTTTCTTCAAAAGCAGTGACCCGTGCGTTATCGTCTACCGCCATGACGCCAAAGCCGCTGACGTCATGCAGGGGCAACTCGATGCAGGCCACGGTCAGGTCGGCTGCGCTGTTGACATGATCGGCCAGTATGCGGGTGTAATCCATTTTGTAGATGTGGTCGCCCGCAAGGACGAGCACGTATAACGGGTTGGCCTCGTCAAGCAGGCCCAAGTTCTGGTACACGGCGTCAGCCGTTCCACTGTACCAGTCTGAGTTGATTTGCTGCTGGGCCGGAACCACGTCAATGTATTCCTTCAGGCTGTGCTCCAGAAACCCCCAGCCACGCTCCAAGTGCCGAATCAGACTTTGCGCCTTGTATTGTGTGAGCACACCAACGCGCCGCACGCCAGAATTGACGCAGTTGCTCAGCGGAAAATCAATGATCTTGAGCTTGCCCCCAAACGGAATTGCGGGTTTTGAGCGATCCGCCGTCAATTGTTGAAGTCGGGTGCCACGCCCACCGGCCAGTATCAGGCCGTAGGTATGTTGGGCCACATGCAGCAACTCGTTGGCGCGTGCCTCGGCTTTTTTGCGTTCAGTGACCTCACGGTTACTGATGCGTCGCCCGCGGAACAGACCGTCGGCACTGTGTACTGGGTGACAGCGGTGATCGATCCAACGGACTGAGCCATCGCGGTGCACGATGCGGTATTCCATTGCACCGTCTTCGTCTTTGTTCATATCATGACGGTGGCACTGAAACAATGCCATGTCTTGAGGATAAGTGATGCGCGTGAGCAGAGACGGATCGGCAAGAAAATCATCCCGCGTGTAGCCGGTTATGCCTTGGCAAGAGGGGCTCATGTACAGCAGTTCATGCTGCGGTCCGTCCCAGTATTCCCAGTCCAGCGTGTAGTCAGCAACCGTGCGAAATCGATCTTCACTTACCGCCAATGAATCCTCAATTTTCTTATGGTCGGTGATGTCCTCGGCCATACACATCAGCCGCGTGACCTTGCCCTGTGTGTCCCTGATGGGCACCAGGCTTGCCTTGCAGTTCCGTATATTCGTGCTACCGGATGCAAACTCGAAGCGGCAAGTTGTGCCGCCAAATGCTTCATGTAGCCAACTATCCACTTGCTCTTGGGCCGAATGTCCAATGGTGTTGGCGAACGTCATGCCTGCGATGGCATCAACATTAGACATGCGGGCAAATTGCAGTCCGGCTTGGTTAGCCCACAAGACGGTCCCATCCAGTCCGATTTCGAACAAACAAAACGGTGCCTGTTCGACAAGGTCGCGGTATCGATCTTCACCTGCAGAACCGGTGAGGTTGGAATTGTCAGGAGTGGGGACACTATTAGCGGGCAAAGAATCGTCTGGCATGGAAGGACTCGCTCGATTCACTGGGCGTTGACAACCTGGCGAAGCTGGGCCGCAACGTCGTTGGGATTGGCTTGACAGACCCACAAACCGATGTGCTCGAACCCGCCGGTTAGTTGTGTACTGGCCAGCAGTTCCAGATACACACCGGCACCAGGACCATTGTTGATGTTGATGTTGTAGGCAGGTGCCTTGCCCATTTTCGGCATGATTGTGATGATCGCCCGTATGGCCGCTACCATGGCCTGGACAACATCATGGCGTTCTTCGGCCGTCAGCTGGTGGATGTATTGCTTGTGGTGGTCTTTGGCCAGTACAAGCATGTTGAAGGGCCGCTTCATGAAATATGGGACGATCAACACCGCCTGACCAAAATCCCGCACCAGCAGACTTTTCGGGTTTTCTCGCAGCATGTACTCAGAGAACGTTTGCTGGTTGCGCTGCATGAAACTGAAATTGTTGAAGTAGCGCTGCGGCATGATGTTGCTGAAGCCGATTTGCTGGTGCCCGTGCGACAGCGATGCACCGGCAGCATGACCAAAGTTCTTGATGATGGAGACGTAACCGAACGTCTTTGGCCCGCTGTTCAAGTCCGCATCACCCAGGCTGTGCGGCAATTTTTTCAGCACGCGGTCTGAAGCGGGCATGAACCCTTCGGAATCCGTCAGCAGCTTGTGTTCCAAAACCGCCAGTCGGTCAAAGCAGACCAGGCAGTCTGATAACGGCATGTTGTGCCAGTCCCGGTCATGTATCGACGAAGTCCACTGCAGCAGGTGCATGCCATACGAATTGCGGCCGTGGTGATAGGGATCCGGATGCAGCGGCGTACCGCTGGCGTTTTCCTGCAGATTCCCGATCGGGTGGAGGATGGGATACAGATTTTTGTTGATGAAGGTAAACCCTTCGCTCAACGGCTGCAGATCAATCACCCCGGTACTCTTTGCGGCGCAGATCGGGCATTGGTCGTCGCGGTTGTCAATGGGTGCAATGGTGCCGGTGGTGTGCAAGCGAGCGGCCCGTGACGAGTTGTACACGACCACATCGCCAGTTCGCGGATCAATTTGACACAGGGAGTCCGGCAGGAACACCGCCATTTGCTCGTCGTCAATTATGCCTTTCATGATCTCACGGATCGAAAGATCATTGACGTTGCGGGCATTGATCAGTGCTTCAACGGCCTCCAATTTGAGTTGCTGCGGCTCAGCCATGGAGTTGATATTACCGTACAGGTCGTAGATGGAGTTTAGAGGCACGAGTTCGCGGTATTTCGAACGGCACCCTAGCAATCTATTTCAACCCTTTCACAGCTAAATGTTTGATGGACTTCGGTAATTGAAAAGCGAAACATGGGTTTCACATTTTATCAATCTTTGACAATTTTTCGCAAAGACGATTTAATGAGGAATGCATATTGGCGAATATCTTGGTGAAGGGGCGGCTATGAAGCGACTTGTATTGTTTCTTTGTGTTCTTTTACTTTTGTCGTGTGGTGGCGGAGGTGGTGGTGGTGGCACAAGCCCTAGTGGGCCGTCTATCACCGTGCAAGCGGAGCCAGTCGCTAACGTGGTGGCGCCGCAAAGTACCTCTCTTGGTACCAGCGTTACCCTTGATGGCAGCGCCAGTTCGGCAGCCAATTCAAACGCACTCACCTTTGCCTGGACCTTGACCAGCAAACCTGTTGGGAGCAGTGCAACCCTCTCGTCCCCCTCATTAGCCAATGCAACACTTGTTCCCGATGTAGCTGGTGGCTATACCGCCACCCTGGTGGTCAATGATGGCCACCTCAGCAGCTCACCGTCTACGGTCACCATCGCAGTGAGTGCCCAGGCCAGTTGCGCCAGCATATCGTCAAGTTGCAGTGGTGCCTTATTTATTGATGCGATCACCGAACCAAGTTGGTTCAACATTGACGTAACTGCATCTCAGGGCACGTCCGGACTCCGCGACGCGCTGGTATTAGCAAGGGATAGTCATCCGAACCAGCCAGTACGAATTCGTCTGGCACCTGGCAATTACGCCGACAACCTTGGAGCGGAAGTCTTCGTGCAACACATGTTGCGCACAAGTTCCACGCCGGTCTACATCGTAGCTAGCAACCCGGCTGCAAATGCCACCCAACTGGGACAAGGTCTAAATTTTCTGGCAGTGGCGTACATCGCCATCGACGGGGTCACCATTGGACCGTCCAGCGTTGGGGCATGGAACAACGGCACCCATAGTCTGCCCCTGCCTTTGCAGGCCAGTGCCGGCATCCATGTTGCTGGTGCGGCGTTGCTGGCAAACCAAAATGCCAATAGTGGCGGCACCCTCAACAAGGCCATTTATGGGCAGTACCAACCATCCCACCACATCATCGTGCGCAACGTGACCATTCAAAATTTGTTTGAGTTGGATGCACTCGATGGGGAAACAAGCAACGGCCAGGGAATGGACGGCATGAAGTTCAACCAAGTTGAAGATTTGTGGGTAAGTGGCAGTACGGTTACCCAGACCAGCCGCCACGGTATCGACAACGTTGGCGTGCACCGTGCCACTTTTTCGAACAACGTAATTTCTCACACTGGTGGGGGGCTTGGGCTTGAGGCTAAAGGTGGCTCCGTAGACGTAACGGTGGAAGGCAACACGTTTTACCGTGTGCGTCGAGTGACTTTGGGTGGCGAAAACACGGATGCCGCCTATTACTACTCGGCCGACGGTCGGTGGGATTACGAAGCCTTGCGCAGCATCGCGCGTAACAACCTGATTCTGGACCCTCGTGAGGCGGGTCTGGAATTTTCTGGCTGCGCAGACTGTTCGGCTGTCGGCAACACGATTGCATTCAGCCCGAGTTATCAAGTTCCGATCGATCAAGGCACAGTATTTGGAGGCGACGCCATTCGTGTGCATGACAGCATGATCGTAGGTACCGAAGATGGTGCAGGCAGTGATTGCCAGTTCTGGAATGGCTCTGACTATGTAACCGTCGATCCATGCTGGGGTGTCGGCTCCAACGCACCCGCGCCAATTCGCAAGATCTTGCGTACCAGCAACGTCACCATGGTCGACAACGTGATCGCCTCAGTAAACGCAACATTTAGTACTGCGCTGGGTGGAAGCACTATTCCGTGCCCTTTGAATGTAATCGATGGCACGGCCGATTTGCACTTTGATGCCAACTATTGGTGGAATGGCAACCGACCCCTACCCAACGCAGGTTGCAGTAATTTGCCGGAGGGGTCTCACTCCATTTACTCGACCGCCGTGCCTATGCCATCACCGGGGTTTATCATCGAATTGGATGACTCCTCGATCAGCGCACTAGCCAGTTCCGCAATCAGGTCCCTGACCCCCAAGGCCACCAGCTCGGTAGTTGGGGTTGGTGTCGCACATAGCAACTTGGGAAGCACTGATCGAGCCGGACATACTCGCAAAAATCCACCGAGCATGGGAGCGCTTGAGCCTTAAGCGTCCCCATCAATTTGATCGCGTTGCACCCAATGACCTGGCGCCCAGGCGTCGAATGCGTCGGGTGTTTTAGGTGCGTATTCCAACTATGGCGCGTACTAAGACGTTCACTGCTGGCTCCAAACTGGGCGTGACGCAGCTTCAATATCTGCTGGAGCATGGCCTCAACGGCTGCACCCTAAAGATCACCGTGCATCCACAACAGCCCAAGATGACCATGCTGTTGGTGCAAATGTGTTTCGGGCCCTTTCTCATGAAGATAGCGGGTAGTTCCATCTGTTGCGGCAATCAGCTTCCCCGCCTTACCAAAGGCGGTTTTAAAATTAGAAATTGCGCTCCGAAGCGACACCCCCACCGATATCTCCAAACGCGCCAACAAGGCTTACAGCGTGGCGCAGCGCAAGACCCACACATGGCCCATCACCCGCAAATCAATGCGCCCCAGCAAGGCTATTTTTTTTCAGGGGGGCGCTGCCGATCCATGAGTTCGAGGTCTTTGTAAAAGGGGCGCCGGCAGTCACCAACAGAAAAGTCTGTGACCGCTATAAGGCGATCAGTTAGGGAGCATGTACAGCCGCTATAAGTGTCTACTGCGGGCATCTGTCCCCCGGCCACAACGCGAATTTGGGGTCAGAGCACACGTCCGCTACGCTACCGGTGATCCGACCCCAGATTCGCTTCCAGCACTCGATCTGCTCGAATGCACTTACCAGCCTGTTGGAGTTGGCGAAAAGTGAAGGCCATTGTCAATATCGCTTTGTGTGGGTGCGATATTGTCTGCGGACACAGCTGTAACTGCGATTCGGGGTCAATGCCCCAAAAACGAGGCTGCAGACTCGTTGGCAAGGCTTCTTGAATGATGGAAAACTCCAACCAGCAGGGCAACCCCAACTAACGCAGAAGCTTCCACGCCCTGAGCTTGCCCTGCTTGAATGTGCAGCGCACCACCGTCCCGGCGACGTCGCGCCACTGGTAGATTTCGGGCTGCTCATCCTCAACACTAACCCGCTGCCCCAGAGAACGTGAGATGGCCAAGACCTGTAGCAAGGTCATGGCGCGATGCAGGCTGGCATGAAACATCACTGCGCTCTCGACCAGGCCGACCGGGCGATTGGCCGCACGGCGCAGCATCAACAACATGCGCGACATGTGCAGCAGCACCCACATGACGAGGGCGCCAGCGGCCAGTGCCAGGCCAGGCCACCCGTAGGCACGGTAAGCCAAAAATCCGCCTCCCAGGACGACGACTGCCACGCCGCCCCGCATGATCGCATTCCATGGGCTTTTCAACTGATGCATTGCTAACCCAGACCGCGAACGATTTCCATGGCCTGCTCCACCCGGTCTACCGCGTGAATGGTCAGGCCTTCAAACTCTTTGGCATGGGACTTCTTGGGCGCATTGGCCTTGGGCACTACCGCCACGCTAAATCCGAGCTTGGCAGCCTCTTTCAATCGTTCTTGTCCGCGTGGAGCTGGTCGCACTTCGCCAGCCAGACCCACTTCGCCAAAAGCAAAGAAACCCTTGGGCAGGGGCTTGCCGCGCAGGCTCGAAGTGATGGCCAGCAGCACTGCCAGATCGGCCGCTGGCTCGCTGATGCGCACACCACCCACGGCATTCACAAACACGTCCTGATCCATGCAGGCCACACCCGCATGACGATGCAACACGGCCAAGAGCATGGCCAGGCGGTCGCGGTCCAGTCCGACGCTCAGGCGCCGGGGGCTGGGGCCGCCACTGTCAACCAGCGCCTGGATTTCGACCAACAAGGGCCGCGTGCCTTCGAGCGTGACCATGACGCAACTGCCGGGCACCGGCTCGGCGTGCTGGCTCAGAAAAATGGCGCTCGGATTGCTCACTCCCTTGAGGCCTTTTTCGGTCATCGCAAACACACCAATCTCGTTCACCGCGCCAAAGCGGTTCTTGATGGCCCGCACCAGACGGAAGCTGCTATGCGTTTCGCCCTCAAAGTACAGCACCGTGTCGACCATGTGTTCCAGCACGCGGGGCCCGGCCAGCGCGCCTTCTTTGGTGACATGGCCGACCAGCACAATGGCCGTGCCGCTGGACTTGGCGCAACGCGTCAGGTGGGCGGCGCACTCACGCACTTGTGCCACCGATCCGGGTGCCGAGGTGAGTTGATCAGAATACACGGTCTGAATCGAATCGATCACCGCCACGTCGGGCTGCAACGCGTCAATGGTGGCAAGAATTTTGTCGAGCTGAATCTCGGCCAATACCTTGACCTGCGAGGCATGCAGCCCCAATCGGCGCGAACGCAGCGCCACCTGGGCACCACTCTCTTCACCGGTGACATACAAAGTACCCCCACGCTTTCCCGCCATGCGTGGGTCGCTGCCCCCCGAGGGGGCCTTCGCGCCTTGGGGCGGCCCGGCAGCGCTCAAGCGCGCATCGAAACCGCGTTGTAGCGAATCCAGCGCCTGCAACAAGAGCGTGGATTTTCCAATGCCGGGGTCACCGCCAATGAGAACCACCGCACCTTCCACGATGCCGCCCCCCAAAACGCGGTCGAGCTCATCCTGCCCGGTGGGCGTGCGTTGAACGTCGGTTGCATCGATGTCGGCCAACACCATCACTTCCGCGGTTTTGGCCAGCGACTGGAATTGAGAGGTGTAGCGGTTCTTGCCCGAAGCGGCCGATTCGGCCACTGACTCGATCAGCGTGTTCCAGGCCGAACAGCTGGGGCATTTCCCCAGCCACTTGGGGCTGGTGCCACCGCACTCGGTGCAGGTGTAGATGGTTTTTTCTTTGGCCATGTGTCCATCATACTGTACAAAATTACAGGTTTCGGATTTTCTCCCTGGCCTTGCGCACCCGGTCGATATTGACCGTCACGCGCACATTCTCCGCAGTGACTGCCGCGGCAATAGTACAAGCCGGCGTGGTGGTTTCCTTGCACAGGTACTTGCCCAACGCCACGCCGTCCTTGTCCAGAATACTGATGACCCAGGGCGTGTTGGCCCGCTCACCGCGCTGCACCGACAACGCCGTCTCGCCATTGGCCAGCATCACATAGGTGCCGGGCGGGTAAAAACCTGCTGCCTGTGCCATGGCCGAACCCACGCCCAACCCTATCCCCTCGGCCCCCATGACCATGGACTTGACTGCCTTCACCGGCGACAGCGAAGCGCGCGTCTTGCGGCCCGCCAGCTTGGCGATGAACCCGTCGGCCATGGCCAGCACACGGCGCGCCAGCACGGTACTCTCCAGGCCCTGCTCGGTGGTCGGATCGTGGTGCCAGCGCACCATGTCAAGCACCTCGGGGGCATCAAACCCAAAGCCCTGAAGAATCTCGACGCTTCGCAGGGGATGCTCCTGAATCAGCGTGCGCTGCCATGGGGTCGGTGCCGACTGTTGGCGCGCAAGGCTGTCCTGGTCACGTGCCATGCCAATGTTCATCAGCAGCGCCGCGCTGACCAATGCTTCCCGCTGGAGTTGCTCCATAGCCAGCTTGCGTGCCGTCAAATCGCACACCACCGCACACAGCAGCGCGTGCGTTGCGCAGTAGCCTTGTGCCGTGTCTGCCAACGCCTGGAATAGGTTGAGAAGGCTGTCATCCACGTCCTCCCTCAGCAGGGCCATTGCCTTTTTCTCAACGCCGAACAGCCGTTCCAACGGATTGATCGCCAGACCGCCCTGGTACAAAATGCCCCGCAACACCTCTTGCAGGTCGAGCCAACCGCCATTGAGTTGCCTGCCGACAACATAGTCGCTCTCCCGAATTTCACTGGGCATGGGTGCCCGGCTTACCTCTTGCACATCCACGCCCTGACTGAGCAGCGCGTGAACCATCCGTTCATAGCTGCGCTGCCAGGCCAACGCATCGGCCGGCGTGGACGAGGCGTTGTGGGCGTGCAGTTTATTGCGGTGTTCCTCGGACGCAACCGGTTGCCCCTTGCGCAGCAGCAGTTGGCCAGAAGCGCTCCACACATCCACCGGCAGCGGCTGCCCCACGGCCAGCATGGCCACGGGAATAGGTACGTACTTCATGCTGCAACCTCCACCGGAACCCGGCTCGCCAAACCACACATCAGCTCGTAACCCACGGTCTGGGCACAGGCAGCCACTTCATCAATCGACAAAACCGCGCCATTGGCCGCAGTGCCCCACAGGGTAACCAAACTTCCCTGCCCGGCTTGCGGCACCGGCGTCAGGTCCACCGTGATCATGTCCATGCTCACACGCCCCACCGTACAGGTGCGAATTCCGTCCACCAGCACGGGAGTGCCGGTAGGACAAATGCGGGGGTAGCCATCGGCATAGCCACATGCCACTACACCCACGCGAATCGTATCTTGCGCTACAAAACTTGAACCATATCCGACGCTATCCCCCGTAGACAGTGCCTGAGTAGCTATTATTTTTGCAGCAAGCGTCATACCGGGCTGCAAGCCCCAGTCGGCTGCCGTGTGCTCCGGGAAATCAGGCGCGCTGCCATACAGCGCGATGCCCGGGCGAACCCAGTCGGACACCACCTGCCCATCTGGCTGCTCCGCCACAAGCGCCGGGTCAACTGAATGGCGCAGGGTCGCGGCGCTGTTGCTAAGACTGCGTTCGCCGGGCAAGTCGTGGGTCGCAGCGGCAAAGACCGCCATTTGCGCGGACACTCCCTCGGGCCCATCGGCATCGCTGAAATGGGTCATCAGGGAAATTTCATCCACCTGGGGCAAGGCATTGAGTCGGGTCCACGCCGAGCGATAGCGCTCGGGTGCAAAGCCCAGGCGGTTCATTCCGGAGTTCATTTTCAAAAAAACACGCTGCGGCACATTGGTCTTATGGGCAGCCAGCATATCGATCTGGGCATCGCAGTGCACGGTGTGCCACAGGTCGAGCCGCGAGCACAGTTCCAGGTCGCGCAGCTCAAACGCTCCTTCGAGCAGCAGAATGGGGCCGCGCCACCCCAGGTCGCGCACCCGCTGTGCCTCGTTCAGGTCCAGCAGCGCAAAGCCATCGGCACCACGCATGCCTTCGAACGCACGCTCAATGCCGTGGCCGTAGGCATTGGCCTTGACGACAGCCCACACCCGAGCATCATGTGCCGCGCGGCGGGCTTGCGCCAGGTTGTTGCGCAGCGCCTGCGTATGGATGGTGGCATGGATAGGACGGGGCATTACTAATACTCGAAACAAAAGCTTGCCGGGATTTTGACACCGCCGGGCATGCTATAACCGCAACACGTTTGGAGACACACACAATATCGGACGCAACTACCCAACCGTTGCGCACACCCCTCACGAATGAAACGCGGTTTTTACACCATCATGTCAGCGCAGTTTTTCAGCTCGCTGGCAGACAACGCACTATTTGTCGGGGCTGTGCAGTTACTTCGTACCAGCGGAGCACAAGAGTGGCAACAGGCCGCCCTGGTTCCCATGTTTGCGCTTTTCTATGTGATTCTGGCACCCTTTGTCGGAGCTTTTGCGGATGCGTTACCCAAGGGTCGGGTCATGCTGTACAGCAACGGCATCAAGATCGTGGGTTGTCTGATGATGCTATTTGGCACCCACCCTTTGATGTCGTACGCCATTGTCGGGCTGGGGGCGGCAGCCTACTCGCCAGCCAAATACGGCATCCTAACCGAATTGCTGCCGGCCTCTCAGTTGGTCAAGGCCAACGGCTGGATCGAGGGCCTGACCATCTCGTCCATCATCCTGGGTGTCTTGCTGGGTGGACAACTGGTAGGGCGCACAGCGTCAACCTATTTACTGTCGTTTGACTGCCCGTTGGTTGACACCGGCATTGACACCCCCCCCGAAGCTGCTATCAGCGTGTTGATCTTTGTCTACATGCTGGCCGCTTGGTTCAACACCCGCATTCCCCTGACCGACGTGCCCATGCGTCCCTTGCCCAAGCGCCTGATCACCCTGCTGCCAGACTTCTGGATTTGCAACCTGCGCCTGTGGCGTGACCGCCTGGGGCAAATATCACTAAGCACCACCACGCTGTTTTGGGGAGTCAGCGGCAACCTGCGCTACATCGTGCTGGCGTGGGCTGCTGCTGCCCTGGGCTATAGCGTCACGCAGGCGTCGGCCCTGGTGGGCGTGGTGGCCATTGGCACTGCCGTGGGTGCGGTGGCCGCCTCCATGCGGATGCGTCTGGACCAGGCCACCCTTGTACTGCCACTGGGCATTGGCATGGGCGTGCTGGTGATTTTGCTCAACTTCATCACCAACGTCTGGGTCGCCGCCCCGTTTCTTGTCTTGCTCGGTGGGTTGGGTGGCTTTTTGGTTGTCCCCATGAATGCCCTGCTACAGCACCGGGGCCATAACCTGATGGGCGCCGGCCGCTCGATTGCGGTCCAGAACTTCAATGAGCAGGCCTGCATTCTGGGCCTGGGCGCTTTCTACAGCCTGTCCACCGGCATGGGACTATCGGCCTTTGGCGCCATCACCGTTTTTGGGGTGGTGGTGGCCGGCTTTATGTGGGTCATCAAGCGCTGGCACCAACGCAATTGTCGCGACCACGCTGCCGACGTTGCAAACCTGCTAGAAGTAGCCCGACACGACAACCTGCATGGCTAGCCTGGGGCGCCCTGGCGGTGCCAGAGTACTGGCAGCGCTGGCCTTGCTGCTCAACGCCATCACCTGGGGCGTCTCCTGGTGGCCGTTTCGTCAATTGCAAAACCTGGGCGTCCACCCACTGTGGGGCACAGCGATCATCTACATGGTCGCACTCGTCTTACTGCTGACTGTGCGTCCGCAAGCATGGCGCGGATTTGCACACTACCCCGGGCTATGGGTCCTGCTGATTGCTTCGGGGTTGACCAATATCGGCTTCAACTGGGCCGTCACCGTGGGCGATGTGGTACGCGTGGTGCTGCTGTTCTATCTGATGCCCGCATGGGTCGTGATGCTGGCATGGCCTCTATTGGGTGAAAGACCAACTGCCCCATCCCTGCTGCGCCTGGCACTGGCGCTACTCGGAGTGGTGGTGGTACTCAAGACGCCGGACTCTCCCTGGCCCTGGCCGCAAACCATGGCCGATGGCTTGGCCCTGATGGGTGGCCTGTGCTTCGCGCTGACCAATGTAATGCTGCGACGACTCCACCAGGCGCCACCAGCCTCTGGCATGCTGGCCATGTTTGGAGGTGGTGCGGTGATGGCCGCTGTAGTCGCCCAGTTGGGTGTGCAGCAGGGTCTGGTGGACGCACTTCCCCCCATGGCAGGCCAATGGTTGGGCTGGGTGGGCGCTCTGAGCCTATTTTTTTTGGTGGGTAACGTCGGACTGCAATACGGTGCCGCGCGGTTGAGCGCCAGCGCCACTTCCATCATCATGCTGTCAGAAGTGGTCTTTGCCAGCAGCTCGGCGGTGCTTCTGGGTGCCGGCGAACTCAGTCTGCGCATCGTGCTGGGCGGGAGCCTGATCCTGCTGGCTTCACTGCTTGCCACGGTCTCGTTGGGTCAGTTCCCGCAGGCAAGCACGTGATTTGATCTGGTGCTATCGTGTGCCACCTTATCCCCGCCTTTACATAGCCCCATGACCACTGCCTACGACTTCGAAGCCCTTTCCATTTCGGGCAAGCCCGTTGCCCTCAAACAGTACAAAGGCAAGCCCCTGCTGATTGTCAACACCGCCAGCGCCTGCGGCTTCACGCCGCAGTTTGCAGGTCTCGAAGAGTTGCACACCACCTACGGAAAAATGGGGCTGGTGGTGCTGGGGTTTCCATGTAACCAGTTTGGTGCACAAGACAAGGGCGAGAACGGCGAGATAGCCGAGTTTTGCCAGATCAACTATGGCGTGACATTTCCGATGATGGCCAAGATCGACGTCAACGGCAGCGACGCCCATCCGCTATACCAGTGGCTGGCTAGCGAAGCGCCCGGCTTGCTGGGCTCCAAATCGATCAAATGGAACTTCACCAAATTTCTGGTGAACCGCGACGGTCAGGTAACGAAGCGCTATGCCCCCACGGACACACCGCAGAGCATGGCTGACGACATTGAAGCCCTGCTGGCAGACACCTGAGCGAATCCGTCAGGCGCGCAAGACTGCTGATATTGGAGTAACAGCAGACTCCAAGTCCATGGGATACTGCGCTCGTGAACGACGACCCGCTACCACTCCCCGAGGGCGAAAACCCCTGGAAGCTGGCCCTGGAAGGGTCCGGAGTGGGGGTGTGGGACTGGAACCTGGCTACCGGCGGGCAGACCCACTCTGCGCACTGGGAAGAGATGCTCGGGTTTCGGGCCGGGGACCTCACAAACGGGTACCAGGATTTCGTCGCGCTGGTGCATCCCGACGACCTTGATCTGGTTCAGACCGCGTCCGGCGACTATGCTAAAGGCTGCGCGCCAAAGTACGCCGTCGACTTCCGGATGCGCTGCAAAGACGGCTCCTGGAAGTGGATTTCGACCTGCGGCACAGTCGTTCAGCGAGACGAGCAGGGCAGGGCTCTGCGCATGATTGGAACCCATACCGACATTTCCGAGCGCAAGCGCAGCGAAGAAGCGCTTCAAGCGGTCAACGCCGAACTGCTTGAAAACACCCAACTATTGCAAACCACGTTGACCAGCATCAGCCAGGGCATTTTGCTGATCGGCGCCAATGGCCGGGTGCATATGTTCAACCCCAGAGTATGCGAGTTGCTGAGTTTGTCAGAGAATTTTCTGGCAAGTCGGCCGACCATGCAGGAGCTGGCCCGCTACCAGTTTGAGCGTGGCGATTTCGGCCCCGAAGCTGAGCGGGTCGACATTAGCGGGCGCTCGCACATCATGGGCGTTGCCAAAGGGGCCTCAGACACGGTGCCTAACGAGTATGTGCGCGTAACTCCGCAGGGGCGCACCCTGGAGGTAAGAAGCCAGCCACTACCGTCTGGCGGCATGGTGCGGACCTTCGCCGATGTGACCGTTCATGTGCAGGCCGCAGCGGCCGCCCGGGAGAGCGAAGACCGCTGGAAGCTGGCAATGGAAAGTACCGGCGACGGCGTGTGGGACTGGTATGTGCAAACGGGTGAAGAATTCTTCTCGCCGCGTTTGCTGCAAATGTGTGGTTTCGAAGATACCGACCTGCGCAACCTGTCCCAGGAGTTGGATAACCGCACCCATCCGGACGATATCGAGCAGATGGAACGTGACCGACGGGACCACTTTGAAGGTCGCTCGGCGTCTTACCAGAACGAGCACCGGGTGCGCCGAAAAGACGGCAGCTGGAAGTGGGTGTTGAGCCGGGGCATGGTGATCAGCCGCGATGCGCAAGGCCAACCGCTGCGCATGATTGGCACTTTCACCGATGTGACCAAGCGCAAGGAGTCCGAAGCACTGATCCGCCAACAGGCACTTTACGACACACTGACCGGCTTGCCCAACCGGCGTATGCTGCGCGACCGGCTGGAACAGGAAATCCGCAAATGCAAGCGCGACGACCGGCAACTCGCGCTCCTGTTTATTGACCTGGACCACTTCAAGGAAGTCAACGACACCCTGGGTCACGACAGCGGCGACCTGCTGTTGGTCGAAGCCGGGCGGCGCTTGCAAACCTGTGTGCGCCAGTCGGACACCGTCGCTCGCATGGGCGGCGACGAATTCACCGTGATACTGGCCGAACTGCCCAACAGCGATCACCTTGAAGGCACATTGCAAAAAATCCTGCTTTCACTGGCCGAGGTCTTTCAGCTCGGTAACGAGCAGGTCTTTGTGTCGGCCAGCATTGGCATCACAATTTACCCGCTCGATGCTACCCATATCGAAGACCTGTTCAAGCATGCTGACCAGGCGCTGTATGTGGCAAAGGGTACCGGGCGCAACCGCTTCAGCTTTTTTACCCCTGCGCTACAAGAGGCCGCCCAGACACGCGTGCGACTGGCGGGCGACCTGCGTACCGCCCTGGCGGAGCAACAATTTGAGGTCGTGTACCAGCCTATTATTGAATTACCCACTGGCGCCATTCACAAGGCCGAGGCGCTGATTCGGTGGCATCACCCCACGCGCGGTCTGGTCAGCCCGGCCGCCTTTATTCCGATTGCCGAGTCCAGTGGCCTGATTGTCGATATCGGTGAGTGGGTGTTTCACCAGGCCGCCGCTCAGGTGCAGGCCTGGCGTGCGGCACTGGCACCCAGTTTCCAGATCAGCGTGAACAAGTCACCAGTGCAGTTCATGCATGATGAATCGAGCCGAGTGCCCTGGGCGCAATACCTGCAGGAACACGGTTTGCCCGGCGAATGCATCGTGGTTGAAATTACCGAGGGGCTTTTGCTTGACACCAGCAGTAGCGTGGCAGACACCTTGCTTGATCTGCGCGATGCGGGCATCCGGGTCGCGCTGGATGACTTTGGAACCGGCTATTCGTCCCTGTCGTACCTGCAGAAGTTTGAAATCGACTTTCTCAAAATTGACCAGTCGTTTGTGCGCCATCTGATAGCCGACTCGACTGATCTGGCGTTATGCAAGGCCATTATTGTGATGGCCCACGCCTTGGGCATCAAGGTCATTGCCGAGGGGGTCGAGACCGAGTTGCAGCGGGACTTGCTGGCCGCTGCCGGTTGCGATTACGCACAGGGCTATTGGTATGCCCGGCCCATGTCGGCACCTGACTTTGAGGCTTTTATGGCAACCTACGAAGCCCTCCCGCCAGCACGTGCGCCTGAGTCAGGCGACTGAATCAAGCGCCAACCAGCACCGCGTCGAGCACCTCGACCCAGTGCTTTACGGGTGTCCCGGTGCCACTTTGCAAGTGGGTGATACAACCAATGTTGGCCGACACAATCACCTCGCTGCACAGTTCCTCCAAGTGCCCGAGCTTGCGGTCACGCAGTTGGTATGCCAGTTTGGGGTGCAGCACACTGAAGGTACCGGCAGAGCCGCAACACAGATGCGACTCATTGTTGGCGGTGCGGATGTCAAATCCCATAGCGCTCAGGTGCTGCTCCACACCACCCTTTAATTTTTGACCATGCTGCAGGCTGCAGGGCGGATGAAACGCCAGCTTCGGTGCGGTTTTGGCAATGCGCTCGCGCAAGCCTGGTGCCGCTGACTGCAAAGCCTCCACCATCATGGGTAGCAACTCGCTGAGGTCCTTGGTCAGCTCGCTGATGCGCCGGGCTTTGTCGGCATAGGCCGACTCATCTTGCAGGATGTGTCCATACTCCTTGACCGTGACGCCACAGCCCGAGGCATTCATCACAATCGCTCCCACGCCGTTTTGCACATGGGGCCACCAGGCGTCGATGTTGGCGCGCATCTCCGCCTTGCCACCATCCTGGTCGTTCAGGTGGAACTTGACCGCGCCGCAGCAACCGGCCTTGGCCGCCACCACGGTCTGAATGCCCACCGCATCGAGCACCCGCGCGGTAGAACTGTTGATGTTGGGGCCCATCGCCGGTTGCGCACAACCGGCCAGCATCAGGACCTTGCGGGCATGTGTTCGCGTGGGCCACTGGCCGCCATCCTGCCTGGGCGGAACCTTGCCTTTGAGGCTGACCGGCAACAACGGGCGCACCATTTGGCCCACGGCCATGGCCGGGCCAAACAGCGGGGAGGGAATGCCTTCTTTCAGGGCCCAGCGCACTGTTTTCTCAAGCATCGGGCGCGGCACTTTGGCGTCGACCAGCTTGCGCCCGATATCCAGCAGATGGCCGTAGTCCACCCCGCTGGGGCAAGTGCTTTCGCAGTTACGGCAGGTGGTGCAGCGGTCCAGGTGCAGTTGGGTCTTGCGGGTGGGGGTTTGACCCTCCAGCACCTGCTTCATCAGGTAGATACGCCCGCGCGGGCCGTCGAGTTCGTCGCCCAGCAACTGGTAGGTTGGGCAGGTGGCGGTGCAAAAACCGCAGTGCACGCACTTGCGCAGAATAGCCTCGGCGGCCATGCCGTCCGGCGTGTTCTGGTATTCGGGGGCGAGTTGGGTCTGCATGGGATTAGAAGGCCTGAAACAGACGCTGCGGGTTGAAGATGGCCTTGGGGTCCAGACTGTGCTTGAGGCGTTGCTGAATCGCCATTTGCACCCGGTCTTGTATGCCGAAACGGCTTGTAGCCCCCGCAGGATTTGCGTGAGGCGCTATGAAAAGCGTAGCGCTTCCGTGATGCTTGATTGCCACCGCCTGCAACTGCTCGGCGGCATCCAAGGGCGCCCACAACCAGCGCAGACCGCCATGCCACTCCAGCAGTTGCGCCCATGGCAAATCCAGCACCGGCGCGGTCTGGGCCACGCTCAGGCGCCACAGGGCCATGTTGTCCGCCAGGGGACGCTTGAAAAACGGCAGTTGCTGGTTGCGGCACAGCGCCCAGTCGACTTGCGCCTGCGCGTTGTCCATGCGCTGACCCGGTTGCTCCGCCAGCATTTTGCTGCAAGCCGCTTCGACCGCTGCCACGGCGCCGCGCAGACGGACAAACAGCAGCTCCTGCGCGCCCGTGCTGGCGGTGTCGTCGTGCAGCCAGCAGCTCGCGTTGAGCGGCAGTGGTTGGCCACCCCAGCGGTGCAGGCACTCCAGCGCGTTGGCCTGATCCAGCGCAAACACCAGGGTGGCCTCGAGCGGCGCGACCGGCAATACCTTGAGCGACAACTCGGTGATCAGCCCCAGCGTGCCCATGCTGCCCACCATCATGCGCGAGACGTCGTAGCCCGCTACGTTCTTCATCACCTGGCCGCCAAACACCAGTTCTTCGCCCATTCCGTTAATCATGTGCAGGCCCAGCACGTACTCACGCACCGCACCGGCGCTGGCACGGGCGGGGCCACTCAGGCCAGCGGCCACCATGCCACCCACGGTGGCCGCGCTCGCGGCGGTGGCGCCAGGACTCTGCGACCAACTGAAATGGGGAGGCTCAAATGCCAGACACTGGCCGCGCCCGGCCAGCAAGGTCTCCAGCTCCGCCAGCGGCGTGCCAGCACCCACGGTCACCACCAGTTCGGTCGGTTCGTAGCTGAGAATTCCGTTCAGCGCGGTCGTATCCAGCAGCTCGCCTTGCAGGCAGTTGCCATAAAAGTCTTTGCTGCCACCCCCGCGAATACGCAGGGTGGTGGCGTCGGCTGATGCTGCGCGAATGCGATCGGTGATGTGGTGTAGCGCGGAGTCCATGGATTGCATAACTTGCATGGTAACGACCGGGGGCCACTGTGGCGTGAAATTTTTGAAAGGCCCATCCAGCAAGGTCCATCCGGCACTTGACCGGGGAAATGTTGCATAAGATACTTGGCCGATGGCAACCACCCTGAACGAAGAACAAGCCCGCACCTACATGCACAAACTGCTGGCGGCCATGAGCCAGGCCGGGGGGTCTGACCTTTTCATTGCGCATGACTTTCCGCCCAGCATGAAATCGCACGGCGCCATGCAGTCACTATCGGGCCAAAAGCTCGGTGGCGAAGTGACCCGCGTACTGGCGCAGTCCCTGATGAATGAACGCCAACGCGAAGAGTTTGCCAAGGAGATGGAATGCAACTTCGCCATATCCATTCCCGGTGTTTCACGGTTTCGGGTCAACGTGTATGTGCAGCAACAAAACGTTGCCATGGTGGTGCGCACCATTGCATCCGAGATTCCGAACTTCGAAAAACTGGAGCTTCCACCCGTCCTCAAGGACGTGATCATGAACAAGCGGGGCCTTGTATTGGTCGTTGGTGGAACCGGGTCTGGCAAGTCGACCACGTTGGCGGCGCTGATCGACTACCGCAACACCAACTCTGCTGGCCACATCATCACTGTGGAAGACCCGGTGGAGTATGTGCATGTCTCCAAGAAGTCGTTGGTCAGCCACCGTGAGGTCGGGGTTGACACCCACTCCTGGCACCATGCGCTCAAGAACACGTTGCGCCAGGCGCCCGACGTGATTCTCATCGGCGAGATTCGCGACCCCGAAACCATGGAGCACGCCATTGCATTTGCCGAGACCGGCCATCTGTGTCTGGGTACGCTGCACGCCAACAGCGCCAATCAGGCGATTGACCGCATCATCAATTTCTTTCCCGAAGAGAGGCGCAACCAGTTGCTGATGGACTTGTCCGCCAACCTGCGTTCCATCGTTTCGCAACGACTGGTGCGCACCGAGGATGGCAAAGGACGCAAGGCGGCCATTGAGATCCTGCTCAACACGCCCACCATTGCCGAGCGCATCTTCAAAGGCGCTTTTGGGGATATCAAGGCCTTGATGGAGAAATCTCGCGAACTGGGCATGCGCACCTTTGACTGGGCCTTGTTCGAGTTGTACAACGACGGCCACATTGGTTATGAAGAGGCGTTGCGCAATGCCGACTCCGCGAACGAATTGCGATTGGCCATGAAACTCAAGAGCAAACGTGGCGAGCCTCCCTCTGCCAGCGCCCCCACTCTGTCCTTTGACAAGGAACCCTCCCCGGAAGAACTGGAAGCCCTGCGCGAGGCAGAGCGCGTCAAACAGGCGCAGCGCAAGCGTGAACTGGAAGACCAGGAGTTGGAGCGCAAGTTCAAGGAAAAGGGAGTAGACAGCCGTTTTGGCAACTGAGTCCCCCCCCCGCTTAGCGGCTGTAAGCCGTCTCGCCATGTGAAGTAATGTCCAGACCTTCGCGCTCGTCCTCTTCGCTGACACGCAGACCAATGGCCTTGTCGACGATGAAGTAGGCAATGGCTGACACCACACCCGACCACAACACGGTCACACCAACAGCCTTGGCCTGCACCAGGACCTGGGCGGCAATGGAGTAGTCCGCAGAGGTCACCATGGTTGCTGTGACCCAGTCGGCCACATAGCCAGGGCCACCCAGGGCTGGCGAATTGAACACACCGGTCAATAGGGCACCCAGAATTCCGCAGACTCCGTGCACGCCGAACACGTCCAGCGAGTCATCGGCACCCAGCATCTTCTTCAGACCGGCCACGCCCCACAATCCGGCAAAGCCGGAAATCAGGCCGATGATCAGGGCCCCACCGACACCCACGTTGCCAGCCGCTGGGGTAATGGCCACCAGACCGGCCACCGCACCCGAGGCAGCGCCCAGCATCGAGGACTTGCCTTTGTGCAGCGCTTCACCGATGGACCAGGTCAATACCGCAGCAGCGGTGGCGCCAAAGGTGTTGATAAAGGCCAGGGCAGCAAAGCCATTGGCTTCCAGCGCAGAACCCGCGTTGAAACCAAACCAGCCCACCCACAAAAGCGATGCACCCACCATGGTCAGCGGAAGGCTGTGAGGTGCCATGGCTTCCTTGCCGTAGCCGACGCGCTTGCCGATGAAGAAGGCTCCCACCAGACCGGCAACTGCGGCGTTGATGTGAACAACGGTACCGCCAGCAAAGTCCAGAGCACCCCACTGCCACATCATTCCGGCGGTTGCGTTGACCGTGTCAACCACTTCCTTGCTGACGTAGGCATCAGGACCCGCCCAGAACCACACCATGTGCGCCATCGGTGCATAGCTGAAGGTGAACCACAGCACCATGAACATCAGCACCGCTGAGAACTTGATGCGCTCTGCAAACGATCCCACGATCAGCGTGCAGGTGATACCCGCAAAAGTAGCCTGGAAGGCAGCGAACACGATCTCGGGAATCACCACGCCCTTGCTGAAGGTCGCAGCGTTGGCAAACGTGCCGGCCGCGTTGTCCCATATGCCCTTCATGAATAGTCGGTCAAGCCCGCCGATGAACTGATTGCCTTCGGTGAACGCCAGGCTATAGCCGTAGATGAACCACAGCACCACGATCAGTGAGAACGTGACCATCACCTGCATCAGCACCGACAGCATGTTCTTGCTGCGCACAAGGCCCCCGTAGAACAAGGCCAGACCCGGCACGGTCATCATGATGACCAGCAGAGTGGAGACCATCATCCAGGTGGTGTCGCCCTTGTTGGGCACCAGTGCTGGCGCTGCTGCGGGTGCTGCCACAGTAGCCGCGGCGACCGACGCCGGTGCTGCCTCAGAGACTTTGGATTCTGCCACCGAAGCGACGGCAACAGGGGCTGCGCTCTGGGCTAACACGAGTGAACCGGCAGTCAAAATGCCCAATCCCAGCGCGAGGGAAATTAATAGTTTTTTCATAGGGCCTCCTTGCCTGTTTCACCGGTGCGGATGCGAACAACCTGTTCCAGGTCGTAGACGAAAATCTTGCCGTCACCAATCTTGCCGGTGCGTGCGGCGCCTTCGATGGCTTCGATGACCCGATCCACCAGGGCGTCGTCAATGGCCGCCTCGATCTTTACTTTGGGTAAAAAATCGACCACGTACTCCGCGCCGCGGTACAACTCGGTGTGGCCCTTTTGGCGGCCAAAGCCCTTGACTTCGGTGACCGTTATTCCCTGTACGCCCATGCCGGACAAGGCTTCGCGCACCTCATCGAGCTTGAACGGTTTGATGATTGCCGTTATGAGTTTCATAGTGTGTCCTTGAGTAAGGGGCAGAGTCAGAACGTGTATTTCACGCCCACGGTCACAGCACTTTTGCCCAGGTTATCGAAACCGGGAACCTTGTAGAACGCGTCCTTGGCATCCGTGTTGAGGGCAACAATGGAGGCAGAAATACCATTACCAAAGTCCTTGCCCAGCGTCAGTGAAAAGTCGGTGTAATCACCTGCGTTGCCAGCCTGGTTAGGGATGGTCTGGCGTCCCACGTGCGGGGTCAAAGTCAGGCCATCGCCCAGATCAAAGGCGGCAGCTAATTCGAAGTACGCGGCACCCGAACTGTTCGGATTGGCGATAAAGTTTCCGGTGCTCTGACTGTACTTGGCGGTCACGATGCCAAAGGTCAATGCTCCATAGACTTCAGTCGTGTTGGCGTTAACCAAAACCTTGTCCGCCGTGTTGCCGGGGTATTGGTATGTGATGACACCAAGGTCAAAGGTAAAGTCTTTGGCGATCTCACCCTTGTAGCCACCATACAGATCCACTTCGGTCGCTCCGTCGGTCGCACCGACATAGTCCTTGATCCAGCCAATATTGGAAGCCCATGCACCGACGTAGGCGCCGCTCTTGTGTGCGTAGTCCACGCCACCTTGCATTGCTGGCTTGAACGATGTCTGTGCCACGCTGCGGAAACGGTAGTCGCTGACCACGCCTACGTTGAAGCTCAGAGTGGACTCTGGCTCAGGTGCGGCCGTTTGCGCGAAGGCGGCGGACGCTGCGACCAATGCGGCTGCAAATACGAGGATGGGCTTGGTTTTGTGATTCATGGATAACTCCAGTAAGGTTGCGGGATACATCGGTTACGCACGATGCATGCCAATTAAGTTTTCGGCGGTCCGAACCTCCTTTGTGTCCACCAAATGGTGCGGCACGCGTTATGATGGCTGTATATAAAAACAGTTTGCACAGCATTAGTGCACAGTGATAGCACTGGGTAGGCACAGTGCGCACGCTTTTGGGAGGATGAAAATGGGCTTGTCTTTGGTGCAGAGTCGCGCATTGCGGGGGCTGGATGCCGCACGGGTCACCGTCGAGGTGCATTTGGCCAATGGCCTGCCCAGCTTCACGCTGGTGGGGTTGGCCGACGTCGAGGTCAAGGAGGCACGCGAGCGAGTGCGCTGTGCGATTCAAAACTCGGGGTTGCAATTTCCCCACAACCAACGGATTACGGTGAACCTGGCGCCCGCTGATTTACCCAAGGATTCCGGCCGGCTCGATTTACCCATTGCACTGGGCATTCTGGCGGCCAGTGGCCAGATTGATGGCACGCTGCTGGCGAACTATGAGTTTGCGGGTGAGCTGTCATTGACCGGCGCGCTCCACCCGGTTCGCGGTGCACTGGCAATGGCGCTGGCCTTGCACACCAGCAACTGCCCTACCCGCTTGGTGCTGCCTCCGGGTAACGCTGAAGAGGCAGCGCTGGTGCCTGGCTCGCAGGTGTACCGGGCGCGGCATCTGCTCGACGTGGTACGCCAGTTTGTTCCGAGCGGCGCCACACTGGATCTGGTCGGATCCAATGGCACCATCCCCACTGATGGCGGTTGGTGTCGGGTGGAGCCGGTTCTTTCCACTACGCGGGCAGCGGCCCCCGACATGGCCGACGTGAAAGGTCAGGCAGGTGCCAAGCGCGCCATGGAGATTGCCGCCGCCGGTGGACATAGCCTGCTATTGACCGGGCCGCCGGGCTCGGGCAAGTCCATGCTGGCGCAACGCTTTGCCGGTCTGCTGCCCCCCATGTCAAACGACGAGGCGCTGCAAAGCGCCGCCATTGGCAGCCTGAGTGGCCGCTTTTCCATGGAGAACTGGGGCCATCGTCCCACCTGTAGCCCGCACCACTCGGCCAGTGCGGTCGCGCTGGTGGGCGGTGGGTCGCCACCCCGGCCCGGTGAAATTTCGCTAGCGCACCACGGCGTGCTGTTCCTGGACGAATTGCCAGAATTTCCCCGGGCAGCGCTGGAAGCCCTGCGCGAGCCACTGGAAACAGGCTGCATCACCATCTCGCGCGCGGCCCAGCGCGCCGAGTTTCCAGCGCGCTTTCAATTAGTGGGTGCCATGAACCCCTGCCCATGCGGCTACCTGGGGTCTGCCGCGCACAACTGCCGCTGCACGCCGGACCAGATTCACCGCTACCAGGCCAAACTCAGCGGCCCGCTGATGGACCGCATCGACCTGCACGTCGAAGTCCCCAGCCTTCCCAACACCGACTTGCTGGGCGCCCAGGCAGGTGAATCCACTGACAGCATCCGCCAGCGCTGCATGGCATCGCGCCAGCGGGCACTGGACCGGCAGGGTTGCACAAACATGGCGTTGCAGGGCCAGGCAATTGACCAGCACATTCTGCTGGAGGCGGACGCGGTCAAGTTCTTGAACGTGGCCGCCACGCGTCTGGGTTGGTCGGCCCGCGGCACGCACCGGGCGCTCAAGGTGGCTCGCACCATTGCCGACCTTGCCGATGCCCACCACACACAGGTCAGCCATCTGGCCGAAGCCATGCAATACCGGCGAACCCTGAGCCGATAACGGTGTGAACCGTGCTTCAGAACGCTATATATTTAGTAGCGCTCCACGCCAATTGAACGGGGGCTACGACCCGATTAGTCATTAAATACTACGCCTGCCTGACGGAGATAGGCCAAGATATCCTTGCTGATCGGACCGACTACGCGGGCCTTTTCAGCCATCTCCACCGCGCTGCTGGTTTGGCCCAAGGCGGCAAGTGATACCGCTGTGCCCAGTAACCATCGCTGTTCGTCGGGACGCGACTGCAAGGCCACCAGGTAGGCGTGCACACTGTCCTGGTGGCGCCCCAGGCGTTGTGCCGCGTTGGCACGAATAGCCCACAGGTCGGGCTGGTTACCTAACAGCGCCTCCAGGCGGGTCAACATTTCCCAAACGGCGCCATAGCGCCCCTCAGCCAACTGCATGCGCGCCATTTCACGCACCAATGGAGTCAACAACAAACCGGGGTTTGCGCCGGCCCCGTCTTGGGCCGTGCGCTCGGACGCTGCAATGGATTGCTGCATCAGCTCGATGGCGGCGTCGCGCGATCCGGAGTTCCACAGGTTTTGGGCCTGGGCAATTACATCGCCCCCGGCCTGCTGCTGACGCTGCACCACAGGTGCTGTGTCGGCCTGCACCGTCGCAACAGGTGCCACGGCGGTTGATGCGACAACAACTTCTGGCACCACGGCGGGGTCTGGGCGCGCAGAGGCTACCTCCGTGCGCAGAACTGGTGCCCGGTTGACCTCCGGCGGGGTAACTACACTGTTCACAGACGGTGGGGGCATCGACGGCAGGGTCGCCACTGTCGCAATCGGTGCTGATGCAGGAGCGTTCTGGCCAGCCGATGCACCGGAGGACGCTAGCGTCGCAGCCACGGGGGTGCTGGCCTGCATCCAGCCCCACCATCCTGCCCCCGCTGTGGCAAGCAAACCGGACAACCCGATCCAGGCCCAACGCCGAGACTGTGAACTGGACGCGCCAGGCACTCGCCCAATGCTGGTGGTCCCCCGGCGCAATGGAGCTTGGGGTGCAACCGACGTGCCAGCCGACAGCGGTGCCCGCACAGCCTGACGATGGTCGAGATCGCGCAGCATTTTGTTGATCACGCTCACAGCTTGCTCCTGTCCGCGCCGCCCAAGGCAGCGTCTGATAAAAGTGACTGGGGAGCAACTGCCCGGTCATGCCACAGCCGTTTCCACCAAGGCAGGCGCTGTACCACCCCCGGCGTGTCCTTGGCGGCCAGGCGCACGTGGGCGAAGCTGACGCGGTGCACATCTTCACCATATGCCAGCATCAGACACTTGTGCGCCATGACGTTAATCAGTCGGGGCACACCACCACTCAAACGTGCGATCGCACGGGCCGCAGCCGCCTCAAAAACCTGAACATCGGTATGCTCATCGGTAGCCGCAGTGGTCAAGCGGTGCGCCAGGTACACCGGCACATGGGCGGCGGGCATTGGCCCCAGATATTCACTGAACGTAATGCGCTGCATCAGTTGCCGGATTTCCGGGCGCGACAGCTTGATGTCCAACTCGGGTTGTCCCAACAAGACCAATTGCAGCAGCTTGCGCTTCTCGGTCTCCAGATTGGACAACAGGCGCAGACTCTCCACTGTGCGCAAGGGTATTGCCTGGGCCTCATCAATGCACACCACCACACTGCGCCCCTCGACCGCATGGGCCAGCAGGCAGTCCCGCAGCGCATTGAGCATGCTGTGGCGACCGATGGTCGGCACCAGATTGATGTTGAGCTCCACAGCCAGCGCCATCAACAAATCATCGGGGCCCATGTCAGGGTTGGGAATGTAGGCAGTGACGCACTCGCCCTGCAGCGTCTTGAGCAACTGTCGGCACAGCACGGTCTTGCCGCAACCCACTTCACCGACAATTTTGAGGAACCCTTCGCCACTGCGCAGTGCTACCAGCAGCGTGTTGAGCGCAGCCTGCGCACTCTCGTGGGGGTAAAAGAATGCGGAATCAGGCGTGATCGAGAATGGGGCTTCTCGCAGCGAAAAATGCCCCAGGTACATTACTTGGCCGCGCCAGCGGGCTCAATGTTGTAGACGCTGCCGTCCATGCGGATGACGCGTGCACGCGTGGCGTCCATGTCGTCCAGCGCAGCCTGGGTTTTGCGAGTCTGCGCTTCCCAGTCTTCGGCGTTGCGGATGATGGTGGGCTTGATCAGCACAACCACCTCCTTCTTGCGCCCGGAATTCGCCTTGTTGCCAAACAGAGACGAGAACAATGGCGTGTCGGTAGTGCCCGGCAAGCCTGACGACTGTCGATTGCTCTCAATTTGCATGAGACCGCCAATGGCGACGATGTTCCCATCCTGAATCCGCACCACGGTGTCAGATTCGTTGACATTACTCGAGGCCGTGGGAAAAGAAGACGTTGAACCGGTTCCACTGTTGAAGGTCAGGTCTTTGCTGGTCACCTTGGTCACCGAGGGGTGTACGTGCAGTGTGATGTTGTTGCCGTCGTCAATCTGCGGCGTCACATCCAGCGAGATGCCTGAGAAGAAGGTTCCGAACTTGGGCGTTGCCGGCGTCCCGGCGGTAGTGGCCGTGCCGGCTACGCCGGGGGTCATGCTGGTGATGTAAGAGTCTTCCGATCCCACCTTCAGCACGGCCTTCTGGTTGTTCATGGTTGCAATCCGAGGACTCGAAAGAATTTGAACGTCACCCCGGGTTTCAAGGAAACCCAGCACCGCCTGAAACCCGTCCGATGCAAAGGCCAGTCCAAACAGACCAGCGCCTGCGGCCGGAGTTGACAAGCCCGAGAATCCGGGCACATTGTCCCAAACACCGCGCACCAGCGCATTGGTCGATGTAATCGTGGTGGTGGGCGTCATCGTTGTTGCCCCGGTTGCACCGGCTGCAGAAGTTGCCGTTGTCGCGAGAGCGGGAAATGTTGTGGGGCTATTCACGTTGCCGCCCAACACGCCCATTGCGCCCGTCTTGCCACCGCCATTTTTGAGGGCCGACCAATCGATCCCGCTTTGATAACCGTCGCTCAACATCACTTCAACAATCTTGGCCTCCAGCATGACCTGGCGCTCAACGGCGATCTGTGCCGCTTTCAAAAACTTGTCCACCTCGCGCAATTCGTCGGGCATGGCCCGCACCGCCATGATGCCGGCCTGAGGGCTAACGATGACGCTGCGTCCCTGACCACCAGCAGTTCCAGTCTTGGCAGTGGCAGACCCTGATGGCGTCACATCGACGCCAATCAAACCACGCACCGCACTTGCCAGCTCGTTCCAGAAATCGGTTTTCGAATTGGTATAGATGTAATTGCCAGCGCTTGCTTGTCCGTTGCCCGACCTTTGCGAACTGTCGACTGTCGACACTGCGCTCGAGCCAGTTGGGGTCGTGCTGTCAGAACCAGAAACTGGCGTACCTCCACCCGCAGCAATGCGAAGCTCGCTTCGCCCTTCACGCGGTGAGTTGGGGTAATTTATTGTAAAAATGCGGGTCTGCAGCGTGGGCGCATACACCGTAATACGGCGCCCCTCGAGCTTGAAGTCGTAGCCGTACACATCCCGAATCGACTCCAGCGCCTCCTTGACCGTGACACCCCGCAAGGTGACCGATAACTTACCCGATACATCGGGATGCATCAGCATGCTGTAACGTGTATCGGCCACGATAGCCAGAAACACTTCACGGGCCTGGGCATCATTGACCAGCAAATCGAGCCGCGGCTCAGCTGGCAGCGGCGCAGCCTTGGGGGCGGGTTCGGCCAGTGCATCACTGACCTTTGCAGGCACCACCACCGACGGCTTGGCAAGCGGCGTGGCCAATTCGGCGCGCACCGCATCGCTCACATCAGGTGTGCGCAAAGGCCGCTCCGCCGCACACCCCACCAGCAACAGGGTGCTGAGGGTGACACAGAATCCTGACGCAGCCCAGACCCTGCCAGGCAAGGCCTTGCGCGTTGGGGCCATTGGAAATATTTCAATCATGGTGGCGGCATTTGTGGTCATGTGCGTGAGCTTCACGGTAGGGTATCTTCGCACGGGGCGACTGGTGTCTGGGTATTTTGGTCCGGGTGGGCAGGCTCACACTGGGGCTTCGGTGGAAGACTCTTGCGCTCAATGCCTCCAAAGCGCGCCACCTTGATCAGCTTTGTCGTATCACGCAACCAAACTTGCGTCTCGGTAATGCGCTCGACGCTAAACGCCCCCACCTTGTCACCCGGCGCATACAAGCGGGTGCCCACCACCAGATAGGTCTTGTCGTCACGCACCAACACGGTCATGCCCTCGGCACCAACGGGAGAAGCGGTCGCAGTCGCTGAACTGGTTTCGGCTGGTGCCACCGTTGGGTCGCGCGCATCCTGTGCCACAACCGGCAACCCGCTCATAGAAATTACCCACGCAAAAAAGGTCCACCACGCCATTTTGGTGTGCGTCATGGTGGCACCCCCACTATGTAGACCTGCAGGGTCAACTCCGGCATCTGCTTGCCGACGGTGACTTGCAGGCTGCCCCATCGCAAGGTCGGCAGGGCATTTTCAAGTGTCTTGACGTAACGCGCCAACTCGGCATACGAGCCCGATACTTTGAGCTCCAGCCCGCGCTTGGACAGGACAGGCTGGTAGTCGGCCGCCGGACCAGCGTTGGCGTTGGCTTTTGATCGCGAGTTGATGGTGATCAACTCCTGTTTGATCGTGCCGGTGCTGACCAGGGTGAGCCCCTCCTGGCGGCGCAAGAACTGCACCAGAGCCTGCTCAATTGCGGGGCCCCCTTCAGCCAGCGGAGCCACCACCCTGATTTCCTGGTTAACCTGGTCCAGGCGGATTTGCGCTGTAGCAATGTCGTCGCGCACCGCTTTACTGGCGTCCACGGGCTGGGCCAGTGCACCGAGCTCAATGCGCAGGCGTTTGACTTCGGCACTCTGCGCAGCAAAGCGTTGCGTGGCCTGCTTGTATGCCAACTGAGTCGGCGACAGCCAAAGCGTGTCGACCATGGCAAGGCAGCAGACGATGACGGACAGAAAAGCAAATATGCGCTCACGCAGGCTGAGCGCATCAATGCGGGCCGCCAGTTTTTGCCATTGCTGCTTCATGGCTTAATCCCTGGCCCATTGGCCGCGTCTGGCGCGCCTGCCGGTGGTGGCTCGACGCTGACCAGATTGAACGACCACACGGCTCGTGCTGGCGCCACGGGCGCCGAAGTTGCAGAAGTTGGCACCACCGGCAGGGCCGCTAGTGCCGCTGTGGCGTTCTCCACTTTCACTGTCGCCAGTTTCAGCCCTTGCATGAGCGGGCTGACGGCGAGTTTGTCCACCCACTCGTTAAGCGCGGCTGGCTCCAAAGTAAAACCCGTCACCTCAAAGCGGGAGCCATCCATCTTCAGTTCCGTGATCCACACGACCTCAGGAATACTGCGTGCGACCCAGTTGAGGCGGTCCGAATGGCCCCAGCCCTGGCGGAACAGTCCCTCTTGCAGGGCAATCTGCAGCTTCTCGCGCTGAACTATCGTATTGCGCACCCGCTGCAACTGCTCCAGCAGCGCCGGGCTGACGGGGGCCGCGTTGGCTCTGCTGCGCTCAATGGCGGCCTTAAGGTTGGTGACTTCCAGCGACTGTGTGGCCACTGACTGGTCAAACGTCGCAATACCACGGTCAAAATTCCAGACCCAGGCAGCGCACAACACGCCACCCAACACCAAAAACGCGCCCAGCCCAATGGCCATGGTGTTGGCAGAAAAGTAGCGCCTTTGCGCTAACAATATCGGCGTACTGAGATTGATTTGCTGTGCCATGGTGGTATGCGCAGTTTGGCTTGCTCAGAGCTTGCGGTTCTTGGTGCGCAGCAGCACGCCGAGTAACGGCAAACACAGCAGCTGGTCGGCCATGGGCGCCGCCTCAAGGCCGGTAAACTGCTCTGCAACGTCAATGGCTGAGACCGTTTGGCCCAATTCCCGGCTCAGCCAGCTCGCCAATGCGCCCGATCGCTCACCGGCGTAGACCCGGATGGCCGCCAGTGGCATGCTGGACCAGGTACGGTCCCACAGGTCCAGTGAACGCTGCACTTCGACGATAAAACGTTGTACCCGCTCCTCATCGGCAGTGCCGGTAGCAGTTGCCGCGCCGGAATAATCGGCGCCATGGGACACGCCGGCAACAGCGTAGTCAGGTACGTATTCACCGACCGGAGTAAACGCGTCAGACGGAGCATCAGCTTGTGCATCCCGTCCTTCACCCCACGCCATGCTCAAAAACCCCTGCGGCAAATCCAGCCGACGGGAAAAAAACAGCTCTTCATTGGCGCTGATGGTCAGCACGGCCTGGCGTTCGTCGGTAATAACCAGGGCTGCGTCCGCGCGTTCGAGATGGCCGTCACGTTTGGCCAGCGCACTGTGCAGGTTGCGCTGAGCGGTTTCCTGGATATCGATCACAGGCACCGTCCAGTTCATGGCCTCGGCCAATGTCATCACTTCACGCACCACCTCATTTTTGGCAGCCACCACAAACAGATGCATGGGCCCCTTTTGTTGACCGTCGCCGACCTGCATCACATCCATCGTGATGTCGTCAATGTGGACGTTGACCATGTCGCGAATCTGGAACCGGGCTGCAGAGCGCAACTCGTCCGGCGGAACCGGCGGCGTATCAATTTGCAGCAGTTGGTACTGCTCAGGACGCAGCATCACGCTCGCAACCAGCCCCTTAAACCCCAAGGACTGCAGCCTGCGGATAAAGTCTTCCAGACTGTCTTCGCCCTGGCGCTCGACCCCCAATTGCCTGATTTCGAATAACCCATCCGCGTTGGCCAGCGCACGCACATAGGCAAACGTGCCCGATGACCAGGACACGATGAACTGATCTTTTGACGACCTGCTTTGCCAGGGCCAGCGCATGCTCAAGCGCGCGCCCGCTGGGTGAGTGGATTGCTAAACGTTACGGCGTCCATCGTGGGTGAGTGATATTCTGGAATATTTGCTCTCATTTTAGTAGCTGTTCACGCAATCCATGCAACGGATTGGGTGCCTTTTGACCATTCTCCAACAGAATTCGGGATGGTTTGGCTTCAATAGTTCTCGCGACGGTAGATCAGGGGGCTCTTGTAGATGCCGAAGGTAGCGCGCCCCGAGGTACTGGGTAGGTAGCCGGGCACAGTCAATGCTATGTTGGCGCTACCGGCCACGCCGGCCGGAGCCAAACGGAGGTACTTTTGTCCTGCGCAGAACATACCCGCGCCGATCAAGCCGCAGGCATCATTGCCCACGGCACATGCACTATTGGCTGCAAATGACTGAGTCAACCCACCGGCCGTCAGCGGCCCCTTGATGATGACCGGGGTAGTTAGGGCCAAAGTACTCGCATTGTCCGTGGCGCTGACTGTCCAAAACGCTCCGGTGAAATACTGCACAGCCGCCGTCATGCACATCGCGGGCAACAACTCTGATCCATACACGTTCGGAAGGGTGACACGGCCGCTGACCACCCGCACACCCCCTTCCACCGAATCCGTCGTCGGGTTCGTCGTTCGCCGCGAATTGGCCTCGCCGTCAGACGCATTGATGTAAATGTTGGAGGGGGCCGTCGGCGTGGTGGTGAATGTGTATTTTTCAGCCGCTTCGGTCCGCGCTCCCGAAACAAAGGCCGACATGCTGGCCACTGCCAAAGCTCCTGCGCCACTCGGTGCACTCGTGGTGCCTAGCGCACCGTAAGGCGTCAGCACCGCCGTTTTGGAAAACCCAGCGGTCGTATCGTAGTTCGCGGTTGCATTGCCGCTGGCGTTCATGGCGGTGACGGTCAGATTGAATGTTTGACCCGAGTACACGATGCCGTTATAGGTCGACGGGCACAGTCCATCGGGGCACGCCATCGGCACGCCGCTGACTTGACTGATGACGGTATCGAAATGGTCGGGGTAGAAGCGACCAGTGGCCCCCGTGGTTTTCCCGGTAACGTCGCCGGCACCCAAGTAGTCTCCGTCCCGTATGGAGGGTGTCATTGTGATGATTCCGACCTCATCCCAACTCAGGTCGGTTGCAGTGGCAATGCCCCCACTGAACGCGCCAAAGGTACCCGCAAGGTCGGGCGGCGACCCCATGGACGACACATAGTTGTCGACGCTCAGCAAAACGCTCTCTGGACCGCCATAGGCCACGTTCTCCTTGCCAAAGTTGGGCGTGCAATCGGTCGGCGTCGACGTGCAATTGATGGTGGTTCCCGCATCGGCCTTGGTCTTTCCACTCAGGGTCAATGCCGTGACAGTCGCTGAAAAAGCTTGTCCGGCTTGAACGAATGCGGTGCCGCTCGCTGTGGTTGCGCCCGGATTGTTTCCGGGGCTGGCAATCGCTGCGGTGGCGCACGACCCCGCAGCATAGGTGGTGCATTTGACACCGGTCACCACAAAGCCTGCAGGACGTACGACGAACGGATTGCTCTTGCCAACCTGGGTGGTCGCAACGCTGTTACGCATGTACAACTCGATCTGCCCCACATCGGCGTAAGTGAAGGTGTAGCCCGTCGCAATCGTGGGGGATCCTGCGGCAAATGTGAGACTGGTGGCGGTAGCCCAAGCGGTGGGTTGTGCTCCATTTCCGGTGCACAAGGGCAAAGCAGCAGCCGTGGCAGTGAACGTAGCCTGCACACCGGCGTTGGCAATGGGGTCATGGCAGGTCAGGCCAAATTGTGTGGTGACCGTTGTCGACGCGCTGGAACTCAGCTTGGTGGGAACCCCTGAGGCATTTACCGCGGTGATATAGATTGCCGTCTTGGCTTGACCCGCAACCATGGACGACCAATTTGCATAACTACAGGTTTGCCCGGCGTTTCCAATTGCAATGCCATCGACACAGGTTCCACTCGTGAAAATAAAGTAGGGGATGAAATTTCCGCTGGAGAAGCTTGCGGTGTTGTTGCCCGTGTTGGGGTCGTTGCCGGTGCTCGACAGTGTCGCCGTGTTCGCTACGCTCCCTGTCACCGATGCTCCGACGGCGGCAGTGATAACCAGGTTAGGTGCGACGGCACCCACGGCAAGCGTTCCCGTCCAGGTGCAGGTGACATTCTGGCTCGGTGCACTGCAAGCCCAGCCCGATGATCCACCCCCACCCGATATATAGGTCAGCCCATTGGGCAGGGTATCCACGATTTGAACAGAGCCCGAAAGTGCATCGGGACCGTTATTGGTTGCCCGCAAGGTGTAGTTCGTGGTTGCACCTGGTACCAGGGTCGATTCACCGGTCTTGGTTAAGGCCAGATCAGAATTCGGAATAGAGTTACCCACACACACGTCATCAATGTGCCAATAGCTCTTGTCGTACCCGCTCCCGGCAACCTGGCGGAAACGCAACCGGAAATTCGCATGTGTCGCGTCGCCAGGCAGCACAAACGATGCGTTGTAGACTGTGCCGGCAGCGGCCGATCCAGGATAGGTCGCCAACGTGGTCCAGACCCCGGTGCTATTGAGGTATTCGGCCACCAGATCCTGCCCGCTGATCGGATCTAACGCAGAGGTGGTGCCGCTTCGCACCCAGTACGTGATGTTGCCGCTGACCCCGGTCATGTTGGTCTTGAAGGTGGAGGCGGTGACATAGCCCCATCGCAAATCAAGTTCGTGCCCCGCTGATTGAAAGGCCAGGGTACCAATCTTGGCATCACCAATATTGCCCGACACATAACTCTCGGCCGTGATGCTCCAGCGCCCCAACCCTGCCTCGAAGTTGTCACAAAAAGCGCCGACGAAGCTTGGCCCCGTGGTGGCACGAATCACGACATCGTCCATGTGCCAATAGTCGTACCCCACGACCCCCGGCGCACCACCTGATCCTGAACGTCCACTACCGGATGGCTGGTAAAACCGCATCCTGAAATTGGCATGCAATGCGTCAGGCGGCAACTCGATGACCGGCGTGAAAATCTGTCCATCGCACAGGGCCGCGGACGGGCTGGAAGGGTACTGCGCCAGAATCTTCCAGGTGTTGTTGCTGGCGTAATACTGAACAAGGTAGTTCTCACCCACCGCTTCCGGGCACTCGCTGAAGGTGTCACGCCCTCGGCGCATCCAGAAACTTAGTTGCGCTCCCGATTTCCCAGCCAAAGAAACGACAGGACTGTCCACTGACACCGTCGACCAGCGCGTGAACATGGAGCGCGACGGGTTGGCCCGTGGGTTGGTGTAGGTATTGAATGGGGGTATGTCGCTGTCAATGCCTGCGCAGCCGGTGTTTCCCGCAGCACCAGAGCAGTTGGTGGCACTTGCGGGTGTGATCGTCCAGCCATTGCCAAGCGTACCGGGATTGGAGCGTTCAAAGTCATCACAAAATACAATGTCAGAAGCGCCCGTACACGGTGAGGCGGCAAATGCGTAAA
>CANNRR010000011.1 GCA_947508055.1 Burkholderiales bacterium
GGGCGTATTTCTGCCATGCCCTTGAGCATGGCGCGAAAATTGGGTGTAGCGCCCTCTTCTCGGTACTGGTCTCGCAGGTAGTTCACCACTTCCCAGTGTGCATCGGTCAATTCGATGTTCTCGGAGGCGGCTATGACGCGCACCGCCTCGTCATCAAATACTGCCTCCAACAGATAACCCTGATCGTCGGCTTCCAGTTCTACGCCGTGGACGTTGTACATCATCGCTTTTGCTCCATTGTTTAAGTCAAAAAAAGAATCTAGCCACCCACCGCCGCCGCCGACTTGTGGGGCACAAATATCCCACAGCCCAGCAACCGGTGCGGCCCCAGCCCCCGCTCTTGCAGGCGCAATGACTGCTCCGGAACCAGCCCATGCAGCATCATGCTGAAGGTGGCCATTTCGAACCCATCCACCAGCACGCTTTGGCGCTTGCCGCAAACCCGCTCACCCGCTATAGCCAACGCCGCCAGTTCGGCTTCCATGATTTGCATGAATGCGGGTTCGTCGACACCCATGGCCGCGACCCGGTAGGCATACAGCGTGGCATGTGATTGCAGCACACGCAGGTGCACCGCCCCCAGCCGCAGCGCGTGTCCTGCCACGTTCAGTTCTACGCCGGCCAAGGCTTGCAGTGCCTCCAGTCGGTTGCCATTAACCCGCAAGATCAAACGTGTACGTCCTGACAAAAGGGCGAGGCGTTCGGGGCCGGACACCAACTTCAGCGGGTGGATACCGGCACCTGCGTCGCTGCTCAACCAAGGTAACCGTTCCGTCAGAGCGTGCTGCAATGCCTGCGCGTGCTCACGCGGCAAAGCTTTTCCCTCCAGCGGAAAGACCGCCTCCACCAGCATGCCCTGATGCGCAAAAACCGCCGTCACTTTGGCTCCTGCGTCTGTGCCCAGCGCAACAAGGCCTCGCCCCACAGTCGTGCCGACCCGGGGTCAATCTCAAACACCGTGAAACGGCTCTTTTCGCGTATGCGCGTGCGCAACAGGCTCATACCCCCCGCTTCGTAGTCAAGTTGCTGCAATTCAATGACCTGCCCACCCAGGGGAATGGTCAGCTTTTCAATGGGTGTAACGATGGCCATGGTGCGTGTTGGTTGGTAGCGCTATTGGGCGCAATGACCGGCACTGCCGTCTATCACCGGGAAGGGTGGGCTCGTATAGCCCAAATGGGTAGCCCCCAATACTCAACGAGGGTGATAGCTACAGCGCCCATGGGCCCTTACGATTCACCCCAGAAACAGCACCTACGACCGATTACCGCGTTCTAAAAAGCGCGCTGACAGGAGACACACGATGAGCAAGAAACAACACGACACCCCCATGCTCGACCAGCTAGAAGCCGGTCCGTGGCCCAGCTTTGTCACAGGCCTGAAGCGCCTGGCCAAAGACAGCGACTACATGACCGACTTGATGGGTCAGCTGGAACACTCCTACAAAACCCGCAAGGGCTACTGGAAGGGCGGCACGGTCGGCGTGTTTGGCTACGGCGGCGGTGTGATCCCTCGATTCTCCGAAGTGGCCGAGATGTTCCCGGCGTCCAAGGAATTCCACACCCTGCGCATTCAGCCACCCGCCGGTATGCACTACAACACCGACGTGTTGCGCAAAATGTGCGATATCTGGGAAAAGCATGGCTCGGGCCTGATTGCCTTTCACGGTCAGTCTGGCGACATCATGTTCCAGGGTGCCAGCACGGCCAATGTGCAAGGCGCGTTTGACGAATTGAACGAGCTCGGCTTTGACCTGGGCGGCGCCGGTCCTGCGGTTCGTACCAGCATGTCTTGCGTTGGCGCTGCACGCTGCGAGCAATCCTGCTTTGACGAGGCACGTGCACACCGCCAGGTGGTCAATACCTTCCTGGACGACATGCACCGCCCGGCACTGCCGTACAAATTCAAATTCAAGTTTTCGGGCTGCCCCAATGACTGCATGAACTCCATCCAGCGTGCCGACATGGCCGTCATCGGAACCTGGCGCGACAACATGCGCACCGACGAACCGTTGGCACGCAAGTGGTTCGCCAAGCACGGTCTCACGGAACTGGTCAACGATGTGGTGAGCCGTTGCCCCACCAAGGCCATCATGCTCAAGGAGACGAAGGATGTCTCCAAGGGAGCAAAAATCACCAGCGTAGCGCTGAACGACACCCAGTCACTTGAAATTGACAACAGCAACTGCGTGCGCTGCATGCACTGCATCAACGTCATGACCGGCGCCCTGGCAACCGGTACCGACAAGGGTGTTACGGTGCTGATGGGCGGCAAGCGCACCCTGAAAATTGGCGACCTGATGGGCACCGTGGTCACGCCCTTCATGCCCATGAAGACCGACGAAGACTACCAGGCACTGGTGGAGCTGGCGCAGAAATCAATCGACTTCTTCGCCGAGAACGCGCTGGAGCATGAGCGCACCGGCGAGATGATTGAACGCATCGGCCTCATCAATTTCCTGGAAGGCATTGGCCTGGAAATCGACCCCGCCATGGTGTCCACCCCCCGGACCAATCCGTACGTACGCACCGATGGCTGGGATGACGAAGTCGCCAAGATCAACGCCCGCAAAGCAGCAGCCTGAAACAACCGAACACAGGAAGACAACCATGGCAACCATGCGCACCCCCATCGAGAGCGGCGTACCAGACAACAAGCAGTACCTGCATCCCCTGATGCACAAGAACTACGCCAACTGGAAATTCCACGACCGCCCACGTCCCGGTGTTCTGCACCACGTCTCGCACTCAGGTGACGAAATCTGGACCGTGCGCGCTGGAACACAGCGCCAGATGGACCTGTTCACCATCCGCAAGCTGTGCGACATTGCCGACACCTATGCCGATGGCCACGTGCGCTTCACCATCCGCTCCAACATCGAATACATGGTCTCCGACGCTGCCAAAGTTGCGCCGTTGATTGAATCACTGACCAGTAGCGGCTTTCCGGTGGGCGGCACGGGCAACTCGGTGTCGGCCATTGCCCACACCCAGGGCTGGCTGCACTGCGATATTCCCGGCACCGATGCCTCGGGTGCGGTCAAAGCCCTGATGGACGACCTGCACGCCGAGTTCATCCAGGAAGAAATGCCCAACCGGGTTCACCTGTCCACCTCCTGCTGTGAGATCAACTGCGGTGGTCAGGCCGATATTGCCATCATCATCCAGCACACCAAACCACCCAAGATCAACCATGATCTGGTGGCCAATATGTGCGAGCGTCCGACTGTCGTCGCGCGCTGCCCGGTGGCGGCAATTCGCCCGGCCATGGTCAACGGCAAACCGTCTTTGGAAATTGACGAAACCAAATGCATGTGCTGCGGCGCCTGCTACCCACCCTGCCCTCCCATGCAGATCAATGACCCCGAGCACAGCAAGCTGGCGATCTGGGTTGGCGGCAAGAACTCCAATGCCCGCGGCAAGCCGACCTTCATGAAGATGGTGGCCTCGGGTCTGCCCAACAACCCGCCCCGTTGGCCTGAAGTGTCGGCCATGGTCAAGAAGATCTTGTACACCTACAAGGAAGACGCACGCTCCTGGGAGCGGGTATCCGACTGGATCGAGCGTATCGGCTGGCCCGCATTCTTCGAGAAGTGCGACCTACCGTTCACCAAGTACCTGATTGACGACTGGCGCGGTTCGCGCTCCAGCCTGAACGCTTCGACCCATATCCGTTTTTGAAACTTTGCGGGTCAGACCAAGATTTGCGCAGCAAATTTGCTCTGACCCCAACTGACTAGAGAAGAAAAATGAAATTTGGTTTACTTGTCAGCGAAGGGCCCTACACGCACCAGGCGTCCGACAGCGCCTACCAGTTCGTGGTGGCCGCTTTGGCCAAGGGCCATGAGATCCAGCGCGTATTTTTCTACCATGACGGCGTCAACAACGCGACTCGCCTCACCGAGCCGCCGCAGGACGACCGCCACGTGGTGAACCGCTGGTCGGCACTTGCTGCAGACCACAAAGTAGACCTAGTGGTCTGCGTGGCGGCGGCTTTGCGCCGCGGCATCAAGGATGAAGTGTTGGCCCCCGGCTTTCGCATTTCCGGCCTGGGCCAGTTGGTGGACAGCGGGATAAAGGCAGACCGCCTGATCACGTTTGGTGACTAAAGACATTGCGGGACAGATCTTCAGCTCTGTCCCCAACTAATTATGAGTAACCCATGAGCGAACAACAAGCAGCACCCGCCGGCGGCCCCAAAGTGAAGAAATTCATGTTTGTCAACCGCAAGGCTCCCTACGGAACCATCTACGCCCTGGAAAGTCTGGAGGTGGTCTTGATCACCGCTACGTTCGACCAGGACGTGAGCCTGGTCTTCATCGACGACGGCGTATACGAACTGGTCAAGGGCCAGCAGACCAAGGGCATTGGTATCAAGAACTTTTCTCCCAGCTACCGTGCACTGGATGGCTATGACGTGGAGAAGCTCTATGTGGACCAGGCCTCAATGGCACAGCGCGGATTGACCGAGAAAGACCTGCTGGTACCGGTGGAGGTGCTCGATGCCCAACAAATGGGCCAGTTGATGGCGCAACAGGACGTGATCCTGAGCTTCTGAGAAAAAGGACAAAACCCCATGTTGCACATCGTCAATAAATCCCCCTTTCAGACCAGCACGCTCGACACATGCTTGCGCATGGCCCAGCCGGGCAATGCCCTGCTGCTGATCGAAGACGGCATCTACGCAGCCACCGTCGGTAGCGCGACCGAGGAACGCATACGGGCCTGCTGCGCCACGTTGAAGGTCTATGCACTGCAACCCGACATGGACGCCCGCGGCGTGACGGCGAAGGTGATCGACGGTGTAACGTTGGTCGACTACGGTGGTTTTGTCGACCTGACCCTGGAACACAGCACATCCCACTCGTGGTTGTGATTTGAATTAACTAATTACTGGAGAAGAAAATGAGCTTTGAAATCAATGGCACGACCTACGAAACCGACGAAGAGGGCTACTTGCTCAATCTCGCTGAATGGACCCCTGAAGCTGCCGTTTACCTGGCAGAAGAAGAAAAAGTGCCACTCAGCGACAACCACTGGGAAGTCATCAACTTCTTGCGCGAGTACTACAACGAGTACCAGATTGCGCCGGCCGTGCGGGTGCTGACCAAGGCCATTGGTAAGCAATTCGGCGAAGAAAAGGGCAACAGCAAGTACCTTTATGACCTGTTCCCCTATGGCCCAGCCAAACAGGCATGCAAAATTGCGGGCCTGCCCAAGCCCACCGGTTGCATCTAAACCTATTCACCAGGTCTGACGATGTCGCTGCTGACCATTTTTTATTCGGCATTGTTCTACCTGGCCACAGGGGTGTTCGTCATCGGCTTGGGCCTGAAGATTCGCGGCTACGCCAAAACGCCTGCTCCGCTGAAAATTCCGACCACACCGTCCCCCATCACCATGGGGGGGGTGCGCTGGCGCATGGCGCGTGAGGTGGTTTTCTTTGAGAGCCTGTTCAAGTCCAGCAAATGGACCTGGATTTTTGGCTGGACTTTTCACATGGCGCTGCTGCTGGTAGTGTTGCGCCACCTGCGCTACTTTCAGGAACCGGTTTGGCTGCCTGTCGTGTTGATTCAACCGTTTGGCACCTACGCCGGTTTTGCCATGGTTGCAGGGCTGGGCGGTCTTTGGGCTCGGCGCTGGCTGGTCGACCGGGTACGCTATATCTCCACTCCGTCCGACCATCTGATGCTGGCATTGTTGGTGGCCATTGGGGTCACCGGCCTGGGTATGCGCTTTGTTGCACACACCGACATCGTTGCGGTAAAAATGTTCGCCCTGGGGCTGATGCGGCTGGACTGGCAGAGCCTGCCCGCCGACCCCGTGCTGCTGGTGCATCTGGCTTTCGTGGCCGTGCTCATGCTCATCTTTCCCATCAGCAAGCTGTTGCACGCCCCCGGTCTGTTCTTCAGCCCCACCCGCAACCAGGCGGATAACGCCCGCGAAGTGCGCCATGTATCCGCATGGGCAGCTGCGCTGGACAAGCGTCCCTGAGAACCGACACACCCACCATGGCCACCGCAGCGTTCGAAACCCCCAAGCTCAAAAGCTATCCCGTAATCCCCTTGGTGCAGGTGGGTGCCACGTCGCACCTCAAACCATTTATAGCTTCGGCGCCGATCCAGAAGGCAGTCGGATTTCCCGAGGCGTTGGTTGAAGACTGGCAAGCCAAGGCCATTGCAAAGATGGGCGAGTTGTTGGGTAAATACCGCTCGTTGCAAGTCTACATGGACGCTTGCGTGCACTGTGGCGCCTGCTCTGACAAATGCCATTACTTCTTGGGCACGGCAGACCCAAAGAACATGCCAGTTGCGCGCCAGGACCTGATGCGCAAGATCTACCGACGCTACTTCACTTTTGCCGGCAAGTATTTCCCCAAATTGGTAGGCGCAGTGGATCTGACCCGCGAAGTGCTGGACGAGTGGTACAGCTACTTCAACCAATGCTCAGAATGCCGCCGCTGCTCGGTTTTCTGCCCTTATGGCATCGATACGGCTGAGATTACCATGGCGGCCCGCGAGATCATGGACTCCATCGGCATGGGGCAAAAGTACTCGAACGAGATCATCGGCAAGGTGCATCGCATCGGCAATAACCTGGGCATCCCCGGCCCAGCATTGGAAAACACGCTGGAAGGACTGGAAGAAGATACCAAAGACGATACCGGCCTGGACATCAAGTTCCCGCTTAATGTAAAGGGGGCCGAAGTCCTGCTGATCACCCCATCGGCCGACTTTTTCTCAGAGCCCCATGTGGAAAGTCTGATCGGCTACGCCAAGGTATTCCATGCGGCGGGCATCAGCTGGACCTTGAGTTCGCACGCTTCGGAAGCCGGCAACTTCGGCATGTTCATTGGCAACTACGAGCAGATGCGCAACATCTCCATGCGCGTGCGTGAGGCAGCACTGGAGCTGGGTGTCAAACGCATCGTGGTGGGCGAGTGCGGTCACGCCTGGCGAGTCGCCTACAGCTTCTGGAACACCCTGATTGGCCCCTTTGACTACCTGGACCCACGCTACCCGGTGCCCCAGCACATATGCGAAGTCACCGACGATTTGATTCAACGCGGCGTACTGCAATTTGACAAAGAGGCCAACGACAGCCGCATCATTACTTTTCATGATTCCTGCAATGTGGCAAGGGCCTCGCGCATGGGCAATATGCCGGGCGGGCAGTTCGTTATCCCGAGGCGCATCATTACCTCAGTTGCCAACCACTTTCATGACATGGCACCACAAACCATACACGAAAGTACCTTTTGCTGTGGCGGTGGTGGCGGCTTGTTGACCGACGACCTGCTGGAGTTGCGCGTCAAGGGTGCCCTACCCCGCATGGAAGCATTGAAACACGTAGTCGATGACCACGGCGTGAATTTCATGGCCACGATTTGTGCCATTTGCAAAGCCCAGTTCACCAAGGTACTGCCCTACTACGGCTTCAACATGGGCATGGTGGGCGGTGTCCACCAATTGGTCAGCAAGGCGATTCGCCTGGGCGACAAATAGCCCCCGCCCGCACGGCCCTGGCAACCCAATAAATATCAGGAGACTCCCCCTATGTCCGCCCCCAACGAAACCGTCACCGTCAAACCGCTCAACTTTCGCCGCTACAAAGACGGCGACAGCAAGGTCAAGTCCTTTCAGAAAGACATTTTTGATGCCGGGCATTCGCACAAATGCCCCACCTACATTCAAAGCACGCCTCCCTGTCAGGGTAGTTGCCCGGCCGGTGAGGACATTCGAGGCTATCTCAACATCGTGCGCGGCATCGAAAAACCGCCCACCGGCATGGTGTGGCAGGAGTACGCCTTTCGCCGTTTGACCGAAGCCAATCCATTTCCATCGGTCATGGGTCGCGTATGCCCTGCACCCTGTGAGTCAGGTTGCAACCGTAACCAGGTGGAAGACTTTGTCGGAATCAATTCGGTAGAACATTTCCTGGGCGACTATGCGATTGCGAAGGGCCTTGCCTACAACAAGCCCGCGACTGCCTCCGGCAAAACGGTTGCCGTGATCGGTGGTGGACCTGCCGGGCTGTCGGCGGCCTATCAGTTGGCTCTTAAGGGCCATACCGTCACGCTGTTTGACGAACGTGCCGAGCTCGGCGGCATGATGCGCTACGGCATTCCCGGTTTCCGCACGCCGCGTGATGTGCTGGACGCTGAAATTCAACGCATTCTGGATTTGGGCGTCACCACACGCATGAACTGCCGCATCGGCACCGACATCACCATGGCGCAGGTTCGCGAGGAGTTTGACGCCGTGTTTCTGGGCCTGGGCGCGCAGGCGGGCCGTGCACTACCGGTTGAGGGGGCCGACGCACCTAACTGCGTGACCGCCACGTCCTTCCTCAAGGCCTTCAATGACGGTCGCCTGCGCCATGTCGGAAAGCGCGTGGTAGTGGTCGGTGGTGGCGACACTTCCATTGACGTGGCAACCGTGGCACGCCGCCTGGGACACATCGACAGGGTCAATGAGTCGGATCGCCCAGAGCATGCCATTGCCGGCCATGTGGCGCATGACGTCGCAGCCGCCTCCGTTCGCCAGGGTGCCGAGGTCACATTGACCACCATCTTTACCATCGACAAGATGCAGGCCACCAAACACGAGGTAGAGCATGCCTTGTCGGAGGGCATCACCATCAAGGGTGGAATGGCACCCGTGTGTGTGGTGCGTGGACCGGACGGTCGGGCCACCGCATTGCGTATCGTACGCTGCGAGGCCAAGATCGTGGGTGGACGTCTGGACATCAAAAACATAGAAGGTACTGAAGAAGATATTCCTGCCGACCTGATCGTCTCGGCCATCGGGCAAGCGGTGGACTTCACTGGCCTGGAGGAATTCAATAACGGCAAGGGCGCCATCAACAGCGACAAGAACTACCAGGTGCAAGGGCAAGCCGGCTTCTTTGTAGGCGGCGATGTGGTACGCCCGCACTTGCTCACGACCGCCATCGGGCACGGTGCCATTGCAGCAGACGGGATTGACCGCTTCCTGCAGAACGAAGCGCTTGAAAAACGTCCCAAGATTGACGTGCATGCCTTTGATCTGAAACGCAAGATGCTGGAAAAGGGTTACACCTTCAGCGAAGTTCACGAGCCGATTCGTGGCACCGACAAGAACCCGGTCGCCATTCACAACTTTGACAACCGGTCCGACCGCTACGTGATTTCCCACAAAGAGTTGTTTCTGGGGCACTTTCCATTTGTAAGCCGCAACCGCCGGGGTATCACATCACTGACGGCTGAACAGGCATTGGATAACTTTGAAGAACGCCTGCAACCCCTGCTGGAAACCCAAGCCATTGCCGAAGCCAAGCGCTGTATGAGTTGCGGCCAATGCTTCGAGTGCGACAACTGCGTGGTCTATTGCCCCCAGGTTGCAGTATTCAAGGTCCCCAAAGCCAAAGCCACCATGGGCCGCTACGTTGACACGAACTACAACAAGTGCATTGGCTGCCACATTTGTGCCGAGGTCTGCCCCACTGGCTACATCCAGATGGGTCTGGGGGATTAGATATGGCAACCCCCTGTGTCGCCTTCGGCGCCTCCCCCCAGCGGGGGGCGACACCAGCGGCCCGGCAAAGCCGGTTCCGCGGTGTCCCACGATTGGGTGCACTGGTATGTCTGCTGATCGGGGGGGTTGTCCATGCGGGTGAGGCATCGGCATCGCGGGTGCCGCAACCGGTGGTTGAGAGCGCCCGTGGTGGTCAATGCGTCGAGGACCCTGCCTTCATGCGGCGCAACCACATGAAGCTGCTCAAGCACCAGCGCGACGACACGCTCAGGGGGGGGGTGCGAACCGGCAAATACAGTCTGAAGGAATGCATCGATTGCCATGCCAGCAAGACCACCAACAGCGTTGCCGCAGCGGACACCAATTTTTGCCAAAGTTGCCACAACTACGCAGCCGTAAAGATTGACTGTTTCGAGTGCCACACCAACAAACCACAGGTCAAGCCATGACGCCAGACCCCACATCTCAAGCTAACGAAACGGGTGAGACAAAGTCCGGTCGCCGTGGATTCATGGCCTTTGCCGCCGCCGGCATTGCGGGCATCATGATTGCACCCGGCGTGCGGCTTATCGAAATTGCACAAGCTGCCCCCGCTACGGGCACAGCAAGCTCAGGTGCCAGCAGCAAAGTTCGCTGGGGCATGCTGATCGACAGCACCAAGTGCGCCAGCGGCTGCACGGATTGTGTGACCGCCTGCAACACCGAAAACGGGCTGTCCGGCGGCACCAAAGCCACCGATTCGCAATGGATTCGCAAGATCGAAATCAAGGAAGTGCGCACCGGCAAGACCCAGTCCCTGCCCATGATGTGCCAGCATTGCGCCGAGCCGCCCTGCGTCGACGTGTGCCCCACTGGAGCATCATTCAAACGAGCAGACGGCATCGTGCTGGTGGACAAGCACACCTGCATCGGCTGCCGCTACTGCATGATGGCCTGTCCGTACAAAGCACGGTCGTTTGTGCATTCACCGCAGACCAACCAGAAGCCTGATGTGCCGCGTGGCATGGGAACGGTAGAAGCTTGCACCATGTGTGTTCACAAGGTGGATAAGGGTGAAATGCCTGCCTGTGTAAGTGCCTGTGCCAGTGCCGGGCACGAAGCCATTCTATTTGGCGATCTCAACAATCCTGAGAGCGAGATTTCCAAGCGCATTGCCAGCTATCCCAGCCGTCAGATTCGGGAAAACCTGAACCTGGACACTGGCGTGCGTTATCTCGGCATTTGAAGCTAAAGAGGCTCTGATCCATGAAAATTGAACTGCGTCCGTTGCAGGGCACAAGCCCCGGTTATTACCTCCTGATGGGTGGCATGGCACTGGCTGCACTGATTGGCCTGGCCGCAGTGTGGTTCATGGAGCACAACGGCCACATCGTGACCGGCATGAACAACCAGATTGTCTGGGGCCTGCCCCACGTGTTCGCCGTGTTTCTGGTGGTGGCTGCATCGGGCGCACTGAACGTGGCCTCCATGGCATCGGTGTTTGGAAAAACAGACTACAAGCCGTTGGCGCCGTTGTCAGGCTTGCTGGCGATTGCGCTGCTCCTGGGTGGTCTGACCGTGTTGATGCTGGATTTGGGTCGCCCCGACCGGCTGATCGTGGCCATGACGCATTACAACTTCAAGTCCATCTTTGCGCTCAATATTTTCCTGTACACCGGTTTCATGGGCTTTGTCATCGTTTACCTGTGGACCATGATGGAACGCCAAATGAACCGCTTCACACCCGTGGCGGGTTTATTCGCCTTCATTTGGCGCATGGCACTCACCACAGGAACCGGTTCGATTTTTGGTTTCCTGGTGGCCCGGCAAGCCTACGACTCCGCCCTGCTGGCGCCCCTGTTTATTGCGCTCTCGTTCAGCTATGGTTTGGCGGTATTCCAATTGGTGTTGATGCTGGCCTGCAAAGGCAGTGGTCGCCCCGTGGGTGATGCGCTGATGGCCAAGTTTGCCCGCCTGCAGGTGATCTTTATTTCGGCCGGTCTCTACTTTGTAACTGTCTACTACCTGACCAATCTATATTTCACCCGGCACCATGCATTTGACCGCTTCATCCTGGTGGATGGTGGCATTTACACCCTGCTTTTTTGGCTCGGCCCCGTGATTCTGGGCGGTGTGCTGCCGCTGGTTTTGCTACTGCACCCCCGCATTGGGCAGATGCGCCGGCGTATCACAATATGTGCGGCGTTGGTGATAGGCGGGGGCTTTGCTCAGATGTACGTCACCATCATTGGCGGGCAGGCATTCCCGCTGGTGATCTTCCCGGGTCGACAGGTCAGCAGCAGTTTTTCGGACGGTGTGATCAACAGCTATTCGCCCAGCCTGCCAGAGTGGCTCCTTGGTTTTGGCGGTGTTGCCATCGTGGGAATCATTGTCATGGTGGCGCTCAAGGTGATGGGCTTTTTGCCCGAGCGTCTGGACGACGAGGCCATGCAAAGCCATGCAGCAGCCCTTGCCGTAGCGCACGTCTGAGGCAATTTCCCCATGTCGGGCCTTCTGATTTCGGCAGCACACAAGTCGTCGGGCAAGACCACGATTTCTGTCGGCCTGTGCGCCGCATTGTCCGCTCAGGGGATGGTGGTGCAGCCCTTTAAAAAGGGACCAGACTACATTGACCCGATGTGGCTGGGCGAGGCCAGCGGGCGCGACTGCTTCAACTTGGATCCCTATTTGATGACGTCCCAGCAGATCACCACCTGCTTTGCACGCAACGCTGCGACGGCTGACATCTGCATCGTTGAAGGCAACAAGGGCTTGTACGATGGACTGGCACTGGACGGCAGCAACAGCAACGCCGCCTTGGCACAAGTGCTGGATCTGCCTGTGGTCCTGGTGCTCGATGCACGCGGCATGACACGCGGCATTGCCCCACTGATTCTGGGCTACCAGGCGTTTGACGCACGCATTCGTATTGCGGGAGTGATCCTGAACCAGTTGGGCGGAGCCCGCCACGAATCCAAGCTACGGGCTGTAATCGAGCACTACACCAATGTAGCGGTTCTGGGGGCGATTGCCCATGACCCCCGGTTGACCGTAGTAGAGCGCCATCTGGGGTTGATGCCCAACCATGAACTCGATGATGCAGCCCAACGTGTACGTGCCATGGGCCAGTTGATTGCACAGCAGGTCGACTTATCACGCGTTCGACAAGTAGCCCAAAGCGCTGGTCCGGTTGCGCCAGCACCTAGCCCGCAGCAGGTATTGCCATTGCCACGCTCAAGGGCTGCAACCGAGTCCATGTCTCCGATTCGCATTGGAGTGGCACGCGACAAGGCATTTGGTTTCTATTACCCTGATGATCTGCTGGCGCTGGAGCAGGCTGGCGCATCGATCGTGCCGGTGGACACGCTACACGACACACAGTTGCCTGCAATGGATGGCCTGTTCATTGGGGGCGGTTTCCCCGAAATGTTCATGGCCGAGTTGCAGGCCAATACTGCCATGCGCAGCAGCATCCATTCAGCCATTGAAGCGGGCCTGCCGGTCTACGCCGAGTGTGGTGGCCTCATGTACCTGGCACGCACCCTGCGTTGGAAAGATCAGGTCTACACCATGGTGGGCTCCATACCCGCCGATGTGGTAATGCATGAGCGCCCCGTTGGGCGCGGCTACGTTGAGTTGCAGGCAACGGGCGATGCGCCCTGGTTCGCGCTGGGTAGATCGGACCCGGCGACCATACGCGGACACGAATTCCATTACTCCAGCCTCGAAAACATGCCGCCCGACCTGACATTTGCCTATCGCGTGCTGCGCGGCCACGGGGTGGATGGCCAGCGCGACGGCATCGTGTACCGCAATGTGCTTGCATCGTATGCCCATCTGCGCAACGGGGCAGGATCAGGCTGGGCAGACGCGTTTGCTGCTTTTATTCGGGCTAGAAAGGCTGTGCAAAAACAGCTATCCAATGAACCAGCACGCACGGCTCATGCGAACGTGTTCCCCATGGCTACCGATGTTGAAGGCTATCTGAAGAATGTTGACGAATGGACAGAGGACTTCGCCCGCGCGCGAGCAAAAATTGAAAATCTGGAGCTGACCGAAGCGCATTGGCAAGTTATCACCTTTTTGCGGGACTATTTCGAAGAGCACCGGGTACAAGCACAAGTGCGTGCCATGATCTGGCACTTCGCAAAAGTATGGGGTCCCGAGCTTGGCAACAACCATCACCTGCACACTTTATTTCCTATCGGCGGCCCGCAAAAGCAGGGCAATCGGCTGGCCGGACTTTTAAAAACCAAAGGTGAACATTGATTCACACATGGAGATCTATATGTTTTCATTAACCCCCGCTGCTGCACAGCAAATTCAACAATCTGCCAACGCAAGTGGCGCCGCCGAGTTGGCTCTGCGCATTGCCGCAAAAGTCGACCCAGACGGATCCCTGCAATACGGTATGGGATTCGACGAACCCAAGGACGAGGATATGCGCCTCGATCTGGGCGGCATCGCCGTGGTTATCGGCGGTGAGTCCCAAGAACTGCTCTTTGACACGGTGCTCGACTATGTTGAACTGAACCCCGGTGAGTTCAATTTCATTTTCAGTGAAGGCAGTGATTCGGCCTGCGCCACCGCAACGGATGCCTCCAGTGGTTGCGGCAGCACCGGCTGTGGCAGTGGCAGCTGCGCATCCAAAGGCCGCACCCATTGAAGGCCGATGTGGTGAAGCCCATGCCCCTTTGCGGAAAAGTCTATCTGGTGGGTGCAGGCCCCGGGGACCCCGAACTGTTAACGCTACGTGCCGTGCGCCTGCTCGAAAAAGCCGATGTGGTGGTCTATGACCACCTGGTTTCGAGCGCAGTGCTGGATTTTGTCTCGCCAAATACTGAACGGATTTACGCCGGCAAGCGCCGCAACGAGCACACCATGCGCCAGGAGCAAATCAATGCCCTGCTGGTCAAACTCGCGCAAGAGGGCAAACAGGTTGTCCGGCTTAAAGGTGGGGACCCCTTTATTTTTGGCCGGGGTGGCGAGGAGTTGCAAACCCTGGCGGACCAGGGTGTTGCCTTTGAAGTAGTTCCCGGTGTGACAGCTGCATCAGGCGTATCCAGTTATGCGGGTATTCCACTGACCCACCGTGACTATGCCCAAAGTTGCATCTTTGTAACCGGTCACCTGAAGGACGGCACCGCCGATCTAGACTGGCCAAACCTGGTCCGGCCTCGGCAAACCGTGGTAATTTATATGGGTTTGGGAGGCTTACCTGAAATTTGCCGGCAAATGATATTGCACGGGGCATCGCCGAACTTGCCCATCGCCGTGGTGCAAGATGGCAGCATTGAGACCCAAAAGGTGGTCACCGGCACACTGGCAGACATGCCAGAGCGAGTGGTGCAAGCCGGTCTGAAATCGCCCTGCCTGACCCTCATTGGTGATGTCGTCAAACTACATGCATCCCTGGCATGGTTTCAAACCAAAATTATCGCTTAAATAGACATCCAGCCCTTATGGACATTGCGTTAGCAGCTATCAAATAGATAGCTCTACATTTTTACCCGGTGCCCTCCCTCGCCTGCCGCCTTAACGCCCTCGGGGGAACTGCCGTACTCAAATGCAAACACGGCGGCTTCTACGCGTGAATGCAGATTGAGCTTGTCCATGATGTGGCGCACATGCAGTTTGACCGTGTTGTGGCTGATATCCAGCGCCTTGGCGATGACCTTGTTGCTCTGACCGCGTGCCACGTGGTTAAGCACTTCGCGCTCCCTTTCGGTAAGCGAAGCCACCAGATCTCCCATCACCGATACCTTGGGCCCGGACTGGAGAATCTGTGCCAGTTTCAAGGTCATGGCCGAGGCCACCACCATCTCGCCACGGGCGGCACGACCGATGGCATCAATCACTTCTTCAGGCTCCATGTCCTTGAGCAAATAGCCGCGTACCCCTGCGCGCAGCGCCGCCGCCATGTCGTCTTCGCTGTCGCTCATGGTCAGAATCACGATCGGGGTTTCACACCCCTCATTGCGGACCAAGCGCAGCACGCTGAGTCCGTCGATCTTGGCCAGGCGCAGATCCAGCACCATCAAATCAGGCTTGTGCTCGCGTAACAACGGCACGACCTGTCCAGGGTCTCCAGTGGCGACCACTACATCCATGTTGCCCCGGTGCTCCAGCAGTTCCGTCAAGCCACTGCGGCACAAGGCGTGATCGTCAACCAGCATGACGCGTGTTTTGGGAGTCATATGCCGCCAACTCCTTGCTTGGCAGCCACTACCGGCAGCCGCAAGCGGACCTGGGTTCCCCCACCATCATTGGGGCCCACGACAAGACTGCCACCGAGTCGCTTGGCACGACTCTGCATAATTTCCAACCCAAAATGGTTGGAGGGCGCCAAACCTTTGGCCAGAGTCACAAGCGTTGAAACAGAAGGTTCATCCATGCCCAGACCATCGTCTTCAATTCGGAACTCCAGTTGCTGACCGTCCCTTGCAATAGAAACAATGGCACGTCGCGCCATAGAATGCTTTGCAATATTGGCCAGTGCTTCCTGAATAATGTAGAACACCTGCACTTCCTGTTCATCGTTGAGGTTCAGGCCGTTCGCTGAATTCCTGATTTCCAGCGAGATGCCAACCCGGTCAAAATATCCGTCCGCAACGCCCTGCAACGCGTGCAACAAACCCAGAGGATCCATCCGTGTGCGGAAATAGGTCATGACTTCGCGCAATTTATCATGCACTTCTCCAACGCCATTCTTGACATCGAAAAAATATTTGAGCGAACGTTGGTCATCGTGTGCCAGCATGGCTTCGTTCAGCAGTGGTAGCCGCATTCTGACGTAAGCAAGCGTCTGCGCAATAGTGTCATGTACCTCGTTGACCATCTCTTGGCGCTCTTTCATCACTGTAACGCGTAATCGCTCACGCTCGATCCTGGCATTGTGCAAAGCCTGGCCCAACATTTGCCCTATCAGCCGCAACATGGTCTCCATTTGCGGATCAATACTGGCGTTGGAATCAAAAAACAGGTTGTAAATACCCAAAACCTGACCGCCATGGGGCAATGAAATAGCCAGCACTCGCTGGCACTTTATCCCAAAATACGCGTGATCGGTGTGCTTGCCGCAGGTTTTGACATCCTCCACCCAACCTAACACATCGGACCCCGACGCAACGCCACACATACCGCAGTCGCGCGCAACCAGCCGTTCTGAACTTTGTATGTTCGCTGGCAAGCCTTGCTGTGCAACCAAACGCATCGACTTGCCGTCATCGGTCAACGTTCGAACTGCGCCCGCCTGCGCACCCGCCATTGCAAGGATGGCAATCAGAAAGCGCTCAAGTAATGGTGCCAAATCACTGTCGGCCGCTAGCTCTGCGGTCAACCCTGGAACACCAGCGCCCATGTCCATGGGAACTTTGGGCTGAAGTGGGGGGTTTGGGGGTGTCATGATGCGAAAGGGTGAGCACCGATGCTATTACATAATCGACTGCTAATAAATCGTAGAAACCCGGGGGATACGCACCGCGGTTGCGCAGACACTACCCATTTGGGCTACATCAAATTACCCGTGTCGGCTATAGACGCATATGGGTGCCCCTGCCTCTAATAGGGGCACTCTGCACCCGTCCTGCTCGCAAGAAAAACATTACGCATGCCCGTCATACCGATTCACGATCCCACCCGCCCCGCCCTGGCCAACGCCGTCGACGAGATGCGCACCACCACCTGCTACATGTGCGCCTGCCGCTGCGGCATTCGCGTGCATTTGCGCAACGGTGAAGTCCGCTACATCGAGGGCAACCCGGACCACCCTCTCAACCAGGGCGTGATCTGTGCCAAGGGCTCCTCAGGGATCATGAAACAGTATTCGCCAGCACGGCTCACCAAGCCCCTGCTGCGCAAGACTGGCAGTGAACGTGGTGCCGGTGAATTTAGTGAAATCGAGTGGGACCAAGCCTTCTCCATACTGGAAGAGCGGCTGAGAAAAATCCGCGCTACCGACCCCAAGAAGTTCGCCTTATTCACCGGTCGTGACCAGATGCAGGCCCTGACGGGCCTGTTCGCGCGTCAGTTTGGCACCCCCAACTACGCCGCGCACGGCGGCTTTTGCTCGGTCAATATGGCCGCCGGAATGATCTACACCATCGGTGGCTCGTTCTGGGAGTTCGGCGGACCGGATCTGGAGCGCGCCAAGCTATTCGTAATGCTGGGCACGGCCGAAGACCATCATTCCAACCCGATGAAGATCGCCATCAGCAAATTCAAACGCGATGGCGGGCGTTTCATCTCGATCAATCCGGTGCGCACCGGCTACTCTGCCATCGCCGACGAATGGCTGCCGATCAAACCCGGCACCGACGGCGCGCTCTTGCTGGCCCTGATTCACGAACTGATCGCGCTGGGTCTGTATGACCGAGATTTTCTCGTGCGCTATACCAACTCCGGCCAACTGGTCAATATGAATGAGGCAACCGACGAGTTCGGTATGTTCGTACGCACCGAAGTGCCCGAGGAAGAAGGCTGCTTCGACCCGCAGAACAAGCTCTGGTGGGATCGTGTAAGCAACAAACCGGTCGTGACGCACACCGAGGGCTGCGACCCGTTCCTGCTCGGTGATTTCATGCTCCAAGACGGAACCGCCGTCAAACCCGCCTTCCAACTGCTCAAGGAACGGGTTGAGGCTTACACCCCCGACTGGGCGGCCGGGATCACCGGCATTCCGGCAGAAGCGATCCGCCGCCTTGCACATGAGATGGGTATCACTGCGCGTGACCAGAAAATCGAGTTACCCATTGCCTGGACCGATTCCTGGGGCAAGGAGCATGACACGGTGACCGGCAACCCGGTCGCCTTCCACGCGATGCGCGGGCTGGCAGCACATTCCAACGGCTTTCACACCACACGCTCGCTGGCCATCCTGATGACGCTGCTGGGCACCATCGACCGCCCCGGCGGCTTTCGCCACAAGGCACCGTTTCCGCGCCCGATCCCCCCCTGCGCCAAGACGCCAAACACGCCGCTTGCCATTAAGCCCAATTCGCCGCTCGATGGGCTGGGACTGGGTTGGCCAGCCGAACCGGATGACCTGTTTGTGGACGATGACGGCAAGCCGGTGCGCATTGACAAGGCCTTCTCGTGGGAGTATCCACTTTCGGTACACGGCATGATGCACAACGTCATCACCAATGCCTGGCGCGGTGATCCGTACCCGATCGATACGCTCTTGCTGTTCATGGCGAACATGGCCTGGAACTCGACCATGAACACGTCGGAAGTGCGCAACATGCTCAACGACAAGCGCGAGGACGGCGAGTACAAGATTCCGTTCCTCGTCGTCTGCGACGCCTTCCAGTCTGAGACCACCGCCTTTGCCGACCTGGTACTGCCCGACACCACTTATCTGGAGCGCCACGACGTGATGTCAATGCTGGACCGGCCGATATCAGAGTTCGACGGGCCGGTCGACGCGGTGCGCATCCCGGTGGTACCGCCCACAGGAGACTGCAAGCCGTTCCAGGAGGTACTGATCGAACTTGCCGGTCGCCTCAAATTCCCTGCCTTCGTGCGCCCGAGCGGCGAGCGCAAATTCCGAGACTACCCTGACTTCATCATCAACTACGAAACCGAACCCGGTTCCGGCATCGGCTTTTTATCGGGCTGGCGCGGCAAGGGTGGCGAGAAATTCATGCGCGGCGAGCCCAACCCGCGGCAGTGGGAGATGTACGCACAAAACAACTGCGTCTATCACCATAAGCTACCCGCCTCCTACCAATACATGCGCAACTGGAACAAAGGTTACCTTGAATGGTCGCAACGCAACCGGATCCAGCGCTACGCGGAGCCAATCATCATTCACCTGTATTCAGAAGTGCTGCAGAAATTCCGCACCGCGGCGCAAGGCAAGGGCATATCGCGCAAGCCACCAGAGCATTTGAGGAAGCGCATCGAGACCTACTTTGACCCCCTGCCCTTCTACTACGAGCCGCTGGAATCGCAGCAGACCGACCAGGTGAAATACCCGCTCAACGCGGTGACGCAACGGCCGATGGCGATGTACCACTCGTGGGATTCTCAGAATGCCTGGTTGCGCCAGATCCACGCGCACAACCATCTGCACTTGAATCCGAACACCGCACGCGCTGCCGGCATTGAAGACGGTGGCTGGATGTGGGTCGAGTCGGAATGGGGCAAGGTACGCTGCATGGCGAGCTATTCCGAAGCGGTAGAACCCGGAACGGTCTGGACCTGGAACGCCATTGGCAAGGCGGCTGGCGCCTGGCATCTGGCGCCCAACGCCAACGAGTCCCAACGTGGCTTCCTGCTCAACCACCTGATCAGCGAGGAACTACCTGGCAAGCCGGGCGAAGGCAGCATATCGAATTCCGACCCGGTTACGGGCCAGGCGGCCTGGTACGACGTACGCGTGCGCATCTACAAAGCCGAGGCGGACGAGCCGAAGGTTACCTGGCCGCAATTCGCGCCCGTGCCGCCTGCACCTGGCACTGCGGCGACTTTGCCACGCTGGCAGGCATTTTTTGCAGGCCGCGGTGAGTGGAAAAAATCATGATCCAGCTCGAAAATATGGAGGGTTCGCAATGACACAACTGGCGTTGGTCATCGACCTCAATGTGTGTGTGGGTTGCCACGCCTGTGTGACCAGCTGCAAGCAGTGGAACACTTCGGGCACCGCCGGGCCACTGGCCGACTTCAATCCCTATGGTGACGACCCGACTGGCACATTTTTCAATCGCGTGCAGACCTTCGAGATCGGCGAATACCCGAGCACGCAGACGGTGCACTTCCCAAAGTCCTGCCTGCATTGCGAAGACCCGCCCTGCGTACCGGTGTGCCCTACCGGCGCGAGCTACAAACGCGCCGAAGACGGTATCGTTCTGGTCGACTCCGACAAATGCATCGGCTGCAAATACTGTTCCTGGGCCTGCCCTTATGGCGTGCGTGAACTCGACGAGAAAAGCAAGGTGATGACCAAATGCACGTTGTGCGTGGACCGCATCCATGACACCACGCGCCCCGAGCGCGAGCGTAAACCTGCGTGTGTGTTGGCCTGTCCGACCAGTGCTCGCCTGTTCGGCGATATTCACGATCCAGAGTCGGTTGTCTCGACCGCCATTCGCGAGAACGCGGGGTACGCGTTGATGCCGGAATGGGGGACTCATCCTTCGAACCATTACCTCCCGCGACGCAAGACACCGATGCACATCCACATGGACGAGCTCACCCGCACCGACAACCCCTTGAAGATCGACGGCCTGCTACCTAAACCAGCCAAGTCCGAGCCGTCGCTTGACGACGTGATGTCCTGGTAAGCCCTGACCACCATGAATCCAGCATTTTCAGTCATCTTCCTCACCACCCTGATCGGCGCCGCACAGGGGCTGTTTCTAGCCCTGTTCACCGCTCAGTCCTACGCCCTGTTCAATCTGCTGCCAATGCAAAGTAGCCGGGCCTTCTACGCTGCTGGCGTGCTGATGGTACTGGCCTTGAGCGCACTTGGCCTGTTCAGTTCGCTCTTTCATCTGGGACGTCCCGAGCGCGCTTGGCGCTCCGCTGCAATGTGGCGCACCTCGTGGCTGTCGCGCGAAGTCATCGTGCTGCCAGCATTCATGGGCGTGGTGTTGCTCTACGGTCTTGCCCACTTGACGGGGTGGAATCCGGTCGTGTCCACTCTGGCCGATGGGATCCTGATCGACGCCAGCGTGGTTCTGGGCATCCTGGGCACCTTGCTCGCCTTTGCACTTTTTGTGACCACGGGGATGGTCTATGCCTGTATGCGCTTCATGCAGGAGTGGCACAGCCCGTTGACGGTGATCAATTACATCCTGTTGGGCGGCGCATCCGGCTTCACGCTGGCAGCGGCCTTCGCAAGCCACAGCGCCCCAGAGCTGGTACGATTTTTCACGCTCTGGGCACTCATCATCACCCTGCTGGCCTGCGTCAGCCGTAGCGCCTCATTGCTGCGCAATCGGGGCCTGCGTCCAATGTCAACGCTGCAAACCGCCATTGGCATCAAGCACCCTCGCATCACTCAGAAATCGACAGGCTTTATGGGCGGCTCATTCAACACACGGGAATTTTTCCACGGTCAGTCACGCGCCACCTTGCGGTCGGTCAAGTGGGTGTTTTTAGCCGCCGTTTTTGCCTTACCCGTGATGCTGCTGGCCACCAGTTTGTGGACAGGTTCACCGGGTGTTCTGGCACTCGCCTTTGTCGTGCAATACCTCGGATTACTGGCTGAGCGGTGGTACTTCTTCGCCCAGGCAAACCATCCCCAGAACCTCTACTACCAGGCAGTAGCCTGAGCCTGCGACGCACATTGAACCAGACAAAGGACCAGAGCCATGGCTTTAGTTGAACCACACGGCGGCGGCAATTTGTTGCCACTACTACTCGAAGGTGACGCGCTTGCCCGTGAGGTCACGCGCGCAGCCACCCTTTCAAAGCTGCGCGTGAGTTCACGCGAAAAAGGCGACCTGATCATGCTGGGCATTGGGGGTTTTACGCCGCTGCAGGGGTTCATGTCGCACGCCGACTGGAGCGGTGTGTGCGACGACATGAAACTGGCCAACGGCCTGTTCTGGCCGATTCCCATCACGCTCTCGGCAACGTCAGCAGAAGCCGATGCCATCCAGACTGGCAGCGAGATCGCCCTCACCGACCCTGACGACGGCACGGTGCTCGCAACCATGCAGGTGACCGAAAAATACGGCATTGACAAGCTGCATGAATGCTCGAAAGTATTCTGCACCACCGACTGGGAACACCCCGGCGTCAGGCTGGTGATGCGCCAGGGCGATGTCAATCTGGCGGGCCCGGTCAAGGTCCTGTCCACCGGCGGATTCCCCGAAAAATACGGTGAACTATTCAAGACCCCCCAACAGACGCGTGCCATGTTCAGCACGCTGGGCTGGTCCAGGATCGCGGCGTTCCAGACGCGCAACCCGATGCACCGTTCGCACGAGTACCTGGCCAAAGTGGCCATCGAAACCTGCGATGGGGTGCTGATCCATTCGCTGCTAGGCAATCTCAAACCGGGCGACATTCCGGCGGACGTACGTGCCGAGGCGATTGGCACCCTGGTTGACCACTACTTCGTCAAGAACACCATCGTGCAGGCCGGCTACCCGCTCGACATGCGCTACGCGGGCCCGCGCGAGGCGTTGCTGCACGCGCTGTTCCGCCAAAACTACGGCTGTTCGCACCAGATCGTCGGGCGCGACCATGCCGGCGTGGGCAGCTATTACGGGCCGTTTGATGCCCACCATATTTTCGACAAGTTGCCCCCAGACGCCCTGCAGACGCAGCCGCTCAAGATCGACGTTGCATTCTGGTGCTACCAGTGCGGCGGCATGGCCTCAGGGCGAACCTGCCCGCACACCGACGCCGACCGACTACAGGTCTCTGGTACACAGTTGCGCAAATCGCTGTCCGAAGGATCGGAGGTACCGCCTGAGTTCAGCCGACCCGAAGTGCTCGCCATCCTGCGCAAGTACTACGCCAGTCTCGATGTCAAGTGAATCCCGTTAACCCAAAACCCTGAAAAAGGAGATCAAATAATGCCAACCTATGTGAGAACCGACAAATGCGACGGATGCAAGGGTCAGGATAAGACTGCCTGCATGTACATCTGCCCGCACGATCTGATGGCGCTGGACAAGGATGGTTCGCAAACAGGACACGCGATGAAGGCGTGGAACCAGGAGCCAGAGCAGTGCTGGGAGTGTTATTCCTGCGTCAAGATCTGTCCACAAAACGCCATCGAAGTGCGCCACTACGCCGACATCGTGCCTTTGGGGGGCTCGGTACAGCCACTGCGCGGCTCAGATTCGATCATGTGGACGATCAAATTCCGCAACGGAACGCTGAAACGCTTTAAATTTCCGATTCGTACGACCGCTGAAGGCTCGATCAATCCGTACGGGGGCAAGCCCATGCCAAAAGTCGCTGAACTCAGTACCCCGGGCGTATTCACCAAGGAAATGATGGGTGGCTACCGGGCAGGCCGCCCTGACGAACTGATCCGCCGCAAGTAGTCGACCACACAACGTAATTGGAGTGAATAATATGGCACAAGGTACTTTTGAAAATCCTACCATCGTCCAGGAAGAACTGGACATCCTGTTGATCGGCGGTGGCATGGCCTGCTGCGGCGCCGCTTATGAAATGATGCGCTGGGCTGAGGCGGTCAAGGCCGAATCCGGCGTAGACCTCAAGATCAAACTGGTCGACAAAGCTGCAATGGACCGTTCCGGTGCCGTGGCACAGGGTCTATCGGCGATCAACACCTATATCGGCCCGGACCTCGATCCAGCCGATTACGCCCGCATGGTTTCGAACGACCTGATGGGCATCACGCGCGACGACCTGACCTACGACATCGGCCGCAACGTGGACGACTCGGTGCACCTGTTCGAGGAGTGGGGACTGCCGATCTGGAAGACCGATGCCGACGGCGTGCGCCATGACGGAGCCGAGTCGCAAAAGGAAGGCCTGCCACTGTTGAAGGACGGCGGCAAGCCGGTACGGTCGGGCAAGTGGCAGATCATGATCAACGGCGAGTCCTACAAATGGATCGTTGCCGAAGCCGCAAAGAAGGCGCTGGGCCTGGCGCGCATCGAAGAACGCATATTCATCGTCAAACTTCTGAACGACAAAAACGATCCGTCACGCATCGCTGGCGCAGTTGGATTCTCGGTGCGCGACAACACGATCCATGTCTACAAGGCCAAGGCTGTCCTGCTGGCAGCCGGTGGCTGCGTGAACCTGTTCCGTCCGCGCTCGGTAGGTGAAGGCGCCGGCCGTGCCTGGTACCCGGTTTGGAACGCCGGCTCTACCTACGCCATGGCGGCAGAAGCTGGTGCCGAGATGACGATGATGGAAAACCGCTTCGTGCCCGCCCGCTTCAAGGATGGCTACGGCCCCGTGGGTGCCTGGTTCCTGCTGTTCAAGGCCAAAGCCACCAACGCCTATGGTGAAGATTACATGGTCAAGAACAAGGAGATGCTAAACGACTACCCGCCCTATGGCCAGGCCGCCGTTCCCGCCTCCTGCCTGCGCAACCACCTGATGCTCCATGAGATGAAGGAAGGCCGCGGCCCGATCTACATGGACACCGTCACCGCGCTGGCCAAACTGCGCGAAACCCTGTCTCCGAAAGAAGTCAAACACCTCGAAGCTGAAGCCTGGGAAGACTTCCTCGACATGTGCATCGGTCAGTGCGGCATCTGGGTTGGTGAAAACATCGAGCCTGAGAAGAAGAACTCCGAATTGATGCCCACCGAGCCCTACCTGCTGGGTTCGCACTCCGGTTGCTGCGGCATCTGGGTCTCCGGACCTACCGACCTGGGTGCGCCCACGGCGGACGAGGGCGACTACGATGGCGTACCCGCACATCTGCCACGCGGCTGGAACTGGGGCTATCGCTCGATGACCACGGTGAAGGGTTTGTTCACCGCCGGCGACGGCGTGGGCGCGTCTGGCCACAAGTTCTCGTCGGGGTCGCACACCGAAGGACGTCTTGCATCCAAGGCCATGATTCAGTACGCACTGGATAACAAGGACTGGAAGCCTGAACTCGACACTTCGGTGGAACAACTGGCAGAAGAGATATACAAGCCGGTGCGTACCTTTTTGGAGCACAAGGACTACACCACCGCCATCGATGTCAACCCGCACTACATCACGCCCAAGATGCTACAGATGCGCTTGCAGAAGATCATGGACGAATATGTTGCAGGAACCTCCACGTACTACAACACGAATGAGAAAATGCTCGCTGTGGCGGAAGAGAAACTGGGAATGCTCAAAGAAGACTCGCTTAAGCTGCGAGCGAAGGACCTGCACGAACTGCTGCGCGCGTGGGAAAACTACCATCGCATCATCACGGCCGAAGCCCACATGAAGCACATCCAGTTTCGGGAAGAGTCCCGCTACCCCGGCTTCTACTACCGCACTGACAAGAATTTTGTCGATGAGGAAAACTGGCATTGTTTCGTCAATTCCATCTATGACAAGAACACCAAACAGTGGACCTGCTTCAAACGCAAGCATGTTGATTTGGTGGACAAGTCGAAATTGTTCAAGGCGGCGGCACACTGAGTCTCTTTCGCGCCTGATCGCGTAAAGTAGCAAGGGCCGGGCGCCGCAAGGCGTCCCGGCCCATTTCTTGACAACAACGTTTTCAGATACCTTATCCTGTGGATTTACGACGAGGCAACCGCAATGCAAGACGACAAGGTCCAGAATCTGCCCTTCCCCGGCAACCCAGTGGTGCCACAGACCTTTGATGACAGCAAGGTCATCCAGTTCCAGTGCAACAAAGGCATTGCCTGCTGGAACGCCTGCTGCAGCAACATTGACATCTCCCTGACCCCCTATGACATCCTGCGTCTGAAGCGCCGTTTCGACACCAGCTCAGGGGAATTCTTGCAGACGTACACCGTTCCGTACGAGATGGAACAAAATAGCATCGCTGGCGTCAAACTGCGTCCCGTCGCCAACGGCACGGCCTGCCAGTTCATGACCCCGCAAGGTTGCAGCGTTTACGAAGATCGGCCAACGGCCTGCCGCTATTACCCCGTCGCCCTCCTGTCGCTGCGCCGCCAGGACGAATATACCGACCACGCGTCCTACGCCCTGATCGAAGAGCCTCACTGCCTGGGCCATAAGGAGCCGCGCCAGATCAGCGTTGCCAACTACCGCAAGGAACAGGGACTCGAACCCTACGACGACCTGGCGCGCGGCTGGCGTCAGTTGATTCTGAAGAAGAAATCATCGGGTCCGAGCATCGGCAAGCCCTCCAAGCGCAGCCTCGAACTGTTCTTCATGGTCTGCTACGACATCGACCGCTTCAGCCAGTTCGTCGCCAGCGATGGCTTCAGCGATATCTATGACCTGCCCACTGAAGAATTAAAAAACATCCTTTGCGACGACGTGGAACTGATGCAGTTTGGCTTCCGCTTTCTGCGGCAGGTGCTGTTTGGCGAGGAGTCAATTGCGCTGCGAAAGGAAGCGACCGAAGAACGCCGGGTGAGGCTGCAGGAAAGGCAGCAGCGACTCGAGACCGAGGCAACCGCGCGGCGTGCCATGGAACAGGACGAAATGTACGACCCGGAGGAATAATTTGGTGTGGTACTGCGCCCGTCTGGCCGCAGATACCGTGTCTTGCGCGGATAGACGTCAGAGTTGTCGCCAAGGCAATGCACACTTGCGCCAACCACCCAGGGTACCGCGGTGGTGCTCGGCGTCGAGTTCACCTTCAAAGCCCTCGAGCACGTTGCGCACATCGGTGAAACCGTGACTCTCCAGCGCCATTCCTGCATCCACTGACCGCTTTCCACTGCGGCAGATCAGAATGATCGGTCGATCCTTGCGTCCGGCCATGCGCAGGGCCGCATCACAGAAATGCGGATTAACTTCGTAATCCGGTTCAGTGTTCCACTCGATGTTGACTGCATCGGTCGGATGTCCAACGTAGTAAAACTCGGCTTCGGTGCGGCAATCGATCAACAAGACATTAGGTTTAGCCTGCAGTTCATCGTAGGCCTGCTGCGGGGTGATATGGTCCATAGGTAACTCCTTGGACCGAATTGTGCTGCTTTAATCGATGGTGGCAAACAACAATTTGGCTATATCCATATAACATGGGCCAAGACTGCAGGGGCCTCGCTTGTTGCCGGGCGAGCATGGCGGCAGCACCGACCGACAGCGAAACAGATGTCGAGAAGGCTATTTCTTGGATGCGATTTCCTGCAGCCGAGTCGGTTGAATCAGATGCCCATCCAGTCCTGCCTCCTTGACCGAACCCCCGTAGGCAACGGTCATCAACTGCGAGTAATAGAGCACCGGCATGTTGAACTTCGTGCCCTGCTTGCGGTTGATCTCCGACTGGTAGACCTCGACATTGGCCTGGCACAGCGGGCAAGGCGTGACAATCATTTCTGCGCCGTGGTCGTAGGCAGACTCCACAATGTCCCGAATCTGTTTCTGACTTTTCTCCGGCTCGGAAAAAGCCAGAGCACCGCCGCAACAGGTCACCTTCTGGTCATAGGAAGTCAAGGCCTCGCCGCCCGCAGTTTCTACCAGCTTGTCGAGGTACATCGGGTTTTCGAACGACTCACCCGCAATGCCGAAGGGCCGATTGGTCTGGCAACCCACATAACCGGCAAACTTGACGCCTTCGAGCGATTTGACCATCGGCTTCTTGAGTTCGTCGTATCCGAAGTCCTCAATCAAAACTTCGACCATGTGACGCACCGGTGAACTTCCGGTGTAGGTCAGCCCAGCTTCCTTTAACGCTTGGTTGGTATCGGCGAGCAGTTGCGCGCTGCCGTCGAGTTTTTCCTTGGACTCGCGCGCATTGAGCCAACACGCAGCGCAGGTGGCCACGATATCCTGGCCGGGCAGGTGCGTTTCCGCCAGTGTGAAATTGCGTGCGTTCATGACCAAGCGTTCTAGCTGGTTGCCAGCAGCGTAACTGATGGAAGCGCTACAGCAATTCCAGTCGGGAATGGCGGTCAGCTTGACGTCCAGCGTCTTGCACATGGAGTTGACGGACGTCAAATAGTTGGCGGCGGAAGCCTTGAGCTGCGACGAGCAGCCGGGGTAGAAAGCGTATTCTTTTTTGGCCATTGTGGACTATTCCTTAAGTCAGTTGGTGCCGGTGCTGGCCCGCTTGCGCTGCTCGTCAATTTCCCTGGCTTTCTTCAGCATCGCTGCAATCCCCTTCTGGTCCTTGCAGCGGTGGCCACCGAACAGTTCGAACGGGTTGAGCCGCCCAGCCCGCACCAAACCAAATGCAGCGTTACGCATGTTCCAGCCCTTTTTTATACCTTCCACCAGGCCGTCCTTGAAGTACAGCCCCATGGTCAGTTTGAGTTCGTTGACGCGGCCACTTTGGGTGGCGTTCCTCCAGAACTGGATGGAAAAGTCGCGCGTGGGCTGCATTTTGGGCGCCAGTCCGAGCTTTTGCGCATAGCTGGCGATACCGTGCATGATTTGGGTGATCGGCAGTTTGCGCGGGCAGCGCACCACACAGTTGTAGCAGGAGGTACACATCCACATCGCGTCGGAGCGCAATACTTCTTCGCGCTTGCCAGCGCGGATCATCATGAAAATCTTTTGCGGCGTGTGCTCCCAGTGGGAACCCAGCGGGCAGGAACCGGCACAGACGCCGCACTGCATGCACATCTTGACCCACTCGCCATCGTCGACATGCGCCTCGACTTCCTTGAGAAAGTTGTTGCGGTAGCGTGCCGTGGCATCGGCATTGGCCCGGTTGCCAGTTGTCTGCAATGCGTCCATCAGTTGAACCCCTTCATCGGCGACATGCCAATTTTTTTGATCGTCTCGGCGTACTCGTTGATCAAAGTGGCCACCCGCTGACTGTCGGTGATCGCCACTTCAAAACTGATCACGCGCTCCTTCTCCATGCTGAGCTGCTTGAGTGTGTCGTCGATCTTGCTCATTCGGTAGTGCGCCAACTCCGAACCCTTGACGAAGTGACACTGGTAGTCATCACCCTTCTTGCATCCCATCATCATCACGCCGTCCCACCCGCTGTTGAGCGCATCGGTGAGCCAGATCGTGTTGACCGAACCAAGACAACGCACCGGAATAGCGCGTACAAAGGCAGAGTAAACGGTTCGCGACACTCCGGCCATATCGAGCGCCGGGTAGGCGTCGTTCTCGCAGGCCAGCAGCAGAATGCGCGGCTTTTCCGAAAACTCGTCCGGCATGTCGAGCGCTTTAATCTGGCTGCCCACCGTGTCCACCGAATAGTTCTCGAACGAAATCACGCGTACCGGACAGGCACCCATGCAGGTTCCGCAGCGTCTGCAACGCGATTCGTTAAAAACCGGAAAACGCCGTTCGTCCTCGTCAATGGCTCCGAACGGGCACTCCACCGTACAGCGCTTGCATTGGGTACAGCCTTCCAGGCGAACGATCGGATACGACAAGTCGCCCGAACGCGGGTGCGCGGCGCGCCCCTGCGAGGCGTTCTCGACCGCCTGTATGGCCTTGAGCGCAGCACCCGTGGCGTCATCGGTGGCCTGCAACAGGTCCATCGGACGGCGCACCGGGCCGGCGGCATAAATGCCGGTGCGGCGCGTCTCGTAGGGAAAGCAGATGAAGTGCGAATCGGTCAGGCCCGCCTTCATCTGAGGCAGATCCTTGCCCTGGCGGTAGGTCAGGTTGAGGATCGAAATGGGCTTGGACTCGGGCTGCTGATCCTCGGGAATGTCAATATTGACGCCGGAGTTTGGCACCTGGCCGGTGGCCAGCACCACCAGATCGGCGGCCACTGTCGCGTCTTCGTCCAGGATCAGGTCGCGAAAGTTCACGCTGCAGCCCTGGCCCTCGGCCTTCACCGTGCTGACCTTGCCCTTGGTGAAAATCACGCCTTTTTGCTGCGCGCTTCGGTAGAAGTCCTCGCCCATGCCGGGCATGCGCAGGTCGGTGTAAAGCACCACGGTGTCAACATCCGGATTGGCGTCCTTGAAATACATGGCCTGCTTGATGCTAGTGGCGCAGCAGTGGCCCGAGCAATACGGCAAATGCTTGCCTGTTTCGTCACGCTGGCCGGCGCACTGAACGAACACCACGCTTTGCACCGGACCGCCATCGGGGCGTTGAATGGCACCACCCTTGGCCGCGCAGGCCAATGCTTCCAAGCCGGCCTGATCTACCACGGCCGGGAGACCACCGCCGAGTTCCGGCAGCTTGGCCACGTCATAGGTCGCAAAGCCGCTGGCCTGGATGATGGCGCCCACGGTTTCTTCGGCGATGGCACCGCTGTCCTGCGCGATCTTCACCGCAAAGCGGCCCGGTGCCCCACTTGTCTCCGCAAGGGTCGCTCCCAGATGCACGCTGACCTTCGGGTGTGCCATAACACGCGCAATGAGTTCCGCCACGCCCGAGTCCTGTGGTTCGGCATAGGGCTGGCGAAAGGGCACGCGCTTGTGCAACTTGGCGGCCCAACCACCGAGCTGGTTTTTGCTTTCGACGATCAGTACCTCGTAGCCAGTTTCAGCCGCCTCAATGGCGGCCGTCAGGCCCGACATGCCGCCGCCAACGACCAGGATGCGTTTGTTCGAAGCGCGGTTCGGGTTACCTGCGGGCACCGCCATTTTCTTGAGCTCGGCACAACCCATGCGAATATAGTCGTCAGCCATTTCCTGTCGCACTTCGTCATGGTCAGCTCCCTGAGCCACGATCCAGAGCACGCCTTCACGCAAGTTGGCGCGCGACACGGCCACATCCGGAAAACCGAAGGCTTCGGTCTTGGCACGGCGCGAGCAGGCGCCGATCATTACATGGGTGACGCCTTCGTTCGCGATGTCGTCTCGGATGGTCTGCACGCCTTCAGCACTGCAAAGAAAGTCGTGGCGCTTGACCACCTGCATCTTGCCTTCGCGCTTGGCCACCTTTTCCATCGCTCCAAGATCGAGCACATCACCCAAACCACAGCCGGCGCAAAGATACGCGGCGAATTTATTGTCTGCCACCTTATGCTTCCTCCCTGGCTGTCTGGTAAATCACCTTGATGGCGCGCAAGGCAGCACCGGTGGAACTTTGTACCGAACGGTTCACGTCCAGCGGACCGGACGCGGATCCCGCACCGCACATGCCGCCGTCAGGGGTGCCTTCTATAAACCCTGAAGAATCAGTGATCAGGTCACCCGGCAACTTGATGCCATTGGACTCGGGCTCCATACCAACGGCCAGCACCACCAGATCATGTGCGGTGGCGTAGCGGTGGTAGCCCTCAGTGTCGACCCCGTGCAGGATCGGATCGCCGTTGTCGGCCACCGCGATGCGCGCCACCTTGGATTTGACAAATCCCACCGTCGAATCCCGTTGCACCATCTGGTAGAAATCCTCAAAACGGTCAATGGCCCGAATATCGATGTAGTAAATAGTGGACTTGGCGCCGTCACCATGTGCTTCGCGCACGTACTGGGTCTGTTTCAGCGAGGCCATGCAACAGATGCGTGAGCAGTGGCGTAAATGGTTCTCGTCGCGCGAACCGGCGCACTGGATGAAGGCGATGTTCTTCGCCTCCTTGCCGTCCGAGGGCCGCAGCAGTTTGCCACCGGTCGGCCCGCTTGGGTCGGCCAGACGCTCGAACTCCAGGCTGGTAATGACGTTCGGGAAACGGCCGTAACCATAGGGCTGTATCTTCGCCGCATCGTAGGGCTTCCAGCCGGTCGCCCAGACCACGGCACCGACAGAGAGTTCGACTGTTTCTTCCTGCATCGCCAAATCAATAGCGCCTACCCTGCACGCCGCTTTGGCTTTATCGGCATCGGCTGTGCCGATCACCGACGGGTCAAGCACATAGCACTGCGGATACGCCATGGCGTGCGGCAGGTGGGCAACCTTGATCTGGTCCAGACCGTAGTTGTAGGGATTGGGAATTTCGGCGCTGACGGCTGTCGCGCAGTCGCCGCAGGCGGTGCAGCTTTCATTGACGTAGCGCGGCCGGATTTTCAGCTTGGCCACATAGGCCCCACGCTGCCCTTCAATACCAACCACTTCGGCCATGGTCAGCACACGCACCCGATGATTGCCCTTGAGCCGCCGCAGATTAATCTCAAGCCCGCAGGTCGGATGGCACATCTTCGGAAAATAGCGGTAGAGCAGCGCCGTGCGCCCACCCAAAGTGGGGCCCCGCTCCACCAGGACAACATCACGGCCGCACTCCGCCGCCTCGAGCGCTGCCGTCATGCCGCTGATGCCTCCACCGACGACAAGAATAGTCTGACTGGTCGCGATAGAAGCCGTCATGAAATCCCCACTGCGTTACAAGTTATAAACTGCGGCGGGCATGATGAATGTCCTGCCGACCATGGTGCACACAAGGCGATGAAGAAGACATTACCCATGTTGGCAGGTCAGTCCAGTCGCCTAATCTCAAAGCCGAAACTGATGAGATCGGCCAAAAGCCAGGTCGCAGGAGCGCCGAGCCCTCCCACACTCCCCGGATTCACCAGCCACGTCATGCCCCCGGTTATGGTCGGCTGCTCCACGACGCTGGCGCTGTGAGAATGCCCACAGCAGACGATGTCGTAGTCACCCGTGCAAGCCAGCCCGCGCCCGTAGTGCGGATAGTGTGTGGCAAATAACCGGCGTCCGTCCAGCGTCAGGTCGATATCGGCACCGTGGTATCTGATTAGTCCATTCGAAGCGCCACACAAATTCCACAACGCCACCGGATCTCCCAGATTGTTGCCGTGCACCACATGGACCGGCAAACCGATCTGAATCAACGGGCGCAAGGTCATGGCTCCGATCAGGTCGCCGCAGTGGACAACGGCTTCGGCCCCGGCGTCCTTCGCGGCGGCAACCGCTGCCGCCAGCATGGGCGCACGGTCATGGCTGTCCGAAACAATACAAATCTTCATGGGGCAGGCTTCATATCACCAACGGCCCGTGGTAGTCATCGGCATCCGACTGGGCCGAGAGATCGGCCGCCGTCGCCCCGCTGGAAACACCGGCACTCTGGCTTTCATGGTCAGCCTGGACTCTAAGCAGCGTCAGCACGCAGCGCCGCAAATCGGTGTATCCGTCATGACCGGTCCCGTACTGGTCGGCGTCAGCATAGAAAAACTGGCAACGGTAGCGCAACTCGGCCACCTTGCACACGACGAAATGGGCACCACGCTCGCTCCAGTAGAGCGTCGGGCAAACGGTCATCAGGTCACTGACAGGGTCCAGCTTAAGTTCGCAATCGGCCAACTCTGGCAAAACAGGCCGGTTGTAGCGTTGCTGCAAAAGCTCTTCCACGAGTTCACGCTCGGCTTGTGAAAAATCAGGAACCGGAATGGACACCCAGAAACCCCACGTAGAAAGTCAACATCATCGGCACAATTTGCTTAGCGCAACCCAAGGCCACTCGGCATTATTGCGGGCAGTATGCGTGAAATCCCCACGCACCCTAACTACCCATATGGATTATTTGCCCCCCTCCATCACGGTAATGGACGATCCAGCCTGCCGGTCCAAAAATCAAACAGCACGACATTGGCAATGCGCCCCCTATTTTCGACCCCTCGATTTCATGCCCCTACAGTTCGTTCAGTGGCCAATCCGGTTTTCAGGTTGGTCACTCACCCATGTCACGACCACCTTCAGGAGTTTGATGGTCGGGGGGCTAAGCGTGCGCGTGCGCGCCGCTGTTTCGTCATTCAAAACCATGAAACAGGCATGGTTGCTGTTGTCCCTCTTTCTGCTGCTGATCGGTCCCGCGTTCGCCGCCGACAGTGTGGTGCCCGCCAGCCCTCTGGCGTGGTGGTTCTGGCCGCTGGCATTGTTCATTACCTGCTTCTTCATTGGCATTGTGGCGGTGCCAGCCGGCATTGGCGGCGGCACGCTCTTTGTGCCCATCATTGGTGGATTCTTTCCGTTTCATCTGGATTTTGTGCGCGGTGCCGGTTTGCTGGTAGCGTTGGCCAGCGCGCTTGCCGCCGGGCCCATGCTGCTGCGCGGCGGGCTGTCCAGTCTGCGTTTGGCGCTCCCGCTGGCATTGCTGGCATCCATGAGTTCCATTGTGGGTGCCTTGCTGGGGCTTGCTTTACCGGCCTCGGTCATTCAGACCGCGCTGGGCCTTATCGTGCTGGGCATCGTGACGCTCATGCTGTTCTCCAAAAAATCAGAATTCCCCCACGTCGCACAGCCAGACAGCCTGTCATCAGCCTTGGGCATTCACGGCGTATTCATTGATGGCGCGTCCGGACAGGCCATTAACTGGCAAGTGCATCGCACGCCGCTGGGGTTGGTTATTTTCCTGGCCATCGGCGTCATGGCTGGCATGTTTGGTATCGGCGCAGGCTGGGCCAATGTGCCAGCGCTCAACTTGCTGATGGGGGCTCCGCTGAAGGTGTCTGCCGGTACTTCAGGATTGGTGCTGTCACTGGTCGATTCGTCAGCTGCATGGGTTTACTTGAACCGTGGCGCCGTACTGCCAATGATTGCCGTGCCATCGGTTGTTGGCATGATGCTGGGTGCGCGCATCGGCGCTCGCTTGTTGCACGTGCTCAAAGGTTCGGTCATTAGGAAAATGGTCATCACACTCCTGCTGTTTGCCGGCATCCGTGCCCTGCTCAAGGGCCTGGGCATTTGGGTCTGAAAGCTGCTCCATGACCAATACAACCCCGACAACCACCGCACAACAGCAGCAACTCGAAGCGTTGCGTTACGCCAATTTGCTGGATTGGGGTGCACGTCTTGGCGTGGTGGCCCTGATTGTCAGCTTTGCAGCCTACGCGTTCGGCCTGCTGACACCGCATGTACCGCTAGAACAACTCCCAACCGTCTGGAACCTGCCGGTTGGCGCTTATTTGCAGCAAACCGCCACGCCCACCGGATGGGGGTGGTTGGCCCTGGCGCACAAAGGAGATTTGTCGGGACTCATTGGTATTTCGATATTGGCAGGTTGCTCGCTCCCGCCCCTACTGGGTTTGATCCCTCTGTATCTGAAACAGCGCGACTATGTCTATGCGGTAATCTGCAGCATGATCATGGCGGTATTGATTCTCGCCGCTTCCGGCATCTTGACGGGAGGGCATTGACCATGGCAGAGCTTTTTACCCGCCTTTTGCTGGCCACCGAAGGCAGTGAATTTGACACGGGCGCAGAAAAGATGGCATTCGCTTTGGCTCAGCGTTGCCAGCTACCACTGGCCACGGTTGTGCCGCTGGTCAGCAACCCCGAATATGAATCGCTTGCCCCACAACTGGCGGCGCGGGCTGAGCAAGAGGCCGCCTTGAAAATAGCCAAGTTACGAGACCAGGCGAACGCCGCACATGTGGCAATTGAACTGCGGGTGCGCCGTGGTGAAGAGCCGTATCTCGAAATCATTGAAGAGGCCCGGGCCATCAACTCCGAAATGATCGTCATCCGCCGCAGGGGCAAACGCGGACTGCTTGCCAATTTGCTAGTCGGAGAAATGGTGAGCAAAGTGGTGGCCCATGCGCCATGCCATGTGTTGATCGTGCCGCGTGAAGCCGCCATGTGGAGCAAGCGCGTGCTTGTGGCTGCAGACCCGACTGAAGACGGACGCTCCATAGTAGCCATTGCAGCCGGTGTTGCAGCGCAATGCGGATTGCCCCTGCACGTGGTCAGCGTCGTGACCGCAGAAGGGCTGCGCGCGCAAGCGCAATCGTTTGTCACCCAACTCATAGAAATGGCGCAACACACTGGCGTGATGGCGCAAGGCGAGGTGCGCATCGGCAAACCTTTCACCGAAATTCTGGCAGCACGGGAAGCCAGCGACTCTGACTTGATCGTCATGGGCAGTCGCAGTGACCACCGCATCGGCCGTGCACACGTTGGTGGTGTGGCACAAAAGGTCATGGGGCTATCTGAGCACCCGGTGATGGTCTTGCACTTTCAACCGCAAAAGGGCATACACACACTATGAGCGACGCACTGAATTACCTGCTGAAGGCACGCCCTGACGCGCTGGGTCACTACTTTGCTTTCCTGAAAGATGCTGGCAAGCACCTCGACCCAAAAACACGCAACCTGATATCGGTCATTACCAAGGTACATGCACAAACTGACCGTGGCCTGCGCCAGTACCTTCGGCGTGCCCTGCGCGAAGGCTGTACTCCGGTGGAAGTTCTGGACGCCCTGCTGATGGCATTTCCTGCACTCGGATTGGCCAAAATCATTTGGGCCGTTGACATCATTCTGGACATGAAGCTGCCAGAGTTTCAAGATGAAGCGGTATTCGCAAATATCCCCGTACCGACAGCCAACACAACTCATACTGCGAGTTGGCATGATGTTATGGCCAGCACCGCAGCCACGGACGGCCAGGTGCAGCGCACCGTTTGCGATGGCTTTGGCCTGTTCATCTACCGTGAGAAAAAATCGATTTCCGTCTTTGACAGCCGCTGCCCGCACCAAAGTACCGACATACCCGAACTGGCGCTGCGTGGCAGCACACTGACCTGCCCAAAACACCAGTGGGAGTTTGACGCAAAGAGTGGCGACTGCATCAAGAAAGGCGGCAGCCCGCTCAAACGCATCGAATCGAAAGTCGTAAAAGGCCGCTTGTTGGCTTTCTGGTGATCACACACCTTGCTCCCGAACATTCCAAATTCCCTACCCTTCACCCTTCACCCTTCACCCTTCACCCTTCACCCTTCACCACTAAAACTAACGGAGACAACCATGACCATTTCAAAGAAATTTTTTGCACTGACACCACTGTGCGCCCTATTGGCCGCCGGGTCGGCGCACGCCACCAATGGCATGTTGATGGAAGGCTATGGCCCCATTTCGACCGGCCTGGGTGGCGCCTCCCAAGCCTTCGACCATGGCACGGCCGCCATGGCGCAAAACCCCGCCACTCTGGCATTGGGTACAACCGAAACGCGACTGGACATCGCCCTCGGATTCCTTGGGCCAAAGGTAACCGCCAGCGTGCCTGGCATGCCAGAGGCACCCTCGGGCGGCACCGCCTACACCATGCCGGCGATCGGCTACACCGCCCGTTCTGGTGCATTGACCTATGGTGTCGGCATGTTTGCACAAGGCGGCATGGGCACTGAGTACAGCGCAAACACCTTTATGGCAATGGGCTCTGGCGATGCCGTTCGTTCAGAGCTCAGTGTTGGCAACGTCATCATTCCATTGGCCTATCAGGTTAACTCCAACGTAACGGTGGGCGCGACCGTGGATTACATGTGGTCCGGACTCGACTTGCAAATGGCCGCCACCCCGATGCAGTTGGGCGGCATGGTCACTGGCGCTACCGGACAGTTGGGTGGTGCCATTGGCGCCGGTGCATTGAACACCGCCACATGGGCACGAGTCAACTTCACCGACACCGACAAATTCACCGGTGCGGCCAAAGCCACCGGATGGGGTGCCAAGTTTGGCGCAACCTTCAAGGTGAGCCAAGACACCACGCTGGGGGCGTCATTCCGCTTCAAATCGGCCCTGGATGACATGAAAACTGGCAGCAGTTCGGCCAGCATGACGGCGAACCCCGGCGCCGCCAAAACTGTTACCTTTATGGATGCAGGGCAAATCACGGTCATCAATTTTCAGATGCCTTCCGTGCTGGCGTTCGGTGGAAGCTGGCAAGTGCAACCCAACCTGATGCTGGTAGCCGACATCAAATCCATCGGATGGGCCGAGGTAATGAAGGGCTTCAAGATGCGCTATGACAGTGCAGGCATGGGCGGTTCCGTGAGTTTTGAGTTGCCACAAAACTGGAAGGATCAAACCGTGTTGAACTTGGGCCTGGCCTGGAAAACAAGCGAACAACTGACCATCCGCGCAGGTCTGAATCTGGCAGATAACCCCATCCCTGATGCCACGGTGAATCCGCTCTTCCCGGCAACCGTAAAGAACCACGCGACTCTGGGCTTTGGCTACCAGGCATCAAAAACGGGCGAACTGAATGCAGCCCTCACCGTGGCGCCTAGCATCAGTGTCAACAGCGGAAGCGGGGTCACCATCGCCCATGGCCAGACCAATATGCAACTGATGTACACCCATCGCTTTTAGGCGAGCCACCCCTAACAGCAACAGGAATCACTCCATGGCACACATCGTCATCATGGGCGCAGGCATCGGCGGCATGCCCGCCGCCTACGAAATGCGCGCAACGCTATCGGCCGAGCACCGTATCACGGTCGTCAGTGCCGTAGACTACTTTCAGTTTACCCCCTCCAACCCCTGGGTCGCGGTGGGGTGGCGTGACCGCGAATCCATTACTTTGCCAATAGCCCCGCTGCTGGCAAAGAAAGGGATCGCCTTCATCGCCAAAGCCGTGACGACGATTGATGCCGCTGCCAACCGCCTGACGCTGAAGGACGGAGAGACGCTGGACTACGACTACCTAGTGATCACCACCGGTCCCAAGTTGTTTTTTGACGAGGTACCCGGCTCCGGTCCCCACGGCGGACACACGCACTCGGTGTGTACCGTCGACCATGCGCTGGGTTTCTTCAAGGACTATGAAGAGTTTTTGAAGAACCCCGGACCGGTGGTCATCGGCGCCATGCCGTTTGCCAGCTGTTTTGGACCCGCCTACGAGTTTGCGTTCATCCTAGACACTGACTTGCGGCGCCGCAAGATTCGCAACAAGGTGCCCATTACCTTTGTGACCAGTGAGCCCTACATCGGGCACCTGGGCCTGGGCGGTGTGGGTGACAGCAAGGGCATGCTGGAGTCGGAACTGCGTTCACACGACATGAAGTGGATTACCAACGCCAAAACCACCAAGGTCGAAGCCGGCAAGATGTTTGTGACGCAACTTGACGACCACGGCGCGGTGTTCAAAGAACACGAAATTCCGTTCAAGATGTCCATGATGCTGCCCGCTTTTAAAGGGGTGGATGCTGTGGCCGCCGTGCCCAACCTTTGCAACCCGCGCGGCTTTGTGCTGATCGACGAATACCAGCGCAGCAAGGCCTACAAGAACATCTTCTCGGCTGGCGTCTGCGTGGCCATTCCACCCGTCGAGGCCACCCCGGTACCGACCGGCGCACCCAAGACCGGTTACATGATCGAGACCATGATTTCGGCCATCGTGCACAACATTGCCGACGAGCTCAACGGCAGCACCGCCAGCACCAAAGGCACATGGAACGCCATTTGCCTGGCCGACTTTGGCGACACTGGCGCGGCCTTTGTGGCCCTGCCGCAAATTCCGCCGCGCAACGTCAACTGGTTCAAGAAAGGCAAGTGGGTTCACTTGGCCAAAATTGCCTTCGAGAAGTACTTCATGCGCAAGATGAAGAATGGCACCTCGGAGCCCATTTACGAAAAATATGTGCTGAAGGCGTTGGGCATCGTGCGTTTGATCCGTTAGCTTGCGCCAAGCCTGCACCCATACCGACTTCCAAAAGTCCCTCGTCTTTCGATAGACGAGGGACTTTTTTCTTATGCGTAACGCTTGGCCATCGCCTCCAGCGACACGGGCTTGATCTTGCCGCCCATGCCAGCGCAGCCAAACGCCTCAAAGCGCGCCTTGACAATGCCGCGTGCGGCGTTCTTCGCAGCCAACAGCGCCTTGCGCGGATCGAACTCGCTGGGCTGCTGGGCGAACACCTGGCGCATGGCGCCAGTCATGGCCAGGCGAATGTCGGTGTCGATGTTGATCTTGCGCACGCCGCTTTGGATACCGCGCTGGATTTCTTCCACCGGCACGCCATAGGTCTCCTTGATGTCGCCACCAAACTGGCGAATGATGGCAAGCCACTCCTGCGGCACACTGCTGGAGCCGTGCATCACCAAGTGGGTGTTAGGAATCTGCGCGTGGATGGCGACGATGCGGTCCATCGCCAGAATATCCCCCGTGGGCTTGCGGGTGAACTTGTACGCGCCATGGCTGGTGCCAATGGCAATGGCCAGTGCGTCGACGCCGGTTTTGGCCACAAAGTCTTTGGCCTGCACGGGGTCGGTCAGCATCTGGTCGTGGCTGAGTTTGCCCTCAGCGCCGATGCCGTCTTCTTCGCCGGCATCGCCCGTTTCCAGACTGCCCAGGCAGCCCAGTTCGCCCTCGACCGACACACCGATCGGGTGCGACATCTCGCAGACGCGCCGGGTGATATCCACGTTGTAGTCATAGCTGGCGGGGGTTTTGCCGTCGCTCATCAGTGAGCCATCCATCATGACGCTGGTAAAACCCGATCGAATCGACTGCTGACACACCGCAGCCGAGGTACCGTGGTCCTGGTGGACGACCACCGGAATGTCGGGGTGCGACTCGACCGCCGCCAGCATCATGTGGCGCAGATAGGCTTCACCGGCGTATTTGCGGGCACCGGCGGAGGCCTGCAGAATGACCGGGCTGTCGGTCTCCTGCGCGGCCTCCATGATGGCGATGATCTGCTCCAGATTGTTGACGTTGAAAGCGGGCACGCCGTAGCCGTTTTCAGCAGCGTGGTCCAGCACCTGACGAAGGGAAACAAAAGCCATGAAAATCTCCTTTATTGAAACCTTGCGGGACAGACCTTTAGCTCTGTCCTCAACTGATTAGGGGTGTCATTGCGGGACAGACCTTTAGCTCTGTCCTCAACCAATCAAATAGGCCTATAGCCCCCTTACAGCATGCGCGAGCAGCTATAGAAAAAATAGCAAATTACTCGGCAGCGCGCTTCTGCAAAATCTCGAATGCGGGCAAGGTCTTGCCTTCGAGCACCTCCAGAAAGGCCCCGCCACCGGTGGAGATGTAACCCACCCGGTCCTCAATGCCGTACTTGGCAATGGCCGCCAGCGTGTCACCACCGCCAGCAATGCTGAATGCGCTGGACGCGGCAATAGCCTGGGCAATCACCTTGGTCCCGTTCTCGAACGCGGCAAACTCGAACACGCCCACCGGGCCGTTCCAGACGATGGTGCCCGCTCGCATGAGTTGCGCGGCCAGTTTGGCAGCCGTCTCGGGTCCAATATCCAGAATCAGGTCATCATCCGCCACGTCGGTCGCCGCCTTGACGGTTGCCACGGCATCAGCGCTGAAGGTTTTGGCAGTCACCACGTCAGTCGGAATCGGCACCTCAGCACCACGCGCCTTCATCGCATCAATCACGGCTTTGGCGTCATCCACCAAACTCGGCTCAGCCAGACTTTTGCCAATACTCAGACCGGCGGCCAGCATGAAGGTGTTGGCAATGCCGCCGCCCACAATCAATTGGTCCACATTCTTGGCAAGGGCTTGCAGGATGGTGAGTTTGCTCGACACCTTGCTGCCGGCCACGATAGCCACCAGCGGGCGCTTCGGGCTAGCCAGAGCTTTGCTGATGGCGTCAATCTCGGCCGCCAGGAGCGGGCCAGCGCAGGCAATCGGCGCGTATTGGGCGATGCCGTAGGTGGTGCCTTCGGCGCGGTGCGCGGTGCCAAATGCGTCGTGGACAAAAATATCGCACAGCGCGGCCAATTTGCGCCCCAGAGCCTGGTCGTTCTTCTTTTCGCCGACGTTGACACGGCAGTTTTCGAGCATCACGATCTGGCCGGGAGCAACCGTCACCCCGTCGACCCAGTTGGCCACCAGTGGCACCTCACGGCCCAGCAACTCGCCCAGGCGTTTGGCCACCGGGGCCAGAGAGTCAGCTGGCTCGAACGCCCCTTCTGTGGGGCGCCCCAGATGGCTGGTAACCATGACCGCCGCACCGGCGTTCAACGCCATCTGGATGCAGGGCACGGAGGCCCGGATGCGGGTGTCCTCGGTAATCTGGCCGGCCGCATCCTGCGGCACATTCAGGTCAGCGCGAATGAAAACACGCTTTTGATCGGCAAAGCCGCTAGAAATGACGTCGGCGAAGCGCAAGACTTTCACAGTGAATCTCCTTAATGAAAATGGGGCCTAGCCCCCGTAAATAATGCGTACATAGCTATTATTTCAATAGCACAGAACAATCTGCAATGACCCGATCCGGCGCGCATGTCGCGATGGGCTGGCCCATGTTGTAACCGTAGGGCAACGCCCAGACGCTGACCCCCGCGTTGCGTGCGGTGGCTACGTCGATGCTGGAATCCCCGACAAACAGCGCACGCTCGGGCGGCACGCCAAACTGGCTCAGACAGCTGTGGATGCCGGTCGGGTCCGGCTTTTTTGCAGGAAAGGTGTCTCCGCTAACCACTACGTCGAGCAGTGGCGTCAGACTGTGGGCGTTCAGCACCGTGGTGGTGTAGCGAGCCTCCTTGTTGGTGACCACGGCCAGCTTGACACCCTGCTGGCGCAGGACGGTCAGGGTTTCCCGCACCTGGGGGTAA
>CANNRR010000012.1 GCA_947508055.1 Burkholderiales bacterium
GACCGGTGCGATCGAGTTGCCAGAAGGCAAGGAAATGGTGATGCCTGGTGACAACGTGTCGATCACGGTCAAGCTGATCAACCCGATTGCCATGGAAGAAGGCCTGCGCTTCGCGATTCGCGAAGGCGGCCGTACCGTGGGCGCCGGTGTGGTTGCCAAGATCATTGCGTAAGCAAAGGAAAAATCATGGCTACCAAACAAAAAATTCGCATCCGCCTGAAGGCGTTTGACTACAAACTCATCGACCAATCGGCTGCTGAGATTGTGGATACCGCCAAGCGCACCGGCGCAATTGTCAAGGGCCCCGTGCCTTTGCCAACCCGTATGAAGCGTTTCGATATTCTGCGTTCACCCCACGTGAACAAGACCAGTCGCGACCAGTTTGAAATCCGTACGCACCAGCGTCTGATGGACATCGTGGACCCGACTGACAAAACAGTTGACGCACTGATGAAGTTGGACTTGCCAGCGGGCGTGGATGTTGAAATCAAGTTGCAATAATTGATTGTCAAGCCTGGTCTATTGATCGGGCTTGCGTCAAAACGTGCTGCGGGTTATACTCGCGGGCTCGACAAGGATTTGCTTCTGGCGGCCGGTCGGGTTTTATTAACAGTCTCTCACGCAAAAACGTTGTAGCCAATTGAAGTTGCAGCGGTGGGAGTTACGGAGAAAACAATGAGTCTTAGCAATCGCTTAGGGTTGCTGGGTCGCAAGGTGGGCATGATGCGCCTATTCACCGACGATGGGGATGCTGTTCCTGTCACGGTGGTAGATGTGTCAAACAACCGCGTGACTCAGGTGAAAACCCAGGAGAATGATGGCTACGTTGCCTTGCAGGTGACGTTCGGTGCGCGCAAAGCTTCGCGTGTTACCAAGCCAATCGCCGGGCACCTTGCAAAAGCAGGTGTGGAAGCCGGAGAAATTATTCAAGAATTCCGTGTAACCGCTGATGCAGCGGCCAAATACGTTGCTGGAGCTACCGTGCCGGTTGCTGATGTGTTTGCAGTTGGTCAGAAAGTGGACGTGCAAGGCACGACCATTGGTAAGGGTTTCGCGGGAACCATCAAGCGTCACCATATGAGTTCGCAGCGCGCATCGCACGGTAACAGCCGTTCGCACAACGTGCCAGGTTCCATTGGTATGGCGCAGGACCCTGGTCGTGTGTTTCCTGGCAAGCGTATGACGGGCCATTTGGGTGCTGACACAGTCACGACCCAGAATCTGGATGTCTTCCGTATTGACGAAGCACGCCAATTGCTTTTGATTAAGGGTGCAATCCCTGGATCGGCTGGCGGTTTTGTGACCGTTCGTCCTGCGATCAAGGCTAAATCCGCAACCGCGAAAGGGGCGAACTGATGCAGCTCGAACTCCTGAATGACCAAGGCCAGGCTACTTCGAAATACGAAGCCCCTGAGACCGTGTTTGGTCGTGAATACAACGAAGATCTGGTGCATCAGGTCGTAGTCGCTTTCCAGGCCAATGCCCGTCAAGGCACGCGCGCCCAGAAGGACCGCGAGCAGGTCAAGCACTCGACCAAGAAGCCGTTCAAGCAAAAGGGAACGGGCCGTGCCCGCGCCGGTATGACTTCCTCGCCACTGTGGCGCGGAGGCGGTCGCATATTCCCGAATATGCCGGACGAAAACTTCGCTCAAAAGATCAACAAGAAGATGTACCGCGCTGGTATGGCTTCCATCCTGTCCCAGTTGGCCCGTGAAGGTCGCCTGGCAGTGGTTGAGTCGCTTAAGGTTGACTCGCCCAAGACAAAACCGTTGGCTGCAAAGTTCAAGGCTATGAATCTGGAGTCCGTGCTGGTGATCGCCGACGAAGTCGATGAAAACTTGTACCTGGCATCGCGCAATCTGGTCAACATCCTGGTGGTGGAGCCACGTTACGCCGATCCGCTGTCGCTGGTGCATTACCGCAAGGTGCTGGTGACCAAGGCTGCGATGGACAAACTCAAGGAGATGTTCGCATGAGCCACGGTCCTAATCTATCCAAGTTTGACGAAGGCCGCTTGATGCAGGTTCTGGTCGCCCCTATCGTGTCTGAGAAGGCCACGATGGTTGCTGAAAAGAGCAATGCAGTGACCTTCAAGGTGTTGCAAGACGCCACCAAGTATGAAATCAAAGCCGCTGTGGAAATGATGTTCAAGGTCGAAGTCAAAGGTGTGTCTGTTGTGAACACCAAGGGCAAGACCAAGCGTTTTGGCAAGTCGGTAGGTCGTCGCGACAATGTCCGTAAGGCATACGTGACGCTGATGCCGGGCCAAGAGCTGAACCTTGGCGGGGAGGCTGCGTAATCATGGCTGTTATCAAAATGAAACCAACCTCACCAGGCCGTCGTGGCGTGGTGAAGATTTCGCGTGATCACCTGTACAAAGGTGCTCCGCATGCTGCATTGCTGGAGCCACAATTCCAGCACGCCGGTCGTAACAACAACGGACACATCACAACCCGTCACAAGGGTGGTGGGCATAAGCATCACTACCGTGTAGTGGACTTTGTTCGCAACAAAGATGCTATTCCTGCCAAGGTTGAGCGTATTGAGTACGACCCTAACCGTTCCGCGCACATCGCTTTGGTGTGTTATGCAGACGGCGAACGCAAGTACATCATTGCTCCCCGTGGACTGGAAGTCGGCGCCTCCATCATGAGCGGCTCCGAAGCGCCAATCCGTGTTGGTAACACCTTGCCAATTCGCAACATTCCAGTGGGTTCCATCATCCATTGTGTTGAGCTGCAAGTTGGAAAAGGTGCCCAAATCATCCGTTCGGCGGGTACTTCCGCCACATTGCTGGCCCGTGAAGGTACTTACGCCCAGGTTCGTATGCGCTCAGGTGAGGTCCGCAAGGTCCACATTGACTGCCGCGCAACCATTGGCCAAGTGGCCAACGAAGAGCACAGCCTGCGTCAACTCGGTAAAGCCGGTGTGAAGCGCTGGATGGGTATTCGTCCAACCGTTCGCGGTGTGGTGATGAACCCGGTTGACCACCCACACGGTGGTGGCGAAGGCAAGACTGGCGAAGGCCGTCATGCAGTCGATCCTTGGGGTAATCTGACCAAGGGTTACCGTACCCGTAACAACAAGCGCACGCAGGTCATGATCGTGTCGCGTCGCAAGAAGTAAGGGGAAGGTTAAATGACTCGCTCACTCAAAAAAGGTCCATTTGTGGACCACCACCTGGTAGCCAAGACTGAAAAGGCTGTTGCTACCAAGGACAAGAAACCGATCAAGACCTGGTCGCGTCGCTCAATGATCTTGCCTGATTTCATCGGCTTGACCATCGCTGTGCACAACGGCAAGCAGCACGTGCCGGTCTATATCACTGACCAAATGGTTGGCCACAAGTTGGGTGAGTTCGCTCTGACCCGTACTTTCAAGGGTCATCCTGCGGACAAAAAAGTCCAAAAGAAATAAGGAGTTGACCATGGAAACACGTGCAACCCTTCGTGGCGTTCGTTTGTCGGTTGACAAAGGTCGTCTGGTCGCGGATTTGATTCGCGGCAAAAAAGTTGACCAAGCCCTGAACATCTTGCAGTTCACACAGAAAAAAGCTGCTGTGATCATCAAGAAGGTTCTGGAGTCGGCGATTGCCAATGCTGAGCACAATGACGGTGCCGACATCGACGAGTTGAAGGTTAAAACCATCTTCGTTGAACAAGGCGCATCACTGCGTCGCTTCACGGCCCGCGCCAAAGGCCGCGGCAACCAAATCAGAAAACCCACGTGCCATGTGTACGTGACGGTTGGTAACTGAAAGAGGCCAGGAAGATATGGGACAAAAAATCCACCCAACCGGCTTTCGCCTGTCGATTAGCCGTAACTGGTCTTCACGCTGGTACGCCAGCAACCGTGATTTCGCCGGCATGTTGGCCGAAGACATCAAGGTTCGTGAATACCTTAAAGCCAAGCTGAAGAATGCTTCGGTTTCGCGTATTTTGATCGAGCGTCCTGCCAAGAACGCACGCATCACAATTTACTCGGCGCGTCCGGGCGTTGTGATCGGCAAAAAGGGCGAAGACATCGAGAACCTCAAGCGCGATCTGGGCAAACAGCTCGGCGTGCCAGTGGCAGTGAACATCGAAGAAGTGCGCAAGCCCGAAATCGATGCCAAGCTGATCGCCGACAGCATCACGCAGCAATTGGAAAAGCGGATCATGTTCCGCCGTGCCATGAAGCGCGCCATGCAAAACGCCATGCGTCTGGGTGCCCTGGGTATCAAGATCATGTCGTCCGGTCGTCTGAACGGTATCGAAATCGCCCGTTGCGAATGGTATCGCGAAGGCCGCGTGCCACTTCACACCCTGCGCGCTGACATTGACTACGGAACTTCCGAAGCCAAAACCACTTACGGCATTATTGGCGTGAAGGTTTGGGTCTACAAGGGTGACACGCTGGGTCGTAATGACCTGCCGGCCGCCGTTGAGCCCCGTGCTGAGGAAGACCGCCGTCCACGTGGTCCGCGCCGTGACGACCGTGGCGGTGCACGCCCTGGTTCTGACCGTCCTGCATCCCGTGGCGCCCGTCGCCCCGAAGGCAGCAATGCGGCACCCGCCGATGGCAGCGACAAGCCTGTAGGGGCTTCCGGTGCCGATGCCGATAAACCCACCGTTAAGCGCGTTCGCAAAGTCGCCGCGCCAGCTGCAGCAGCTGACGGTAAAGGAGAATAATTATGTTGCAACCCGCTCGCCGCAAGTACCGCAAAGAGCAAAAGGGCCGTAACACTGGTGTTGCGACCCGAGGCAGCTCGGTCGCATTCGGTGACTTCGGTCTCAAGTGCACTGACCGGGGCCGTTTGACGGCTCGCCAGATTGAAGCTGCACGTCGCGCCATTTCCCGTCACGTAAAGCGTGGTGGTCGTATCTGGATTCGCGTGTTCCCTGACAAGCCAATTTCCCAAAAGCCCGCTGAAGTGCGAATGGGAAATGGTAAGGGCAATCCCGAGTACTACGTGGCTGAAATTCAGCCAGGTAAGATCGTGTTTGAAATCGTCGGCGTGCCTGAAGAATTGGCTCGTGAAGCGTTCCGTTTGGCAGCCGCCAAACTACCTTTGCGTACCACTTTTGTGGCCCGCATGATTGGCCAGTAATCAGGAGAACAAGATATGAAAACTACTGAACTGCGCACAAAAGACGTTGATGGTCTGAAGACGGAAGTCAAAGCGCTGCAAAAAGCGCACTTTGGCCTGCGTATGCAAAAAGCCACGCAACAACTCACCAACACAGCCACGATCCGCACCGCGCGTCGTGATATTGCCCGCGCCAAGACCATTCTTGTCGAGAAGCAAAGCGCTGACACTGCAACCTCAAAAGCAACGCCTAGCGTTGCGGCCAAATAAGGAGCCACTGAATGACGGAAGCTAAAAAATCCCTCAAGCGCACCTTGATTGGCAAGGTGGTCAGCGACAAGCGTGCCAAGACGGTTACCGTGCTGATCGAGCGTCGTGTCAAACACGAGCTCTACGGCAAGATCGTCGGCAAGTCCAGCAAGTACCACGCCCATGACGAAAAGGGTGAATACAAGATGGGCGATATGATTGAAATCACGGAAAGCCGTCCGATTTCCAAAACCAAGAACTGGGTTGCGACCCGTTTGGTTCAAAAGGCCATTGAAGTCTAAAGGGCTTGCCCTTCAGGCCAACAGGCTACCCGAAAACGGCTCACAATTGTGAGCCGTTTTCATTTGTGCAGCGTATATTTAGGAGTAGACATGATTCAAGTTGGTGACACACTTCCCGCAACCGTTTTGATGGAGTTTTCTGAGGTCGAAGGCAATGGCTGTAGCCTGGGTCCTAACCCGGTGGACGTGGCCATGGCCACCGCTGGCAAAACCATTGCTTTGTTTGCCTTGCCGGGCGCGTTCACGCCGACCTGCTCGGCCAAGCATGTACCTGGATACGTTGAAAATGCTGCTGCGTTCCATGCAACTGGAGTAGATGAAATTTGGTGCCTCAGCGTTAACGATGCGTTTGTCATGGGTGCTTGGGCACGCGACCAGAAAACCAACGGAAAGGTGCGCATGCTCGCCGACGGCAGTGCCGCATTCGCACAAGCTACCGGTCTGACGCTGGACTTAACGTCCAAGGGCATGGGCTTGCGTAGCAATCGTTACTCGATGTTGGTAAAGGATGGCAAAGTGGTGTCCTTGAACATCGAGGGCCCCGGTAAGTTTGAGGTCAGCGATGCCGCCACGTTGCTGGCCCAAGCCAAGGCTTAGAGGCATCGAGCTTTAGCCTCATGGGAGGTGGGTTGGGTGGCGGTATGCGCCCGTTTCCGACCAGCCTAGAGCTTTGCTCTGAGGTAGTGGGCACCAGCAATTGGGTTGAAGTAGTAGGGAGGAATCTCTTCAAAACCCAATTCCTGATACAGCGCTCGGGCAGACTCCATGTCGTCCAGCGTATCCAGCAAGATGCAGTCGTATCCGGCCTGCCGGGACAAATCCAGTATGTTTTCCGCCAGCATACGTCCCAATTGCAATCCGCGGTAGTTGGGCCGAACGTACAGTCGTTTCATTTCGCAGGCGTTTGAATAATCCACAGTGTCCAGAGGGCGCATGGCGCAACATCCGGCTATTTGCCCATCAACGGTCACAAGCACCAAAGCACCTCGCGGAGCGCCGTACTCGCCAGGCAGCGCATCGAGCTCCTCACTGAAATTCTGGAAACACAAATCCACGTTCAGCGCAGCCGCGTATTCTTCGAACAGGGTGCGAACGGATATCAGTTCCGACCTCGATACAGGCGACTGTAGTCTGGCGTTGGTGAGCATAGGCGAAATTTTTAACGGGCCCACTGAACAAGACCCGTAACACAGACGGCACAGACGCCAAACAAAACCAAAGCCTTGGTCCGCGACTCGCTGTCGTCGCGGGCGCTTTCGAACGGCTGGGCCAACTCTTTGTCGCCGTTTAGCATCGGGAGCAGGAGATTTTCATTGCGTCTTATGCGGTAAAAGATGATCGCTGCAATGTGCAGTTGGACCAACACGATGAGAATGATTTTTCCGATTTTGGTATGGTAATACGTCGCCAAGCTGACCCACGAATTCGCCACCATTTTGGCTAATGGCCCTGCTGCTGCAATTTCATCGTCGCTGAAAAGACCTGCGGCGACCTGCAGCACGGCAAAACCCAACAGGGCCAGCACCGACAATGCCCCCAGCGGATTATGCCCAACCGACTGCTGTGCTGTTCCTTCTCCGCGGGCGTAACGCAGTACGGTGGCCGGGCCCGTGATAAATACACTAAACCGCGACCACGTTCCGCCAACAAAGCCCCACACCAATCTGAAGAGCAACAAACTCAGAACGCAGTAGCCGAAGCGGAAATGCCAGACCATGGCCTGGCCGCCCACTGCGCCAGTTGTCACCAGACCCACAAAGCAGAAAACCAAACCCCAATGAAACACCCGAGTGGGGAGATCCCAAACCCTGACCCTGTTCAATACATTTTCTCCGGCTGACTGGCGATGCAGTGGCGTGTCGCGTACTTGGATAAGAATGGAATTTTGCCTCAGCCCGGCAATCGAGCCACATGTTTGGCATGCGTACATACCCTATGTTTCGGGTTGTCCGACGAAATTGGCGCGGCGGTACAGATCTGTTGCTGCCCGCGCCTCGATGGCCAACTCTCCCTTGCGGCAGTCGACCGGGCCAGAATGCTCTAGGGATGCTCTGTCCGGATACGCGACTGCAATGAAGCCATAATCTGGTACTTAGCAACCATGAATACCGGCATTCTCATCATCGCCCATGCACCGCTGGCCAGCGCCTTGCGGGATTGCGTATTGCACGTGTACCCCGAGGCCGCCTCGGGAGTGCTGGCTTTGGATGTACTGGCCGATGATCCAACCGATACCACGCAGCAAGCCGCAATCGCGCTGTTGGCGCAACTGGGCTTGTCCAATACGCTGGTATTGACCGATGTCTTTGGCGCCACGCCGTGTAACGTGGCGCAAAAGGTGGTCGATGGTGTGCACTCCAAGCTCGTGGCGGGCGTCAATTTGCCCATGCTGTTGCGCACCGTCAATTACCGTCAGGAACCACTGGACGTGTTGGTTGCCAGAGCCCTGTCGGGTGGGGCCCAGTGCATCATGCAGGTGGCCGTGACCGCACCGCAGAACCAGAACCAGAGCCGTAAATCGCATGATCAAAACCACCACGACCATCATCAATAAGCTGGGTCTGCATGCACGGGCCTCAGCCAAGCTGACCAAACTGGCCGGCAGTTTTCCTTGTGAAGTCTGGATGGCCAAGGGTGAGCGCCGCGTCAACGCCAAAAGCATCATGGGCGTCATGATGCTGGCCGCGGGAATCGGGTCCGAAGTGACCATAGACACCGAAGGCGACCGCGCTCAGGAAGCGATGGACGCCATCACGGCCTTGATCGCAGACAAATTCGGTGAAGGTGAATAAAGAGAAATGACGTTCGCGATTCACGGTCTGAATGTCTCGCGCGGCGTGGCCATTGGACGCGCCGTGCTGGTGGCGTCCAGCCGTGTTGATGTAGCGCACTATTTCGTGCCGCCACATGAAGTGCAGTCCGAGATCGACCGCCTGATCAGCGGCCGCAATGCTGTGGTTGACGAAATTCGTCGCTTGCAGGAAAACATTACTCACATGGGCCCCAAGGAGGCGCCGCATGAGCTCGGTGCCCTGCTTGATGTTCACCTGATGCTGTTGCAGGACGATGAACTGATTTCCGGCATCACACACTGGATTGCCCAACGTCTGTACAACGCCGAATGGGCGCTGACGACGCAGTTGGAAGTCATTGCCCGTCAGTTTGACGAAATGGAGGACGAGTACCTGCGCGAACGCAAGGCCGACCTGGAGCAAATCGTCGAGCGTGTATTGCGCGCCATGAAGGGAACCAACTCCCCCATTGTGGTCCACCAGCAGCGTGCCGCGCGCAAGTCGCAGCAAGACCTATTGCTGGACGATACGGTGGATGTACCATTGATCCTGATCGCCCATGATCTCTCGCCCGCCGACATGCTACAGTTCAAGCAAAGTGTGTTTGCCGGCTTTATTACCGATGTGGGCGGCAAGACATCGCACACTGCCATCGTTGCCCGCAGCATGGACATTCCGGCGGTCGTGGGCGCGCGTTTGGCTAGCCAGTTGGTGCGTCAGGACGATTGGGTCATCATCGACGGTGACGCGGGTGTGGTCATCGTTGACCCGTCCCCCATCATCCTGGCGGAATACGGCTTCAAGCAGCGACAGCGCGAACTGGAGCGCGGCCGTTTGCAGCGCCTGCTGCACACACCGGCGGTGACCATGGACGGCGAAAAGATAGAACTGCTGGCCAATATCGAAATGCCAGAGGACGCGTTGATCGCCCTGAAGGCCGGTGCGGTTGGTGTCGGACTGTTTCGCAGCGAGTTTTTGTTTATGGGCCGTCAAGGCCGCCTTCCAGGTGAAGAAGAGCAATACCAGGCCTACAAAAAAGCAGTGGATGGTATGCAGGGCCTGCCGGTGACCATACGCACCGTGGATGTAGGAGCTGACAAACCGTTGGATGACTCCCTGCGTGACGATGCTCATTTGAACCCGGCCTTGGGCCTGCGCGCCATCCGCTGGAGCCTGGCCGACCCGGCCATGTTTCTGACACAATTGCGCGCCATCCTGCGCGCGGCGGTACATGGCAAAGTGCATCTGCTGGTGCCCATGCTGGCGCACGCCAGCGAGATCCGCCAGACCTTGGCGCACCTGGACCACGCCCGGGCCATGCTGGACAACCGCGGCGTGGCTTACGGACCGGTCAAGCTGGGGGCAATGATCGAGATACCGGCAGCCGCTTTGAGCCTGCGTCTGTTCCTCAAGTACTTTGACTTCCTGTCTATTGGCACCAACGACCTAATCCAGTACACGCTGGCCATTGACCGCGCCGATGAGTCGGTGGCCCACTTGTACGACCCCCTGCACCCCGCGGTGCTCCGTCTGGTGGCCGATACCATCGCCGAAGGCCGGGCGCAAGGCAAGGACGTGGCTGTTTGCGGTGAAATGGCAGGCGATGTGAGTCTGACCCGGTTGCTGCTGGGCTTGGGTCTGCGGAGTTTCTCAATGCACCCCGCGCAAATACTGGCGGTGAAGCAGGAGATCTTGCGCGCCGACGCAGCCAAGTTGGCGCCTTGGGCGAAGCGCGTGATGGATGCCGAAGACCCCGCGCGGGAGATGGCAGCCAACTGATTTGCTATTAAAACAATAGCTACTAGCGCATGTTCTACGGGCGTTATCGGTCTACCCGTTATATGGTCTTGGCTCTGGAGCCCAGCACAGCAGCGCCAATGATCAAAGTGGCCGCAAGCGCAACGGAGAGGCTGGGCGTTTCGTGGCGTACCCACAAAAGCGCCAAAGTCGACAGCAGCGGCGTGAGGAAAGACAACACACCAATTTGCCGCGCATCGCCCTGTTTGAGTGCCGCATCCCACAGATAAAACGCGGCACCCAACGGCCCTATGCCCATTGCGGTGATCAGACCCCAGTCCGTGTTGCTCAATGCGACTGGGGACTCCAATAATGCATGGCACAGCAGCGACAGCACGCCCGAGACCAGTCCAAACAGGCCAATGGCAGCGCTGGGGAAAGGCGGCACGCGTTGTGTAAACAGCGAGTAGCTGGCCCACACAAAGGCAGATGCCAGCGCTGGCAGGTAGCCCCAGGCAAAGCCGCCCTGTAACGCATCACCGCGACCGCCCAGAATGGCCAGCGCAGCACCTGTAAACCCCAAAAACGCCGCCGCAATGTGTAGCGCGCGCAGGCGCATGTCGGGCAAGAACAGGGGTGCCATCAGCACAATGCCCAGCGGCCACAGGTAGTTGACCAGGTTGGCCTGGACTGGCGGCGCATGGCGCAGCGCAATGAACAGTAAAAAGTGAAAACCGAACAGCCCGTAGACACCCAAGGCCAGCGTACGCAGTGGCACCCGTAATGCTGACAGCTTCCCGCCCGACAGTGGCAGCGCAATCAGACTGCCCACCAGCAGGCCCAGACCGGTCAGCAGGAACGGCGGTACGTGTGAAAGTAAAACACCCAGCGGCGCTAGGCTGCCCCAAAGGGCTATAGCGCCCAGTGCCAAAAATGTTGGCCTAGACATCGCCAACGAGTTCTTTGCGGTTCAGGCGACCCGCCGGAAATGCCTGTACAAAATGCCCAAGGCGGTTCCAGCGCACCGCAAGCACGATCACGCAATAGACCGCGGCTGCGGTTGCTACCGCGTGAACTGGCAAGTGGAGCCACAACACAGCAGTCAGTCCAATGGCTGGCGCCACCATCGCCCCGACCAACCAGGCGAGCGCCGATGTGGCATTGGGAGCCTGCAAGCTTGCCCAGTCCTGTAGAACCATGGGTAGCAATACCAAAGCACCCAGGTAAAAACTACCGACGAACATGACGTCTTTGTCCGGGTAGGGCAGTTCCAAGACAGTCAGTGCAGCCACAACCCACGCGATAAAGGCATGGCGCAGATGCCGCACGGCCAGCATTCGGTTCAGCGCGTCGCCATGTGGCATGCCAGGCAGTAGAAGCATCAACTTCTGCTCAGGCGCGGTTTGTCGCAGCGTCTCGGGCAACGACAGCAGTGGCGCAACCGCTGCCATCAGGCTGCCCAGGGCAATCACAATGGCCCAGCCGCCCGAGATGGCCATGACTTCAGCACCCCGTGCGGATGGAACGATGACCGTAACCAACAGCACAACCGCCCACAGCGCCAGCAGGGAACATGCCTGCATCACCCAGTGCAAGGCGGGTCCCAAGCCCAGCATGGCACGAGCCAAGACTGGTTGAGCTTGGAGCTCCGTTCCTGTTGGCGGGCGTGGCCTGTTCAGTGCGTGGTGCAGGTAAAGTCGCCACGGAAACAGCAGTCGCTGCAAACCCTGTTGCAGGATACCCACCAAGGGCCCCATGCCGTGGACGGGCAAATTGGTCGGCGCCTCTGCACCCGGCGCCGCGTTTTCAATGTGTACAGCGCGGGAAAGCAAAGCCGATAGTCGGCTGCCGTTGGTCGCAATCAGCCGGGTCACCAACCAGGCCATGCCCAAGTAGCAGGTGATGGCAAACGTCCATCCTGACGCGGGGGAGCTGAATATCGCTTTCACCAGAGCTGATTCAACGATCCCTTGGCCTTGGCTACCTGCAAAAACCAGCAACGCGATCACGAGACACCATTGCACGGGCCAGCGCCAGGGCGTGCTGATGAACAGCATAAAGACCCCCGCGCCGAACCCCATCAAGCAGGCTTCTCCCACTGAATTGCCTTCCAGCAGACCGGTGATGACGCAAATACCTGACCAAAGGAGCAACGCCGCGCGGCGCAAGCGCGCAACGTAGTTTGGTACGGTGCGTGCGGCGATGGGCGTGTTGAGCCGCATCAGTGTTGCGCAGACAAAGGACCAGGTGATTTGCAGGTAGATCACCACTGCGATGGCCGCTGCGTCGCGCAACGCGGCCACGCCCCACTTCCAGGTAATGCCACCGCCCACAGCCATGAAGGTGAAGCAACACGCTAGTGTCAGGTACAACCAGCGTGACTCGGTGAAGCCCAGACTGCGCCAGATCACCTTGCCGATTTGCCCATAGGGGGCCAAGAATGCAACGGTGGGCGAGGTCATCGTCGGGCGCATTGGGGTGCCGGTTGCCGTCGTCATGCCAGTTCCATGAAAAGCGCTTCCAGGTTGACAGGTTCCTGAGGGAGCGCATCTTCATCGGCAGTGTAGCCGGGCGGCAGTGTCAGTAGCGCCAGCTCGTGGCCGTTCCCGTGAACGCGCCGCTGCAAGACCTGTGCGTGGTGGCGGGTGCAAAAGGCGTCCACCTGCTCCCGTGTTCCGGTGACTTGTCGGGTGGTGTCGAGCAACTCATCCAACGGCGCTTGCACGGCAATGCGGCCATCGCGCAGAAATGCCACGTTGAATGCCACACGTTCCAAATCCGACAGTATGTGCGTGGAGAGCACAACCGTGGTGCCCCGGTCAAGCACCTGCTCCACCAGCTCGCGCAAAAATTCGCGGCGCCCCGCCGGATCCAGGCTGGAGACGGGTTCATCCAGCACCAGCAAATCGGGTTCGTGGGCCAGCGCCCGGATGATGGACAGGCGCTGTTGCTGGCCGCCGGACAAGCGGGCAATCGGTTGGTCTCGCGCAATGTCCCAGCGCGACAGCAGGCCATCCACCTTGGCCGTGTTCCAGCGCGGGTAAAAACTGCGGAAGTAGGCCAGCAATTCGTTCGCGGTAAAACCCTCAAACAAATCGCTGCGCTGGGGCACGTAGCCAATGCGTGCCCGTGTGGCGTCACTCAGTTGCGGGCCGGATTCGCCAAACAGCTCCACTGTGCCGCTTTGCAAGTCGCGCAGGCCCAGCATGGCTTCGAGTAGCGAGGTTTTGCCTGCGCCGTTGCGACCCAGCAGCCCAATCACCTGGCCGGGATGTAATTGCCAGTCGAGTCCCTTCAGTACCGGTTTTTTGCCGTAGGCCAGCGTCAGTCCGTGCATGTCAGCGGTTGGACGCTTGGCGAGGTGGGCGTTGGCTACCGAAGCCGGTGGGGTTGTATTCATGGTCTTGCTCCCTCGTTCAGGATCTGTTCAAATAATTTCAAGGTCTGCGTGGTGGGCAACTCCAACTGTCGACTTTCAGACGCGGCTTTTTCCAGCGTGGGGCGCAGCAGTTCCACCCGAGATTCGGATGACTTGGCCTGCGTGTGCTGCGCAGCCACCACCATCGACAGCCCGCGCCTGCGCTCCAGCAGGCCCTGTGCTTCCAGCAAGCTGTAGGCCTTGGAAACGGTCATGGGGTGCACAGCCAGGGTTTGCGCCAACTCACGTACAGACGCAATCTCCTGCCCCGCGCTAAGCTGGCCCGCCGCAATGCGACGCCTCACCTGCTCAAAAAGCTGACGGTAAATCGGCTCGCTGGAGCCCGTATTAATGCTGAAAACCAAGTCAGTAGGCATATATAGTGTCTATGTGTATCACTACTATAGTACACATAGACATAAACTGCAAATCTTTCGGGTAGCATCCAGCCTCCCCAATGACCGATTGCATCCCTTGACCGAAGAACCCCTCAAAATTCAGGAGCCACGCCTGTGGCGCGACAACGGCTGGACCGCACAGGTCATCAAGAATGAAGACGATGATGGCTGGGCCGTTGCCATGATCAGGGACGGTGCATCCGAGCCCGCTCTTGTCGGTCCATGGACCATGGGGCGCGACAAAAAGAACCCCAAGCCACTCGACGGAGCAGCATTCATTACGCTGACTAAAACCGCCAGTGAATTTGTGCGGCGTGGCGAGCAGCAGTTACATGCCACGCTGCACCAGAGCATTTCGGTGGCGGCAGCATCAGGCCGAGTGACCGTGTCGCTGGACATCGTCCCGGACGAAGACAACCCCTACGCCACGCTGAGTGCAGCGGACGACTGTGGCGAGTCACTGGCCCGGATGCGTGTGTCACCGGCGTACAAGCTCACCCGCAGCAGTGCGGTGGCGTGGGTGGATGGCGGGTTTGGCAAGGCTAACGCATGAAACTGGTGGGCTGGCCACGCGACCATTTCCGAGATTGACTTCCCTTAAAATTGATACTATAGTGATATCACTTTGATCTCATTTGCGAATGTGTACAACGGGATGCAAGGCGCCGTCAACCTCTGCGGTTGAAGCGAACACCAAGGATCGTTATGGACAAACAAGCTTCCACTGAATATCTGGCCAAGACCGGTAGCGGCTACGCAGCCGTGGCCATCGGGGTCGTCTTGCTGCTCGTCGCCGCGCTGTTGGTGTTGCGTGCACCCAGCCCTCTAACCTTGGGCATCGCTGCGCTGTTAGCGCCCGCAGCCCTGTGGTTTTTGTCCGGGCTGTACACCCTCAACCCGAACCAGGCAGCCTTGCTCAAGCTGTTTGGCAGCTACCGCGGAACCGACCGCAGCGAGGGTCTGCGATGGAGCAACCCTTTTTACAGCCGCACCAAGGTGTCCACCCGTGCGCATAACTTCAACAGTGAAAAGCTCAAAGTCAACGACTTGCGGGGCAACCCCATCGAGATTGCCGCCGCCATCGTTTGGCGGGTGCAGGACACTGCCCGCGCCAGCTTCGATGTGGAGGACTTCGAATCTTACGTGTTGACCCAGGCCGAGGCTGCCGTGCGCCATTTGGCCTCCAGCTACGCCTATGACGATCTGGACGACAAAGACGAAATGGTGCCCAAAGAGATCACGCTGCGCTCAGGCGGCGAGCAGGTCGGGGCTGCCCTTTTGCACGAGTTGCAGGCGCGCTTTTCGCTGGCTGGCATTGTGGTGGTGGACGCCAAGCTCACCCACCTGGCCTACGCACCTGAAATCGCCGGCGCCATGCTACGCCGCCAGCAGGCCCAGGCCATCATTGCGGCGCGCAGCCTGATCGTGCAGGGAGCCGTCGGCATGGTGGAACTGGCCCTGAGCGGCTTGCAGGAGCGCGGCTTGGTGGAACTGGACGACGAGCGTAAAGCCGCCATGGTGACCAACCTGCTGGTGGTGCTGTGCTCGGACCACGATGCACAGCCCATCGTCAACACGGGTACGTTGTACAACTAGGCCTCTCACTCTCGCCACCACTGTGAGCCATGGCCAGCCCCGACAAGAAGTCCTTCGCGCTGCGCATCGATCCAGTGCTGTGGGCGCAGATCGAACGGCTTGCTGCGGCAGACCTGCGCAGTGCCAACGCTCAGGTGGAATATCTGCTGCGCGAGGCCCTTCGTACTCGCTGGGGCAAAGCGCCGGATGGGCTACCCGCAAGCGATTCCCCACCACCCACACCGGGCGAACCCACACAACCCTGATCTGAATCAAGCCACCGGCGTTTGACGATTGCCACCGGGCACGCGGCACGCGCAAAATGGACCATGTAGCGCGGCGGCTTTTTTGGCGGGTTCGCGGCTGCGAAAACTCCAAGGAGATGGATATGGCCAATGTGTCATTGGGTGAGCCAAAGTTGCCGTGGTCGCGTATGACGTGGTTTCAGCGCGGCCTGATGTTTGGCTCGGTCATAGCATCAGTCGTTCTATTGCCCGGCTGCGCCGTGGAACTGCAGAACACGCAAGCGGCCCAGGAACTCAAACACGCGTCCCAGCCACCTGGATTGGTCTATGCAGGCTGGCGCGTCTTTCAGGACAAGTGCGCTGCGTGTCATGGTCCCGCGGCAACCGGCACCGCAGGCGGACCGGACCTGCTTCCCCGTGTGCGCGACATGGGGCCACACCAATTTGTCAGCCTCGTGCTCAAGCGCTACGACTGGAGTCATGCGGGCGTGCAAGCCAGCAGCAACGGTGCCGCGCGGGACGCCATGGTGGATGATCTAGTGCAGCGCAAGAGTTACGGCCTCACCATGCCCGCTTGGGAGGGCGAGCCGCGTGCAACCGCCCACATCGCCGATTTATACGCCTACCTCAGCGCCCGCGCCCAAGGTGCGCAGGGACCGGGTCGCCCGACGCCGTGATGCAGGGGCCGACGCAAGTCAAGCCGATAGCGGCTTGAGCAGTTCCGCCAGATCCCCTTCAGTAAACAAGGGCTGTTTGCGACCGGTGGCCCCGCTGTACATACTGTCGGCCAGCGCGGCTTTACGCTCCTGCAGCGCCAGAATCCGCTCCTCAATCGTGCCCTGCGCCACCAACTTGTAGACAAACACGGTGTGGGTCTGTCCGATGCGGTGGGCGCGGTCGGTGGCCTGACTCTCGACCGCCGGGTTCCACCACGGGTCGTAGTGGATGACGGTGTCGGCCTGCGGCAGGTTGAGACCCACGCCACCGGCTTTCAGGCTGATCAAAAAGACGGGCACGGCGCCGCTAGTGAACTTCTCAATCAGCGCATCGCGGTTTTGGCTTTGGCCTGTCAGCTTGACCCACGCAATGTCTCGCAGCTTCAACTCCGCTTCGATCAGCACAAGCATGCTGGTGAACTGCGAAAACAGCAAAATACGCCGTCCCTCGGCCACCATCTCGGGCAGCAGCTCCATCAGTTGTTCCAGCTTAGCCGAGGTTTTGACCTTCTGCGCGGCGGCCAGCTTCAAGAGGCGCGGGTCGCAGCAGACCTGGCGCAGCTTCAACAGCGCATCCAGAATGGTGATTTGCGACTTGGCCAGGCCTTTGGTGTTCAAGGCCTCGCGCACGGTTTTTTCCATTCCCAGGCGAATGGTTTCGTACAGGTCGGCCTGCTTGCCGGACAACTCGACGCGCTCAATCGTTTCGACCTTGGGAGGCAGCTCGCTCGCTACCAGTGCCTTGGTCCGGCGCAGCATGAAGGGAGTGATGCGGGCACGTAGCTGGTGCAAACGTTCCGGGTCGCCGAGTTTTTCAATGGGTGTGCGAAACAATTCCTTGAAGCGTTGCTGGCTGCCCAGAAAACCCGGCATCAGAAAGTGGAACAGGCTCCAGATCTCCCCCAGATGATTCTCCATGGGCGTGCCGGACAGGCACAGGCGGTGGCGGGTCTGCAACTGGCCCACCACTTGTGCGGCATGGGTACTGGCGTTCTTGATGTTCTGTGCTTCGTCCAGCACCACAAGGTGCCATTTCGTATCCAGCCATCCCTCCTTGTCGCGTGGCAGCAGCGAATACGGCGCGATGACGACATCGTGTTCAGATATGCTGCCCGTTACCTCGTGCCGGTCTTTTCCGTGAATCACCAGACAGCGCAGATTGGGGCAAAAGCGTTCGGTTTCGCGTCGCCAGTTCCCCATCAGGCTGACCGGTGCAATGATGAGAGCGGGGTGCGTCAAGCGGCCCGCGTCTTTTTCGACCTGAATATGGGCCAGCGTTTGCAGGGTTTTGCCCAGGCCCATGTCGTCGGCCAGAATGCCGGCCAGACCGTGCTCACGTAGAAATTGCAGCCAGTTCAGGCCTTGCTGCTGGTAGGGGCGCAGGCTGGCTTGCACGCTGGCCGGTACTGCCACCTCGGGCATCTCGGCTCGGCCACTCAGGCGCTGCACCATCTCGCGCAGGTGGTGGGCACCTTCCCACACCGCGCCTTCACCTAAAGCGGCGGTGGTGCGCATGGCGTCCATGCGCGAGAGCGTCAGGCTCTCGCCACTAAAGTCATGGCCGCGGTCTCCCACCAGCTCCAGCAACGCGGCCATCCAGGGCTTGAGCGTCTCGGTTGGCAGGCGGATGAATCCACTTTGACCGGCCTGCATATTGGGCAGATAGACGTAGGGTGGAATCTCAGGGAGCCCGGTCTCGGCGTTGATGGGGCTGTTGGCCGCGGCCGCGATCAGTTCGGGCAACAGCGGCAGGATGTTGTGGCGTTGCCCGTTGATCTCCATGCCCAGCGACAAATCAAACCAGGGTGAGGTGGCCCCTTCCGTTCCGTCATCACCATCCCCGTGGCCTTGTGGCTGCAGTTGCACCTCCAGTGTGTCAGCGTGGGTGATCCAGCTCTTTAGTGCGTCATCAAGCGTTACTTCAAATCCGGCGTCGCGCAGAACCCGGTAGTCGTTGTCCGCCCAGTGCAACCAGGTGTGCTGGGGCGTGTCGCCGGGGATACCAAAAATGCCGCCTTCTGCTGACATCAGGCCCATGTTCATCAGTCGGGTGATGGCGTCGAGTTCGGTCTCGGCATCACGGTGCAACAGCACGCGACCCCGCGGGCCTTCGGCCAACACGGAGGTGCCTTGTCCGGCCCACCAGCCGCAATAGCCCTGATAGTCAAAGCGCAGTTGGGCCTGGATCAAACCCCGGAAGCGCGCCAGATCGGGCGGGTTGGGGGAGAGGTGCAGGTGGGGGGTCGGCGTGACGCCGTCGAGTTTGGTCAGGCTCTCCAGCACCGGCGGTGCGGGCAGGTCGCCCAGGCGCAGCATCAAATCGAGTTGGTGCTTCTTCAGCGCGGAGGGCTGGAGCACCGGGGCTCTGAGTAGCACGGCTAACTGGTCATCGGATATGCCATGCGCTTGTACCATGCCGCACTGCCCGCTTGCGCTGTCCAGGTACAAAGGCGGGGCGTTCAAAAATAGTTTGGCCGGAGCCGGGTCGCTGCCTGTCTTGCTACCGGGGTGCGTTGCCTGTGTGTCGGTAATGTCATCCCGGTGCAGCTTGGCGCGCAACGTCCAGCCGGGCGAGCCCCCGTGTGCGGGGGTGACTTCATGCCAGCTCCAGTCCAGCGTTTTCGGTGGTCCCCATTGCAGGGTGGCGCCAGGGCTGCCGTCGGCGTGGGCTGCATGCAGGCGTCCGGTGCTGGCCGCCTGTTGCAAGGCGATCATGCCGACATGGCCGCGCGGCGTCGCGCCAGGGCTTCCACTGTAGGCGCTGTAGTACGACCGGTCGGGGTCGGGCATGGCCAGCAACAGCTGCAGGATTTCACGATCTGTATTGCTCGCAAGGTCATACGCCGTCTGGCCCGCGTGGGGTGGCGTGCGAATGGCTTTGGGTTTTGCCCACTCGCCGCTGGCTTTGCGGTAGGACACCATCGCCTCCAGATGCAGTTGCTGCGGTCGCGTGCTGGGACCGACTGCCTTCAGCAAGTACAGGTATTGCTCTGGGCGGTTTTGGTTTCGCGGGCTGATGGCTTGTGGCGTGCTGCTGCCGCTGGCGCGGTCCATCTCGTAGAACCAGTTCAAGAGGTGGGCCTCGGCCTCCAGGCGCAGGGCTTCATCCAGGCGTGCCTGGGTTGCTAGTCTGGCAGCTTCCAGTTCTTCAGGCGTGGGGGGTGTGTGGCTGGCTGGGCGCACGGCGGTCAATGCCGCCTCGCTGCCCAGTATGCGAATACCCTGGTAGGCCGCCTTCATGGTCAGGGCCACACCGTGCTTGCAGTTGTAGCCCACGGGGCAACTGCAGTCGGCATCCCAGGTGTCGATCTCTCCCCCAGCGGAAAGTGTGAGCTCGATGGTCAGCGCGTACGGCCAGCGCTGGCTGCCTTGCACTTCGCCTTCGAGCAGCCAATACCCATCGGCTGGCGAAATCCGTAGGTCGAGCACTTTTTGCCCGGTATAGAGCAAGCGTCCGCGTGTCCAGGTAGCGTTGGAGGTCAGCTCCTCCAGGGAATTGGGGTTGAACCAGACCCGGTTTACGGGGGGTGTGTTATACATAAAATCGTTCTCTAGCCACCGTCGATATTGCGTAACCAGCTATAAATACAATAGCAAAGGAGTTTGATTATGCAGTCGGCTTGCCCGATCCAGGCGTTGCGCAGGCAGCGCCCGTCAGTGCATGCCCCGCCTGTTGGTCAGCGTGGTAGCTGCTACGCACCATGGCGCCCACAGCCGCGTGCTTGAAGCCCATTTCGTAAGCCTTGGCCTCGAACACCTTGAACGTGTCGGGGTGCACATAGCGCTTGACCGTCAGGTGCGAGGTTGATGGCGCCAGGTACTGACCAATCGTCAACATGTCGATATCGTGGTCACGCATATCCTGCATGACCTGCAGCACTTCTTCGTCGGTCTCGCCCAGGCCGACCATGATGCCGCTCTTGGTGGGCACGCCAGGGCGCAGGGACTTGAACTTCTTCAGCAGATTGAGTGAAAAAAGGTAGTCCGAGCCGGGCCGGGCCTCTTTGTACAGGCGCGGCGCAGTTTCCAGGTTGTGGTTCATCACATCGGGTGGCGCGGCGTTCAGGATGCCCAGGGCGCGGTCGTCGCGGCCGCGGAAGTCGGGCACCAGCACCTCGATTTGTGTGCCGGGCGAAAGCTCGCGGATGCGCTTGATGCAGTCGGCAAAGTGCTGCGCGCCACCGTCACGCAGGTCATCGCGGTCGACGCTGGTAATGACCACGTATTTGAGCTTGAGCGCAGCAATGGTCTGGGCCAGTTTTATAGGTTCGTCCGCGTCCAGCGGGTCAGGTCGGCCGTGGCCGACGTCGCAAAACGGGCAGCGCCGCGTGCACTTGTCACCCATGATCATGAAGGTTGCCGTGCCCTTGCCAAAGCATTCTCCGATGTTGGGGCAACTGGCTTCTTCGCACACCGTGACCAGCTTGTTGCTCCGCAGTACGTCCTTGATTTCGTAGAAACGGGTCGTCGGGGAGCCGGCCTTGACGCGAATCCAGTCTGGCTTCTTCAGCACTTCGCCCTGAACCACTTTCACCGGGATGCGCGACAACTTGGCAGCAGCCTTTTGCTTGGCCAGCGGGTTGTAGTCCGCCTGGGACTGGGCTTCGCGCACCGTGGGGTTGGTGGTGCTCTCACCAGGTAGCGTGGTATCCGTTGTTTCAGTAGGTGGGGTGGCGTTGTGGCTCATGGTGTGCAAATGCTGGGTGTACGTTGGCCTTGGTGCAGTGCGCTGTCAGGGTGCCAGGTAGGTTGCGAGCTTTTGGCTCAGAACGTTGGCGGCCTCTGCCCAGCCAACGGATACGCCAATTGTAGAAAGGTCGACCGTTTGCAGGCCTGAATACCCACACGGGTTGATGCGCGAGAAGGGTTCCAGGTCCATGGCCACGTTCAGCGACATGCCATGGTAGGTGCAATTGCGGCTGACTTTGATGCCCAATGCGGCGATCTTGCCCAGGCCGGTGAAGTTGGGTATTGGTGCGGACAAATTGGGGTCAGAGCCGCTCTGCTTCGCAGCCGGATCCGACCCCAATTTGCGGGGCCGTTGTTTCAGCAGTGCATGCCCAGTGGGATCGTCCAGCCGCACATAAATCCCCGGCGCGCCCGCAACCCGATGCCCGGTTACACCAAAGTACAGCAGGGTACGAATTGCTGCCTCTTCAATGCGGTGCACATATTCCTTGACGAAATATCCGGCGCGCTTGAGGTCGATCAACGGATACGCCACCACCTGCCCTGGGCCGTGGTACGTCACTTGACCGCCCCGGTTGGTTTGCACCACCGGGATGTCACCCGGCATGAAAATATGCTCCGCCTTGCCCGCCAGCCCCTGCGTATACACCGGAGGATGCTCACAAATCCATAGCTGATCAGGCACGTCGCACGGGGGCTCAAGGCCTCTTTCGCTGGTGAAATCCTGCATTGCGGCATACGTGGGCTCATAGTCCACGCGGCCGAGATGGTGAATGGCAATGGACATATTCGGTCGGGCGAGATCGGTTCTAGAGCACCACTTTGACCATGGGGTGGGTCGACAGCGTTCGGTACAGCTCATCGAGCTGCTCACGACTGGTGGCGGTCACTGTGATGGTGACGCCCAGGTACTTGCCACCTTTGCTCTCACGCAACTCGATAGTGCTGGCGTCAAAGACGGGGTCAAACTGGCGTGCGATGTGGGTGATTGCACCGATCAGTCCATCAACCTTGACGCCCATCACCTTGATGGGGAACAGGGATGGGTACATGATCAACGACTCATTGCCCGGCTCAGGTGCAGGGAGGGCATTGGTTGGTGTAGTGGGAGTCATTGGAGTTTGCGCAGTACAAAAAGATAATCGTTCGAATAGCAGGCTGCCAGGCAAAGGCCTTTCAGAGGCAAATTATCGTCTTGGGTGATCCCGCGGGTTCAGCCCGCAGGACTGAGTCAGGCAACGTCCTGTTTTGTGGAATTTTGTGGAATCCCCAGGCAGGCACGGGTTTCTACGTATAATCAAAGGCTTTGTGGCAGTTGCTAATTGCAACACACCTGTAACCTTGCTGTAATTTGAGATGTCGACAATGGCGCTTGCAAACGGCTTTGATGCAGATGAGCTCGAAGAAGAGAATTTCAAGCGATTGACTGCGCAAGAGGCCCAGGAGTTGCGCGAAAGAGACCCGGCTCTGTCACCTTGGTGGGTGGTTGGTTTGCAGTGTGCAGCGGGGTTGGCAGTGGCTTTGGTTGCCTGGGGACTCTCGGGTAAAGCCTCGGTGGCTTGGTCAGCAGGGTACGGAGCGCTGGCAGTGATCATTCCCGCGGCGCTATTTGCCCGAGGCCTGATGAGCCAGTTCTCATCTTTGAATGCTGCAACGGCAAGTTTCGGCTTCTTTGTATGGGAAGCGGTCAAGTTGGCGGTGAGTATTGCGATGATTGCGATGGCACCGCGCCTGATAGTGAATTTAAGCTGGTTGGCCCTGTTGGCCGGCCTGTTGGTGACTTTGAAGATGTATTGGTTAGCGCTTTTGAAGCGACCCAAGCCTAAACAGATTTGAGAGTTTGAAAGATTTGAATATGTCCGCAGAAGCGCATGCACCGTCAGCCAGTGAATACATTGTTCACCACCTGACACACTGGAGAAACAAGCCGCAAACCGATATTGTTGACTTTTCAGTCTTCAATATTGACTCGCTGTTCTTCTCGGTTTTGTTGGGTGTTCTGGGGTGTTTTTTCCTGTGGAAAGCTGCCAGCAAGGCCACCTCTGGCGTGCCAGGGCGTTTTCAGGCTGCGGTTGAGATTTTGATTGAAATGGTGGACCGCGAAGCCAAAGGCATCGTGCACAACGCCACCAGTCGCAAAATGGTTGCGCCGCTGGCATTGACCATCTTTGTTTGGATTTTCCTGCTCAACGCGATGGACTTGTTGCCGCTGGACTTGTTGCCACAGATTTGGTCCTTGATTTATGGCGCGGCGGGGCACGATGTGAGTCACGCTTATATGCGTAGCGTTCCCACGGCCGACCTCTCGGTAACTATGGGTATGTCGGTGTCGGTGTTGCTGGTTTGTCTGGTGTACAACGTCAAAATCAAGGGTATTGGCGGTTGGGCTCATGAGTTGGTCACAGCACCGTTTGGTACCAGCAAGAACCCGGTTTTCTTTGTGATTCTGGCAGTGGTGAATCTGGCCATGCAGTTGATCGAATTTGTCGCCAAAACGGTTTCGCACGGCATGCGACTGTTTGGAAACATGTATGCAGGTGAGTTGGTGTTCATGTTGATCGCTCTGTTGGGTGGCGCTTGGGCATTTTCTTTTCAGCCTTCGGGCTTGGCGCTTCTGGCCCTGCATGTAGTGGCGGGTTGGGCGTGGGCAGTGTTTCACATCCTGATCATTACTCTGCAGGCATTCGTGTTCATGATGCTGACCCTGGTGTACATCGGTCAGTCCCACGACGCGCATTGATTTTTCGGTTTGGTTGTTTTTGTTTTCGTTTTCGTTTTTTTAGTTCTTTAAGGAGTCATCATGGAAGTCATTAGTTTTGTTGCTCTGGCTGCTGGCCTGATCATTGGTTTGGGCGCTTTGGGTGCTTGTATCGGTATTGGCATCATGGGTAGCAAATACCTTGAGTCCGCAGCACGTCAGCCTGAGCTGATGGGCGAGTTGCAAACCAAGATGTTCTTGTTGGCTGGTCTGATTGACGCGGCTTTCATTATCGGAACTGGTATTGCTCTGTGGTTCGCCACTGCCAATCCATTCCTGGCTCAACTCGCCACTTTGGCCAAGTAAGACCTTTCCGCAACGCCTCGTTGAGGGAGACCTACTGTGAGCATTAATGGAACACTGGTGGCGCAAGCCATCGTCTTCGCATTGCTTGTGTTGTTCACGATGAAGTTCGTGTGGCCGCCTATCGCGACTGCTCTGGACGAACGTGCCGGCAAGATTGCCGACGGACTGGCTGCGGCTGACAAAGCCAAATCCGAGCTCTCGTCTGCCAACAAGCGTGTAGAAGATGAACTGACGAAGTCTCGTACCGAGATAGCGGCCCGCCTGGCAGATGCCGAGCGCCGTGGTCAAGCCATGGTGGAGGAGGCGAAAGCCAAAGCCACTGAAGAAGGCAACAAGATCATTGCATCTGCCAAGGCAGAGGCTGATCAGCAAACGATCAAGGCACGTGAGGTTCTGCGCGAGCAGGTAGCCGCACTGGCGGTCAAGGGTGCCGAGCAGATTCTCCGCAAGGAAGTCAATGCTGGTGTTCATGCCGAACTGCTTGGCCGTTTGAAGACTGAGCTGTAAACATGTGCCCCCACGCTCACGTCCGTTCACTGCCCCCCGTGGGGGCCGTGGCCTCCTTTGGGGCGGACCTGCAGGAGGCTGTACACCATGGCTGAACTTGCCACCATTGCACGTCCGTACGCGGAGGCGCTTTTCAAGGCCTCTGCCACCGACCTGTCGACGGCTGCTGGCTGGGTCGATGAGTTGGGTGTTATCGCGGGAAATGCACAACTGCTGCAGTTTTCCGATAGCCCAAAAGTGACCGTTGACCAGGTGTTTGACCTGATTGCGTCAGTCGCCAAGACCACCTTGCCTGAGCAGGGTAAAAACTTCCTGCGCACCGTGATTGAAAACGGTCGCTTGAATGCGTTGCCGGAAATTGTCCGCCAGTTTCGTGCATTGAAAAATGCGCAAAGCGGGTCGTCCGACGCCGTGGTCTACAGCGCATTCCCGATTGACGGGAGCGCACTGGCTGAAGTGGCTGTCATGCTGGAGAAACGTTTTGGTCGCAAGCTCAACCCCTCGGTTGTGCTGCAGCCCGAACTGATCGGTGGCATTCGTGTGGTGGTCGGCGATGAGGTGCTCGACACTTCCGTCAAAGCCCGTCTGGAACAAATGAAAGTAGCCCTTACGGCCTGAGGCGAAAGCCCAGGTTGTTGGCCTAATTTAACGAAAGAAGGAAAGAGTCATGCAACTCAATCCAGCAGAAATTTCTGAACTGATCAAGAGCCGCATCGAAGGCTTGGCCGCGCATAGCGACATCCGCAATCAGGGTACGGTCGTTTCCGTGACGGACGGCATTTGCCGGATCCACGGCCTGTCCGACGTGATGCAGGGCGAAATGCTTGAATTCCCGGCCGGCAGCGACGGCTTGCCAACCTATGGTCTGGCACTGAATCTGGAGCGTGACTCCGTCGGCTCCGTGATTTTGGGTGAGTACGAGCACATCTCTGAAGGCGATACGGTCAAGTGCACCGGTCGTATTCTGGAAGTTCCCGTTGGCCCTGAGCTGATGGGTCGCGTGGTGAATGCTTTGGGTCAGCCAATCGACGGCAAAGGCCCCATCAACGCCAAGATGACCGACGTGATCGAGAAGGTCGCGCCTGGCGTTATCGCACGTAAGTCTGTAGACCAGCCCATGCAAACGGGTCTGAAGTCTATCGACTCCATGGTGCCCGTGGGCCGTGGACAGCGCGAGTTGATCATTGGTGACCGCCAGACGGGTAAAACCGCTGTTGCGATTGACGCCATCATCAACCAGAAGGGTCAGAACATGGCCTGCATCTATGTTGCGATCGGGCAGAAAGCGTCCTCCGTCAAGAACGTTGTGCGTTCGCTGGAGCAAGCTGGTGCGATGGAGTACACCATTGTGGTGGCTGCTACTGCGTCTGAATCGGCTGCCATGCAGTACGTCTCGGCCTACTCTGGCTGCACCATGGGTGAGTACTTCCGCGACCGTGGTCAAGACGCCATGATCGTGTATGACGACTTGTCCAAGCAAGCCGTTGCATACCGTCAAGTTTCCCTGTTGCTTCGCCGCCCACCAGGCCGCGAAGCGTATCCCGGCGACGTGTTCTATCTCCACAGCCGTTTGCTGGAGCGCGCCGCCCGTGTGAACGAAAAATATGTTGAAGATTTCACCAAAGGTGAAGTCAAAGGCAAGACCGGTTCTTTGACGGCTTTGCCAATCATCGAAACGCAAGCCGGTGACGTGTCTGCTTTCGTGCCAACCAACGTGATTTCGATTACAGACGGCCAGATTTTCCTGGAAACATCGCTGTTCAACGCGGGTATCCGGCCCGCTATTAACGCCGGCATTTCCGTGTCTCGCGTGGGTGGTGCTGCGCAGACCAAGCTAATCAAAAATCTGTCGGGTGGTATCCGTACCGACTTGGCGCAGTACCGTGAATTGGCTGCGTTTGCTCAGTTTGCGTCTGATCTGGACGAAGCAACCCGCAAGCAGCTCGATCGCGGCGGACGCGTAACAGAATTGCTCAAGCAGTCCCAGTACAGCCCGTTGCCCATCAGTTTGATGGGTGCCACATTGTTCGCAGTGAACAAGGGCTTCATGGACGATATCGCCGTCAACAAGGTTCTGGCGTTCGAGCATGGCTTGCACGGCTACCTGAAAGACAAGCATGCAGCACTGTTGGCCAAGCTCGAAGCCACCAAGGCGATGGACAAAGAGGCAGAAGCCGAATTGACCGCCGCCACGGCCGCCTTCAAGAAGACATTTGCCTGATTCGGACTCAAGCGCGAGTCATTCACGAATTCTGAAGCAAAAGGGGCACATATGGCATCAGGCAAGGAACTACGCAGCAAGATCAAATCGGTGGAAAACACCAAGAAGATCACCAAGGCCATGGAAATGATTTCCGTGTCCAAGATGCGCAAGGCGCAAGAGCGCATGCGCGCCGCCCGTCCTTATAGCGAGAAGGTCCGCAACATCGCCACCAACCTAGGGAAAGCAAATCCCGAGTACGTTCACGCCTTCATGAAAACCAATGCTGACGCGAAGTCGGTGGGGTTTATTGTGGTGACGACGGACAAGGGCTTGTGCGGCGGTTTGAACACCAACTTGTTCCGCGCTGTAACCGGAAAGCTGCGTGAGACACAGTCGGCAGGCAAGTCGCCGCTGACCGTGGCAATCGGCAGCAAGGGTCTGGGTTTCCTGGGACGCATTGGCGCCAAGGTGGTTTCGCATGTGACCCATCTGGGTGACAAGCCGCATCTGGAAAAGCTCATCGGCCCGGTCAAGGTTTTGCTTGACGCTTATGTCAAGGGCGAGGTCAGCGCGGTTTACGTGGGCTACAACAAGTTTGTCAGCACCATGAAGCAAGAGCCCGTGGTCGAACAACTTTTGCCCTTGTCATCTGAAAAGATGGCGACCGAAACCAAGGCCAGTGGCGTACAGCCGAGCTGGGACTACATCTATGAGCCCGATGCGCAGACCGTCATTGACGAACTGCTGGTGCGCTACGCAGAGGCAATGGTGTTCCAGGCGGTTGCCGAGAACATGGCGTCCGAGCATGCGGCACGGATGGTTGCCATGAAAGCGGCGACCGACAACGCTGGCAATGTGATTGCCGAGCTGAAACTGGTCTACAACAAAACGCGGCAGGCGGCAATTACGAAAGAACTTTCGGAAATTGTGGCCGGTGCAGCAGCAGTGTGACCTCGCGGTCACTTGCAGCGGTTTAATTGAATTTATTTTTGGAGCAAACGTAATGGCTCAAGCAAATGTGAACGCAGGCGTTCAGGGAAAGATTGTTCAGTGTATTGGCGCCGTGGTGGACGTGGAGTTCCCGCGAAACCAGATGCCCAAGATCTATGACGCGCTCAAGATGGACGGCTCTGCCCTGACGCTTGAGGTGCAGCAGCAACTTGGCGACGGCATTGTGCGCACGATTGCCCTGGGCTCATCCGACGGCCTGCGCCGCGGCATGATTGTCAAGAATACCGCGGAATCCATCATGGTTCCCGTGGGCAAGGCTACTTTGGGCCGCATCATGGACGTGCTGGGTACCCCGATTGATGAGCGTGGTCCCGTCAACGCGGAATTGACCATGTCGATTCACCGCAAGGCACCGGCCTATGACGAACTAAGCCCTTCACAAGAGCTGCTGGAAACCGGTATCAAGGTGATTGACTTGGTTTGCCCGTTCGCCAAGGGCGGCAAGGTCGGACTGTTCGGGGGTGCCGGCGTCGGCAAGACCGTGAACATGATGGAGTTGATCAACAATATCGCCAAGGCGCACAGCGGTTTGTCCGTATTTGCCGGTGTGGGTGAGCGTACCCGTGAAGGTAACGACTTCTACCACGAGATGGCTGACTCCGGCGTGGTGAACCTGGAGAACCTCGAAGAGTCGAAGGTGGCCATGGTGTACGGCCAGATGAATGAGCCTCCTGGCAACCGTTTGCGCGTGGCCCTGACCGGCTTGACTATCGCTGAGTCCTTCCGCGACGAAGGAAAAGACGTTTTGTTCTTCGTGGACAACATCTACCGCTACACACTGGCCGGTACCGAAGTGTCCGCCCTGTTGGGTCGTATGCCCTCTGCCGTGGGTTACCAGCCTACACTGGCTGAAGAAATGGGCCGTTTGCAAGAGCGTATTACGTCGACCAAGGTTGGCTCCATCACGTCCATTCAGGCCGTGTACGTTCCAGCCGATGACTTGACCGACCCCTCGCCTGCTACAACCTTTGCTCACCTCGATTCCACTGTGGTGCTGTCCCGTGACATCGCGTCACTGGGTATCTACCCTGCGGTGGACCCATTGGATTCGACCAGTCGCCAGCTGTCTCCCCAAGTGGTCGGTGAAGACCACTACAACACGGCGCGCGCCGTTCAGGGTACGCTGCAGCGCTACCGCGAACTGCGCGACATCATCGCCATCATGGGTATGGATGACTTGGCGCCAGAAGACAAACTGGCCGTGGCCCGTGCCCGCAAAATTCAGCGTTTCCTGAGCCAACCCTTCTTCGTGGCTGAAGTGTTTACCGGTTCACCTGGTAAGTACGTTCCGCTGTCGGAAACCATCCGTGGTTTCAAGATGATCGTGAACGGTGAATGCGATCACATGCCGGAACAGGCGTTCTACATGGTCGGTACGATTGACGAAGCCATCGAAAAGGCCAAAAAGGTCTGATTAGGAATTGTATGAACACCATCCATGTTGATGTGGTCAGTGCTGAAGAGTCCATCTTCTCCGGCGAGGCCAAGTTTGTGGCACTACCCGGTGAAGCCGGTGAGCTCGGCATTTATCCCCGCCACACGCCCCTGATCACCCGCATCAAGGCCGGTTCGGTGCGCATCGAAAAGGCCGACGGCACCGAAGAATTCGTCTTCGTGGCTGGCGGCATTTTGGAAGTGCAGCCCAACTGTGTCACGGTCATGTCCGACACCGCGATTCGCGGCAAGGATCTGGACGATGAAAAAGCCAATGCAGCTCGGGCAGCTGCAGAGGAAGCACTCAAGAACGCCAAGAGCGAAATTGATATGGCCCGTGCCACATCCGAGCTCGCCATCATGGCAGCTCAAATTGCTGCGCTTCGCAAGTACCGCCAGAGGAAGTAGGGCCTGGCTTGCCCAAAAAAAAGCTGCCTCAGGGCGGCTTTTTCAATAGTGATTCTGTATACCGCAGGCGGCAATCAATACAAGGCGGGCTGGTCCGGCAATTCGTTCGGTCGAACCGCAAGGGGCCCCAACGGGAAGTGTTCAACCAGCACCGCGGTCACCGTATCAATCGCTTGAGTGAGGCCAACTTCCAGCCGATTATTCCGAACCGATTCACCCAGGTTATGCACCATCTGCTGCCAATCTGCCTGACTGACCAAGTGGTTAAGTCCCCGATCAGCCACCAATTCGATCGTCCGCTCGGCAAGTAGCAGGTAGATCAAAACACCGTTGTTGTGCTCCGTGTCCCAGACATGCAGCTTGCCGAATTGTGAGATGGCACGCTGGCGGGTAATGACCCGCATTGCGCCAGGTCGAAGCAGGTAACTGTTAGGCAGGGCAGATTCAATGCAAATGCGGATCTCGCCGGTATGCAGGGACTCACTGGCCGTCACACGCTGCGTCAGCCGCTGAAGCATGTTGTGCCCGATGGAGCCATGTTTGTCTTCCATGCACCGGTGCCGCACCAAACGTTTCACTCTCTCAAACATCACCAGTCTCCCGAGGCGCCACCGCCGCCAAAGTCTCCACCACCGCCAGAACTAAAACCTCCGCCACCTGAGCTCGAACTCCAGCCCCCGCCCGTACCTCCGAACCCACCACCACCGCGCCCACGCAAAGTGTTTCCCAAGCTGGTAACCAGAACGAAGACCGTGGCTGCTATCGCTGCCAGCGCCGCCATCAAAACACTGCCGGTTATCAGGTTGACCACCACGCCGACCGCGCCACCGGTCACCACTGAGCCCAGCTTGTTACCCAGCACCCGCCGAATGATGGCGCCAACAAAGACCACCCCAAAAAAAACAAAAACAATCAGGTTTTGCCATTCAAAGTCGGCCGACCCTGCCTGGGCGGCCCCGCCCCCGGGCGGCATCGGCAGAGCCTCTCCTTTGATCAACGCGACGATTTGGTCCACGCCGGTCTCGAGTCCCCCCGCGTAATCATTCTGCTTGAAGCGCGGCGTAATGGCTGTGTCGATAATCTGCTTCGCAGCCAAGTCAGGAATCGCACCTTCGAGCGACTTGGCAACTTCGATGCGCAGTTTGTGGTCGTCTTTGGCCACAACCACCAGCAAACCGTCGCCTATTCCCTTGCGGCCAATCTTCCAGGCATTGCCGACGCGGTTGCTGAAACTGGTTATGTCTTCGGGCTGCGTGGTGCCCACAATCAGGACGACCACTTGCGAGCCGGTGCCTGACTCCAGCGCCCCAAGCTTGCGTTCCAGCGCCAGCCGTTGTTCGGAGTCCAGGAGGTTTACCGTGTCGACTACGTGGCTGACCAGTTGGGGAATCGGCGCCAACGCCTGAGCTCCACCGCCCAACGCGGCACAGCACAGAACTAGTGTGGCAAGCCAACGCAGGAACATTGCCGGAACCTATTTCTTGTTGAAATCCACAACAGGGGGCGCTGTGATCGCCGTTTCGTTCTGCACGGCGAATGCAGGCTTGGGTTGGTAGCTGAAGGCCATAGCGGTCAGGTTGCTGGGGAAGCTGCGTGCCAGCACGTTGTATTCCTGCACAGACTGAATGTAGCGGTTGCGGGCCACGGTAATGCGGTTCTCGGTGCCCTCCAGTTGCACACGCAAATCACTGAAACCCTTATTGGCCTTCAAATCCGGGTAGCGCTCGCTGACCACCATCAGTCGGCTTAGTGCGCCGCTGAGCTCGCCTTGTGCAGCCTGGAACTTCTTGAATGCCTCCGGGTTGTTCAACGTCTCCGGAGTTACCTGCATTGAAGTGGCCTTGGCTCGTGCCTCCACCACCTTGGTCAAAGTGTCCTGTTCAAAACTTGCCTCACCCTTGACCGTCGCCACAATATTGGGGACCAAATCCGCTCGCCTCTGGTACTGGTTGAGAACCTCACTCCAGGCGGACGTCGTCTGTTCGTCAAGCCGCTGGAAATCGTTGTACCCACAGCCAGTCAGCGCCACAGCAGACAGCAAAGCCAAAATCCAAGTCTTCATCGCGATCTCCATCAAGTTGCAGGATATGAGCATACACGGGGCGACTGTCGGTCGAATCAAGAGACACAACGCCACTGTACCCGCCGCTGCATATATAGCGCTGCGTGGCGCAAAACGCAAGTGCTGACCGTCGTTCGGATAAACCCGGCAAAATGGTGGCTACAGTCACCAATGCCGCCCATGCCCAAAGCACGCCAACACGCCAATAACCTCAGTGGGACGCCCGACGAGGTGGAAGCACTGTTTTACGAAGCGCTCCAATTGGCGGACATTGAAAAACTCATGGCCTGCTGGGCAGATGAGGACGACATCGTCTGCATACACCCCGGCGGCCCTCGTGTGGTCGGCATGGGTGCCATACGGGCGGCGTTTGACGCCATTTTTGGTCACGAAGGATCCATACATGTTTACCCTGAATCGATTCGCCGCGTCGGCACCCTGACCGCGGCGGTGCACAGCGTGCTCGAACGCATCGAGGTGATGACCAGCGATGGTCCGGCCAAAGCCTACGTATTGGCGACCAATGTATTTCACAAAACACCTCAGGGTTGGCGGTTGGTGGTGCACCACGCCAGCCCCGGGTCGCAGGATGACGTTCAGGAGATCAACCAGTTTGCGCAGGTTCTGCATTGAGTCAAATTGCCCTACTGTCATTGAACAACCATGAGACAGTGCTGTGAACTACATAGCACCCCCCTGGTTGCCTGGTGGCAACCTTCAAACCATCTGGACCGCACTCTACGCCCGCAAAACATTTGTGGAGAACTCAACGCAGGGCCGACTGCCCGGCCACGTGCGCTCCATGTCCGATGCAGTGGGCCGCTGGCTCCTGAGCCGTATTGGACACACGCAGAATTTCCAACATGGATGACATCGTGAAGCTGGCCATGGCCAAGTGGCCCAACGTGCCCGACTGCTTTGGCTGGCTGGGACTCGATGCCCGTGGCAACTGGTACATGCGCGACGACCGGACGCAGGCGCTGGGTCCGTTTGCCGGCGGGCTTCTCGCGGCCAAAGGCTCCAGGTTGCAGCACGAAAAGTTGATTGCTTTTATCGAGCGAAACTACACGGCCGACGATCAAGGCCGCTGGTTTTTCCAGAACGGGCCGCAGCGCGTGTATGTGGAACTCGAAGTGGCGCCCTGGGTGTGGCGGGTTCAGTCAGACTTCAGCGTACAGGCCCATACCGGCCAGGCAACCGACTGCCTAGCCTGTCTGATGGACGAGCACGGATGGCTCTATATGGAGACGTCACTGGGTTTTGGGCTGGTTCACACGCTGGATGTTGGGGTGGCGGCCCTGGCGCTCGAAACCGGCATTTGGGAGGCTCACGCGGTGCAGAGGTCCGACCTGGCCAAGCGATATGGCTATATGCTGAGCCCGGTTAAAAACGAATAATGCTATCGAATATATAGCGTGTTGCGCACTATTCACGGGGGCTTAAGCCCTAATCAATAAAATTACTGGTCGCAAAAAAGCCGGCATGGGTAGCCGGCTTTTTCGTTTTTGGGTCTGATTACTTGCCGGGCGCAGGTTTGGCTGGTTCGGCGAACTTGGCGCCACCGGCGTTTGCCATGTAGACCACCGCGCGGGCAATTTCAAAGTTGTCAAAATCGCCACCCCCTTGGGGACCCATGGCGTTTTTGCCCTTCAGAGCCGAATTCAGCAATGCCTCGAATCCCGTCTTGACCCGCGGGCCCCACGCTGCAGCGTCACCAAACTTGGGTGCGCCCGCGACACCGGCCGTGTGGCAAGTGGTGCACTGAGCCGCGAATACTTGTTGTCCGGTTTTCATTTCGCGGTTGGCGTCGCGGAATTCCACGCTTCCAACCTTTTGGATGCGGGCCGTCGCCGCCTGTGCGAGATCTGCGGAACTGACATGCGGCCTGTTGGCCGACGACACCAGGTACGCCAAACTACCGATCACAAAGACAGGCACGATAAATGAGAAAAACACGGACACCAGCAATTGCTTGGGAGTTTTGGTTGAACCGGAATGGTCCGCTTCGTGTGCGTGTGTGTGGTTGGTGTTGCTCATGGGGTCCTTGGGTAGGCCGGGGCTGCCGCTGAAGCGACCGGCGATTATAGCGGCCGGGCCCGTTGCGACGGGTGTGAAGGGCCTTACAGGGCAGGGGGATACCAACAATTGGTAACAGCCTTAATCATCCGAGTTGATTACAATCAACTATCTCGCCTCACCCTAAATCGTCGCGATCTTGACCGCAAGTGCGTCCCCATCCAATTTGACTTCCATTTCTGTTTCATGCTGAGTGCACATGGGTTGACCTGCGTGCGCGGCGACCGCCGCCTGTTTGCTGGGCTCGATCTCGCAGTCGGTGCGGGCGAGTGGCTGCACGTGCGTGGTGAAAACGGCGCAGGCAAAACCAGTCTACTGCGCTTGCTGGCGGGCTTGTCTCAGCCCGCTGCGGGGGAAATCCGTTGGTGCGATCAACCCATTGGAGACGCCGATTCCTCCTACCGTCAAAACCTGCTGTTCTTCGGCCACCATGGCGCGCTCAAGGAAGACCTGACCGCGATGGAGAATTTGGCCTTCGCGGCGGCCATGGATGGGGCTGACCTGCAGGAGACGGATGCCATACAGGCGCTCTACCGCTTCGGACTCAAGGGCCGCGAGGAGTTGCCCGTGCGCGTGCTCTCGGCTGGCCAGAAGCGACGTGTCATGCTGGCGCGGTTGGCCACTCGCAAGGCCAAACTTTGGGTGCTTGACGAACCTTTCACTGCACTGGATGTCAAGGCAGTGGACTTGCTGGCAGTGCTGATTTCGGATCATGTAGCCGGTGGTGGCATGGCTGTGCTGACAAGCCACCAGACCATGCCCATACCGGGCGGCCGGGTGGTCCAGTTATGAACGCAATGTTCGCCATTGTCCGGCGCGACCTTCTGATGGTGATGCGTCGCAAGAGTGAAGTGTTGACGGCGCTGTTTTTCTTTGTCATCGTCAGCAGCCTGTTCCCGTTGGGCATAGGCCCTGAGCCAGCACTCTTGCGCAAGATCGCGCCCGGCGTCCTGTGGGTTGGAGCACTGCTGGCAAGCATGTTGGGTTTGCAGCGTATGTTCGCAGGCGACCATGCTGACGGCACTCTGGAACAAATGGTCATATCCCCGACGCCACTGGTGTTGCTGGTTTTTGGCAAAATCGTTGCCCACTGGCTTGTCAGTGGTTTGCCACTGGTGCTGATAGCACCTGTGCTGGGCATGCAGTTCGACCTGGACATGGGTGCACTGGGCGTCCTGATGTTGGCATTGCTGCTGGGCACGCCATTGTTGTCGCTGATCGGTGCCATTGGTGCGGCACTCACGCTGGGCGTTCGTGGCGGTGGAGTGCTGTTGAGCTTGCTGGTTCTGCCACTGTATATCCCGGCTCTCATTTTTGGTGCTGGCGCAGTGGAAGCTCACATTTCGGGTTTGGGTGCGGATGGGCACTTGTCGTTGCTGGCGGCCATTTTGGCTCTGGCCGCTTTTTTTGCGCCGTGGGCCGCCACGGCTGCTTTAAGGATTGCATTGGAATGAGTAACCGATTGATCAACTGGTTCAGGTTTTCTAGTCCACACAACTTTTACCCGTTGGCGGGCAAGATGATCCCCTTGTTCTGGGCGTTGGCTGCACTGTTTGGAGTGGCAGGACTGTGGATGGGCTTTTTTGTGGCCCCCACAGACGCACAGCAAGGTGAAGGCTACCGCATCATCTTCATTCACGTCCCCGCATCCTGGATGTCGATGGTCATCTATATGGCGATGGCGGCTTGGGCTGCCGTTGGTTTGTCGCTCAACGCCCGGCTGTCGAGCATGATGGCACAGGCGCTGGCGCCCACTGGCGCCTTGATGGCTTTTCTGTCCTTGTGGACCGGCGCATTCTGGGGCAAGCCAATGTGGGGTACTTGGTGGGTGTGGGATGCGCGTATAACGTCTGAGTTGATTCTCTTCTTTCTGTACTTGGGGTTCATGGCACTCCAGGCTTCCATTGATGATCCGCGCAGGGCCGACAAAGCGGGTGCTGTGCTGGCCTTGGTGGGTGCAGTCAATGTGCCCATCATTTACTACTCTGTCATTTGGTGGAACACGTTACATCAGGGCTCCAGCATCAATCTGACCAAATCGTCCATGGCCGTCACGATGTTGTGGGGCATGCTTCTGATGGCCCTGTGTTTGTGGATGTATTCGATTGCGGTGGCGCTAACCCGGTTGCGAGCGATTATTCTCGAACGCGAATCACACACGGATTGGGTCAAGCAGTTGAAGGAGATCAAAGCATGATCTGGAACTCTGTTGGCGACTTTTTCGCCATGGGCGGCTACGGCCTCTACGTATGGGGCAGCTTTGGCGTCTGTGCCGTGGCTTTTTTGGCGGAACCTTTGCTCATCGGCAGGCGTCATAGTGAGATTGTCCGAACTTTGCGCCGCCAGGCGCTGGCCGAAAAAATGGAATTGGAAAACAAGTGAAACGCTGGAAAAAACGTGCCGCCATCATTGGCGGCGGACTTGCAGTAGTCGGCATCGCAGCCGCCTTGGTTTTGAATGCCCTCAATAGCAATATTGCCCTGTATGTCACGCCCAGCGACGTGTTCGCCGGCAAGGCGCCCAAGCTTCAGGCTTTTCGCATTGGCGGGTTGGTCAAGGAAGGGTCCGTGCGCCGAGAAAACGTCACCGTGCACTTCATCATGACCGACCTGGTAAAAGACATTCCGGTCGCCTACACCGGCATATTGCCTGATCTATTCAAAGAGGGCAAAGGCGCCGTCGTACAAGTCAAGCCCGGCGACGGTGGCGAATACATCGCCACCGAAGTGCTGGCAAAGCACGATGAGAACTACATGCCGCCCGAAGCAAAAGATGCACTCGAAAAAGCTCAAAAAATGAAAGGCGCAAGCGCACCATGATCCCTGAACTTGGCCATTTCGCACTGATTCTTGCCCTTTGTATCTGCGTGGTGCAGGGCGTTCTTCCAATTCTTGGCGCTCACTATGCTCGCCGTGAGTGGACCGCGCTGGCGCGCCCTGCCGCCCAAGCGGCGTTCCTGATGCTGGCTGCGTCGTTTGTTGCGCTGGCCTGGAGCTTTTACCTCAACGACTTCTCGGTCCAGTACGTGGCAGCGCATTCCAACTCCCAACTGCCGACCCTTTACCGATTTGGCGCCGTCTGGGGCGGCCATGAAGGCTCCCTGCTGCTGTGGGTGTTTCTGCTGTCGGGCTGGACAGTGGCCGTAGCCCAGTTCTCTCGCACGCTCGACGACACCATGGTGGCGCGCGTGATTGGTGTGTTGGGATTGGTCACTTCCGGTTTGTTGCTGTTCATACTGTTTACATCCAACCCGTTTGACCGCCTGTTACCCGCGGCCGAGAACGGACGCGACCTCAATCCCCTGTTGCAAGACCCCGGTCTGGTCTTCCACCCCCCCATGCTGTACATGGGTTATGTGGGTTTTGCGGTGGCCTTTTCCTTCGCAATTGCTGCACTGCTGTCCGGCCGGCTCGATGCTGCCTGGGCGCGCTGGTCGCGGCCCTGGACCACCGCTGCATGGGTCTTTCTCACGCTCGGCATTGCACTGGGATCGTGGTGGGCCTATTACGAACTCGGGTGGGGCGGTTGGTGGTTCTGGGACCCGGTTGAAAACGCCTCCTTTATGCCCTGGCTGATTGGTACCGCCCTCATACATTCTCTGGCGGTGACCGAGAAACGTGGCACCTTCAAGAGCTGGACCGTGCTGTTGGCTATTGGCGCTTTTTCTCTGTCCTTGCTGGGTACGTTTCTGGTGCGATCAGGCGTATTGACCTCGGTGCATGCCTTTGCGACCGACCCCCGGCGCGGTATTTTTATTCTGGTGCTGTTGTTCTTGGTCGTGGGCTCCTCACTCGTTTTATTCGCCTGGCGTGCGCCCAAGGTCGCGCTGGGCGGGTCCTTTGCATTGATGTCTCGCGAGTCGCTGCTGCTGACGGGCAATGTGCTCCTGGTGGTCGCCTGTGCATCGGTCCTGCTGGGCACACTCTATCCGCTGTTCATTGATGCCCTGAAACTGGGAAAAATCTCGGTTGGTGCGCCGTATTTCAATGCGGTTTTCGTGCCCCTCATGGCACCCGTCATGTTTTTGCTGGCGGCGGTGCCCTTGGCCCGCTGGAAAAATACCGATGTTAAAGAGATCGCCATGCGGATGTGGATTCCCGGTGTCCTGGCCCTGGTGGCTGGCGTACTGGTCCCCCATCTTGCGGGTGGCTGGACCGTGATGACCGGCCTGGGCGTAGCCCTGTCGGTCTGGATCGCCTCGTCTGGCGTAATTCAGATCGCGCGTCGACTCAAAAGCAGCATTCCGCCTGCATCGTTCTGGGGTATGCATCTGGGCCACTTTGGCATCGCCGTTTTTGCCTTTGGTGTCACCATGGTGGGAGGCTTCCAGGAAGAGCAGGACGTGCGCATGGAGCCCGGAGATACGGTGCTGGTGGGCGGTTACCAGTTCAAGATGATTGGCGTCAAGGATGTGACAGGCCCCAACTACAGTGCGGCACGCGGCGAGTTTGAAGTGACCCGCAACGGCGGCGCACCCAACATACTCCAGCCCGAGAAGCGCAGCTATTTTTCCTCCACCATGCCCATGACCGAAGCGGCTATTGATGCTGGCTTTACCCGTGACGTCTATGTCTCGCTGGGCGAGCCCCTTGAAGGCAAAGCATGGGCGGTGCGCGTGTATTTCAAACCATTTGTCGACTGGATCTGGGGCGGCTGCCTGTTGATGGCGCTGGGCGGGCTGTTTGCCATGTCGGACCGGCGCTACCGGTTGCGGGTTAAAGAGCCGGCTGTTACGCCCCAAGCGATGCCGGTCGCTCGCAAACTGAAGGGTGCTACACCATGAAAGCAAAATTTCTGATTCCACTGGCACTGTTTGGCGTGCTGGTCGTCTTTCTGGCGGCGGGCCTGCGGTTGGACCCGCACGAGGTCCCATCCCCGCTGGTGAACAAGCCGGCGCCAGCATTCAAGGTCCCGCAACTGGAGCAGCCCGGGCTGCAATTTGCAGCAGAAGACTTGAAAGGCAAGGTCTGGTTGTTCAACGTGTGGGCCTCGTGGTGTGTAGCCTGCAGGCAAGAGCACCCGGTGCTGATGCAATTTGCCCGCCAGCAAATGATCCCCATCATTGGTCTGGACTACAAAGACCAGCGCAAGGACGCTTTGGGTGTGCTCCAGCGCAGTGGTAACCCATATGACGTCATTGCATTTGATAGCGACGGACGTGTCGGCATCGACTACGGCGTGTATGGCGTACCCGAGAGCTATTTGATCGACAAGGCAGGCGTCATCCGCTACAAACACATTGGTCCGATCACCGCCGAGGCGCTCGAAAAGACCATCATTCCCCTCATCAACGAGCTCAAGAAATCGTGAAAATTATTTACGCACTTATGCTGGTCTTGCTCGCGTGCGGCGGCGCAATCGCCAAAGAAGCCACGCAGTTGGCCGAGGACCCGGTGGTCGAGCAGCGCCTGATTGTCATCTCCGAGGAAATGCGTTGCCTGGTGTGCCAGAACGAGTCCCTCGCTGGCTCTCGCTCCGACCTGGCAAATGACCTGCGCCGCGAGCTGCGCACACTCATCAAGCAGGGCAAGACCGACGCTGAAATCCGAGAGTTCATGGTCAGCCGCTACGGCGATTTCGTGCTCTATCGTCCCCCCGTCAAGCCCAGCACCTGGCTTCTTTGGGCGGGCCCGTTTGGGCTGATGATCCTTGGTGTGGTGGCCCTGTTTGTGTACTTGCGCCGACGCAGCACCGACGTTGGCACCGAAGTATTGACTGAAGATGAACGCAAGCGCGCCGAGGCGATGCTCCAGGAAGGCGAAAAATGATTGGATTTTGGGTTGCCGGGGCTCTGGCGGTTGTGCTGGTGCTGGCGTTGCTGTTCAGGCCTTTCTTGTTGAAATCTTCCAATGTGAATGTTTCGCGGCGTCAATTGAACGCCGCGATTTACCGCGACCAGCTTGCACGCCTGGACCGGGACCGCGCAGAGAACACCCTGGCGGAGGCGGACTACGAACAAGCCCGCGCTGAATTGCAGCGACGCGTGATTGACGACACCGCAGAGGCAGACGCAACGTCTACCCTGAAGGCGCCCAAAAAAACCATGCTCGCAGTTGGCCTGTTTTTGCCTATTGCCGCCATTGGGCTCTATGTACTGCTGGGCAGTCCTGGTGCATTGCAGCCCAATAGCACGCAGCATGGTGCCCAGTCAGGCGCCAGCATGCCCGACATGGAGAAGTTGACTGCCGGGCTTGCCAAAAAGCTGGAAAATGAACCTGACAACCTGCAAGGCTGGGCCATGCTGGCGCGCTCTTACAAGATGCTGGGGCGCAACGTCGAAGCCGAGCATGCCTTTGTGCGTGCCGGGGCCTTCTTGGACACCGATGCCCAGTTGCTCGCCATCTATGCCGACCTGGCCGCCACCAATGCCAATGGCAATTTTGCGGGCAAGCCCACGCAGCTCATTGAAAAGGCCCTGAAGGTCGACCCCGAGAACGCCATGGCCCTGTGGCTTGCCGGAACTGCGGCCTTCCGCGGCAACCAGTTTGAATCGGCCATCCGCATCTGGGAGCGCTTGATTCAGCAAGTGGAACCTGACTCTGAAGACGCCCGCATGCTGAAGGAATCGATTGACTCCGCCTACACGGCGATTGGCAAAACAGCGCCCAAAGCGGCTCTCAAAGCGCCAGCTAAAGGCCCCGTCATGTCCGCTGCTAACTCTGGCGGTGCGCCCGCCAAGGCCAGTGCTGGTGCAAGCGTCAGCGGCCAGGTGGAACTCGACGCCTCACTCAAAGCCAAGGCTGGGCCGAACGACACCGTGATGGTGATTGCCCGCGCGCCGGGCTCGCGTATGCCAGTGGCGGTGGTGCGCGCTAACGCATCCGAGCTGCCGCTCAAGTTCACACTGGATGATTCGCTGGCCTTGACCCCGCAGGCGCGTATTTCGATGGCCAGCCAGGTCGAGGTCGAAGCCCGCATCTCCAAATCCGGCATGGCACAGGCCGAGCCCGGTGATTTGATTTCCGCCGTGCAAACTGTCAAGTTGGGTGCCAGCGGCATCAAGCTCCAGGTCAACAAGGTCAGGCCGTAAGGTGTGACCTCCATGTTGATTCGCATGAACCAGGCGAAAGTCGTTTTAGGTCTGTTGCTGGCAGCAGCTTGCCAGTTGACCTTGGCCGCAACGACAGGCGAAGTGGCCATCGGCAGCGTGCTGCGCGAAGCATCCATGCAGGGAATCTCCACGCCCTCCCGGCGGCTGTCAGATTTTCGTGGCAAACCCCTGGTCATCAATGTATGGGCCAGTTGGTGCGGCCCCTGCCGCCAAGAGATGGGCTCGCTGGAGCGCCTGTCGCGCCGCTTTGGCGGAAAGCAGCTCAACGTCATCGGCATCTCCACCGACGACTATCGGGACCGGGCGCAGGCCTTCGTCAAGCAGTTCAACATCACCTTCAGCAATTTCATTGACCACGAACTTTTTTTGGAAAACATGCTTGGCGCCGACCACCTCCCGCTGACCCTGCTGATCGATGCGCAGGGCAAGGTGCTGGGCAAGTATTACGGCGCCCAGGAGTGGGACAGCCCACAGTCGCTGGCCTTGATTTCCAAAACCTTGAAGGTCAAGCTGTAGCCGCA